>CAZIXP010000029.1:0-38101 GCA_964543245.1 uncultured Starkeya sp.
GGGCGATGTTGCGCGCCTCGGTCGGCAGCCGGGTGACGTCGCGGCCGTCGAACAGGATGCGGCCTTCGGTCGGGATGACGAGGCCGGAGATGATGTTGAGCAGCGTGGTCTTGCCGCAGCCGGAAGGCCCGAGCAGCGCATAGGCGCCGCCCTGCTGCCAGACATGGTCGATGCGCTTCAGCGCATAGTCCTTCGGGCTGGTCGGGTTCGGGCGATAGGCGTGGGCGAGGTGGTCGAGGGTGATGCTGGCCATCGTGCTCTCCTCAGGCCGCGAGATCGAGCTGGCGGCCCGCGCGGCGGCCCTTCGTGTCGAACAGCAGGATGTGCAGGGGGTCGATGTGGACCGACACCGCGGCACCCGGCTCCAGCCGGCGCACGCCGGTCAGCAGCGCGGTGAGCCGGCTGGCGCCGATATCGACATGGACGAAGCTTTCCGAGCCGGTGATCTCCGACACCGAGACCACGGCGTCGAGGTTCAGCGTGCCGGGGGGCACCGGGCTGCCGGGCTTGGCGAGATCGAGATGGTGGGCGCGCACGCCGACCGTGTAGGTGCCGTCCGGCACGCTCTCGAACACGCCGGCCACCGGCACCGTTCCGCCGGTGGCAAGCTTCACCTGCCCGCCGGCCTTCTCCACCTGCAGCGTGTTGAGCGGGGGATCGGAGAACACCCGCGCGGTGTCGAGGTCGAGCGGGTGGCGGTAGACGTCCGGGGTCGGGCCGAACTGGGTGAGCGCGCCTGCCAGCAGGGTCGCGGTGTTGCCGCCCAGCAGCAGCGCCTCGGTCGGCTCGGTGGTGGCGTAGACGAACACCGCGCCGGTCGAGGCGAAGATGCGCGGCAGCTCCTCGCGCAGTTCCTCGCGCAGCTTGTAGTCGAGATTGGCCAGCGGCTCGTCGAGCAGCACGAGGTCGGCGCGCTTCACCAGCGCCCGGGCGATGGCGCAGCGCTGCTGCTGGCCGCCCGACATCTCCAGCGGCCGGCGCTGCAGATAGGGCTCCAGCCGCATCAGCCGCGCCGCTTCGGCCACCCGGCTCTCGATCTCTGCCCTGGGCAGGCCCTGCACCCGCAGCGGCGAGGCGATGTTCTCGTACACCGTCAAGGCGGGGTAGTTGATGAACTGCTGGTAGACCATCGCGACCGAGCGCTTCTTCACCGGCAGGCCGGTGACGTCACGCCCTTCCACCAGCACCCGGCCGGAGGTGGGCACGTCGAGCCCGGCCATCAGCCGCATCAGCGAGGTCTTGCCGGCGAGCGTGGCGCCGAGCAGCACGTTCAGGCTGCCGCGCTGGAGCTCCAGCGAGACGTCGCGGATATGGACCTGCCCGGCGATCTCGCGGCGGACCTTTTCGAGAACGAGGCTCATGACGCGTTTCCTCCCGCCGCCAGCGTGTTCCGGTCCGCGAAGCGGGCCGGCCCGCCTTCCACGGCGGCACGCACATAGGCGTCCAGCCGGGCGGCTTGTTCCGTGCTGAAGCGGAGCCCGAGCTTGGAGCGCCGCCAGAGTATGTCCGCGCCGGTGCGCGCCCATTCCTCACGAATGAGATAGCGCACCTCGGCCTCGGTGAGATCCGCTCCAAAGGTCTCGCCCAGGTCGCGCGGGCCGCGGGCGCCGTCGAGCAGCCGCAGGGTGCGGGTGCCGTAGGCCAGCACCAGGCGGTGGGCGAGCTTCGGGTCGAGCCAGGGATGGGCGCGCAGCACCTGGGCGATGACGCGCGGTACGTCGCGCACGTCGAAATCCCCGCCGGGCAGCGGCGCCGTGCCGGTCCAGGAGGGCTTGTCGCCGCCCGGCAGCGCGTTCTTCAGCTTCTGCACGGCGTGCTCGGCGAGCCGGCGATAGGTGGTGATCTTGCCGCCGAAGACCGAGAGCAGGGGCGCCATGCCCTCCGGCTCGTCCATCTCCAGCACATAGTCGCGGGTGGCTTCCTGCGCCTTGGAGGCGCCGTCGTCATAGAGCGGGCGCACGCCGGAATAGGTCCACACCACGTCGGCGGGGACGATCGGCTTCCTGAAATATTCGCTGGCCGCCGCGCAGAGATAGGCGATCTCCTCGGCGCTGGCCTTCACCTCGTGCGGCGCGTCCTTGTAGTCGCGGTCGGTGGTGCCGATCAGGGTGAAGTCGCGCTCATAGGGCACGGAGAAGATGATGCGGCCGTCCGCATTCTGGAAGATGTAGGCGCGGTCGTGGTCGTAGAGCTTCGGCACCACGATGTGGCTGCCCTGCACCAGCCGGACCGAGGCGGGGGAATTGGCACGCACCACGCGGGCCAGCACCTCGTGCACCCACGGGCCGGCGGCATTCACCAGCACCCGGGCGGCGACGCTCTCGCGCGTCCCGTCCTCGGCGTGCTCGACCTCCAGCCGCCAGTGCGTCGGCACCGGGCCCTCCGCCGCCCGCCGCTCGGCGGAGACGACGCGGGTGCGGGGGCGCACATCGGCGCCGCGCTCGGCGGCGTCCAGCGCGTTGAGGACGACGAGCCGGCTATCTTCCACCCAGCAGTCGGAATATTCGAAGGCGCGGGTGTAGTCCGCCCGCAGCGGCTGGCCGGCGACGTCGCGGCGCAGGTCCAGCGTGCGGGTGGCCGGCAGCAGCTTGCGGCCACCGAGATGGTCGTAGATGAACAGGCCGAGTCGCAGCAGCCAGGCCGGCCGCAGCCCGGCATGGTGCGGCAGGATGAAGCGCAGCGGCCAGATGATGTGGGGAGCGATCTTCCACAGCACCTCGCGCTCCATCAGCGCCTCGCGCACGAGCCGGAACTCGTAGTGCTCGAGGTAGCGCAGCCCGCCATGGATGAGCTTGGTGGAGGCCGAGGAGGTCGCCCCGGCGAAATCGCCCTGCTCCAGCAGCACCACCGAGGCGCCGCGCCCGGCGGCGTCGCGGGCGATGCCGCAGCCGTTCACGCCACCGCCGATGATGGCGACGTCATACATGGCGTCGAGCGTACGTGCGTTCACGTGCATCTCCCGTAGGCACCATCCCTTTGGTCAGGATGGCTTTCGTTTTTATGTTCATATGGAGCCTAAAACGTCATAATCGCGCTTGCAAGAGGTTCAAACGAAAGTTTTAGGCTTTCGATTATGTGCAGTGCGGCAAAAGCGCGGCGGCAGCGGGGCGGCCGCCCGTTCTTGGGGCAGGGTGCGCGGGCGGCAAAGCGCCTCTCTCTTCAAAATATTGAGATAGCGGAATATTTCTGCATATTGTGCTGACCATCCATATCATTCTATCTTCAACCCCGTCGGAACCGGTGGTGGAGGATGGGACGTGCTGAGGCTGGGCTACAAAGCATCTGCGGAACAGTTCGACGCCCGCCGCCTGCTGGATTTCGCAGTTGCGGCAGAGCGGGCCGGCTTCGACTCGGTGTTCGTGAGCGATCATTTCCAGCCCTGGCGCCACACCGGCGGGCATGCGCCGGCGGCGCTGGCCTGGCTCGGCGCGCTCGGCGCCTCCACCTCGCGCATCGTCATGGGCACCAGCGTGCTCACCCCCACCTTCCGCCATCACCCCGCCATGGTGGCGCAGGCCTTCGGCACGCTCGGCCAGATGTTCCCGGGCCGGGTCATCCTCGGCGTCGGCACCGGCGAATCCCTCAACGAGGTGCCGGCCACCGGCGCGCCCTGGCCGGAGATGAAGGAGCGCTTCGCCCGGCTGCGCGAGGCGGTCCGCCTCATCCGCCAGCTCTGGAGCGAGGAGCGGGTGACCTTCGAGGGGGAGTATTACCGCACCGAGGGCGCCACCATCTATGACCGGCCGGACCAGCCGGTGCCGATCTACATAGCCGGCGCAGGACCGATGATCGCCAAATATGCCGGCCGCGCCGGCGACGGCTTCATCTGCACCTCCGGCAAGGGTCGCGAGCTCTACGCCGAGACGCTGCTGCCGAACGTGGCGGAAGGGCTGGCCGCCGCCGGCCGCGATGGCGCCGGCTATGACCGCATGATCGAGATGAAGGTCTCCTTCGACACCGATCTCGCCCGCGCCCGCGAGGACACCCGGCTGTGGGCGGCGCTGGCGCTCTCCCCCGAGGAGAAGATGAGCGTGGAGGACCCGCTGGAGATGGAGCGGCTCGCCGACGCGCTGCCGGCCGAGCGCACCGCGAAACGCTGGATCGTCTCCACCGACCCCGACGAGCATGTCGAGAAGATCGGCGCCTATGTCGCGCTGGGCTTCCGCCATCTGGTGTTCCATGCTCCAGGTGCCGACCAGGAGCGGTTCCTGCGGCTCTATTCGACCGAGGTGCTGCCGCGGCTGCGCGCCGCCTATGGCTGAGCCGGCGGGCGGCGCGGTTCCGGCAGCGGTTTCAGGAGCGGTGGTGTGACCTTCGGCGCCCAGACCCTCGATCTCTTCGCCCTCCCCGGCGTGCCGCTGGTGCGGCCGTGCGAAGATCTCGCCGCGCTGGTGCTGGCGGGCTATGCCCGCGCCGGCCGCGCCCCGGCCGCCGGCGACGTGGTGGTGCTGGCGCAGAAGATCGTCTCCAAGGCCGAGGGCCGGCTGGTCGACCTCGCCGACGTCGTCCCCTCCGCCGCCGCGCGCGAGCTGGCCGCCGTGGTGCAGAAGGACCCGCGCTTCGTCGAGCTGGTGCTGGGGGAGAGCCGCCGCGTGGTGCGGGCGCGGCCGGGCGTGCTCATTGTCGAGCACCGGCTCGGTTTCATCATGGCCAATGCCGGCATCGACCGCTCGAACGTCGAGGCGGACGGGCGGGAGCTGGCGCTGCTGCTGCCGGCCGACCCCGACGCCAGCGCCGCCCGGCTGCGCGCCACCCTCGCCGCGCGGGCCGGAGTCGATCTGGGCGTCGTCATCAATGACAGCTTCGGCCGGGCCTGGCGGCGCGGCACCATGGGCATTGCGGTGGGCGCGGCCGGCCTTGCCGCGCTGGTCGACCGCCGCGGCGAGCCGGACCTGTTCGGCCGCCCGCTCCAGGTCACGATGATCGGCCATGCCGACGAGATCGCCGCCGCCGCCTCGCTGGTGATGGGGCAGGGCGACGAGGGCCGCCCGGTCGTCGTGCTGCGCGGCCTCGCCCCCACCGCCCCGCACGGCGCCGCGCGCGATCTGGTGCGGCCCGAGCATGAGGACCTGTTCCGATGAGCGAACCCTTCCGCATCCTCGCCCTGTCCGGCGGCATTGGCGGCGCCAAGCTGGCGCTGGGGCTGGACCGGGTGCTGCCGCCCGGCGCGCTCTCCATCCTCGCCAATACCGGCGACGACTTCGTCCATCTCGGCCTGCACGTCTCGCCGGATGTCGACACCCTGCTCTACACGCTCGCCGGGCTCGACGACCCGGTGAAGGGCTGGGGCCGGCGCGAGGAGAGCTGGACCTTCATGGCGGCGCTGAAGGCGCTGGGCGGGGAGGACTGGTTCCTGCTCGGCGACGGCGACCTCGCCACCCATGTCGAGCGCACCCGGCTGCTGGCGCAGGGGCTGACGCTGTCGGAGGTGACCGAGCGGTTCCGCGCCCGGCTCGGCATCGCCTCCGCCATCCTGCCGATGAGCGACGACCCCGTCCGCACCCGGGTGAAGACCCGGGAGGAAGGCTGGCTGGACTTCCAGCCCTATTTCGTCGGCCGCCGCTGCGAGCCGGCGGTGGAGGCCCTCGACTTTGCCGGGGGCGCCGCGGCGCGCCCGGCGCCGGCCGTCGCCGCGGCCCTTGCCGACCCGGCGCTGGCGGCGATCGTGCTGTGCCCGTCCAATCCCTATCTCTCGATCGATCCCATCCTCGCCGTGCCGGGCATCCGCGCCGCGCTGGAGCACCGCCGGGTGCCGGTGGTGGCGGTCTCGCCCATCATCGCCGGGCAGGCGGTGAAGGGGCCGACCGCGAAGATGATGCGCGAACTGGGGCTGGAGCCGGCCGCGGCCACCGTCGCCGCCCATTATGCCGGGCTGGTCGACATCCTCGTGGTGGACGAGGCCGATGCCGGCGTCGCGGCGCCGGAGGGCATGGCGGTCCACGCCGCCCCGACGCTGATGCGCAGCCTCGCCGACAAGATGGCGCTGGCGGGCGTGGTCCTCGCGCTGGCGGGTCGCCCGGCATGAGCGCGGCCGGCCCCGGCGGGGCAGCACCCGGCACCTCCGGCCTCTGGGCGGTGGTGCCGGTGAAGCCCTTCGCCGCGGCCAAGCGGCGGCTCGCCCCGGCGCTGCCCCCGGCGCTGCGGGCCCGGCTCGCCCGCGCCATGCTGGGCGACGTGCTGGGCGCGCTGGCCGAGGTGCGCGGGCTGGCCGGCGTCGCGGTCGTCACCGCCGATGGCGAGGCGGCGGCGCTGGCGCAGGCGCTGGGCGCCCATGTCATCGCCGAGCCGCAGGCCCGCGGGCTCAATGCGGCGCTGCGGCAGGCCGCCGCCGAGCGGGCGGCGCGCGGCGCGGCCGGCGTGCTGGTGGTGCCGGGCGACATTCCCGCGGTGACGCCGGCGGACATCGCCCGGCTGCTCGCCGCCCATGCCGGCGCGCCGGCGGTGAGCCTCGTTCCCGCCCATGACGGGGAGGGCACCTGCGCGCTGCTGGTTTCACCGCCGACGCTGCTGCGCTTCGCCTTCGGGCCGCTGAGCTTCGCGCGCCATTGTGCCGCCACGGCGCGGGCCGGCATCGTGCCCCGCCTCCACGCCGTCGCGGAGCTGCCGGGCATCGCCTTCGACGTCGATCTTCCCGCCGATCTCGCCCGGCTCGCCGGCCTTCCCGCCACCCACCGCACCCGGCGGCTGCTGGCGGAGGAAGCCGCGCTGCTGCCGCGCCCGGGCTGAACGGACTTGCCCCGGGGCGGCGGGCCGGGGCCTGCGCCGCAGGACCTGCGCCGTGGGACCTGCGCCACGGATCGCCGCCACCGCCGTGCCGTCTCGCCCCGCCGCCGTGCCGCTCCTCGCTCCGAACCCCCAGGGAGTCCTGCTCATGGCCCATTTCGTCCTCGTCCACGGCTCGTTTCACGGCAACTGGTGCTGGCAGAAGCTGGTGCCCCGGCTTGAGGCGCTGGGCCACGCGGTGTCGGCTCCCAATCTCCCGGCCAGCAGCGACGACCGCGCCCCGCCGGACTCGGCCGATCTCGCCGGCTATGCCGCGCGGGTGGGCGAGGTGATCGAGGCGCTGCCCGGCAAGGTCGTGCTGGTCGGCCACAGCATGGGCGGCATCGTCAGCGCTGAGGTGAGCGAGAAGCTGCCGCACCGCCTCGCCGCCACGGTCTATCTCAACGGGCTGCTGTTCCGCTCCGGCGAGACGCTGGTCGGCTTCCTCGCCGAGCACGCCCATCTCGGGGTGGAGGATCTCGTGCTGGCAAACATGCATGTCGCCGCCGACGGGGAGACCGCGACCTTTCCCGCCGCCGCGGCCGGTGCGGTGTTCTACAACACCTGCACCCCCGCCGATGCCGCCTTCGCCGCCGCACGGCTGACCCCGCAGCGGATGAAGGTCTATCGCGACGCGCTCAGCCTCACCGAGGCGCGGTTCGGCGCGGTGCGGCGCTTCTACATCGAGGGCACCCGCGACAACGCGGTGTCGCTGGCCTATCAGCGCGCCATGACCGCGCGCACCCCGTGCGAGGCGGTGTTCACGCTGGAGGGCGACCATTCGCCCTTCCTCTCGGCGCCGGACGAACTGGCCGGGCTGCTCGACGCCATCGCCCGCAGGGTCGCGTGAACGCTGGGGAAGCGGGGTGCCGCTCATAAACGCGGCACACCCACCCGGACGGCTGAATTCTTGAGCATTGGGCCACCGCGGCGGTGCCCGGAAGGGCGGCGTTTCCGGTGTGTCTAAACACCAGCACACTTTGGCACAGAACTTGGATCATTCATCGACATAGCCTTCGGAGGGCCGTATGTCTTCAATCGCCTTTGCCTCGGTATCCAAACGCTACGGCGACGTGGATGCCGTCAAGCAGCTCGACCTCGCCTGCGCCGCCGGCGAGATGCTGGCGCTGCTCGGCCCGTCCGGCTGCGGCAAGAGCACCACGCTGAAGATGGCGGCCGGCATCGAGAGCGTCTCCTCGGGCGAGATCTGGTTCGGCCAGCGGCCGGTGTCCCGCCTCGCGCCGGGCGAGCG
Source organism: uncultured Starkeya sp. (assembly GCA_964543245.1). Classification (GTDB taxonomy): domain Bacteria; phylum Pseudomonadota; class Alphaproteobacteria; order Rhizobiales; family Xanthobacteraceae; genus Ancylobacter. The sequence goes on from CAZIXP010000029.1 coordinate 8,015, forward strand.
CAACATCGCCATGGTGTTCGAGGACTACGCGCTCTACCCCCAGATGACGGTGTGGGAGAACGTCGCCTTCCCGCTGAAGGTGCGCGGCGTCACCGGCCAGCCGGCGGCGGAGCGGGTCGGCGAGGTGCTGACGCTGCTCGGCCTGCGCGCCATGGCCGACAGCCATGTGAAGGGCCTTTCCGGCGGCGCGCAGCAGCGGGTGGCGATCGGCCGGGCGCTGGTGCGCGACCCCGAGGTCATCCTGTTCGACGAGCCGCTCTCCCATCTCGACGCCGACCAGAAGGTGCAGCTCCGCGCCGAGATCAAGCGCCTGCAGAAGCTGCGGCAGGTCACCTCCATCCTCGTCACCCACGACCAGACCGAGGCCATCGCCATGGCCGACCGGGTGGCGGTGATGAATCACGGCGTGCTGCAGCAGGTCGCCGCGCCGCAGGAGCTTTATGAGCGGCCGGCGAATCTCTTCGTCGCCAACTTCATCGGCGAGCCGCCGATGAACCTGATGCCGGCGCAGGCCGGCGCCGGGGGCGAGCTGGCCGGGCGCGGCTGGCATGTCGGCCTCGACGCGCGCCGCGCCGCGCTGCTGGCCGCGCGGGCCGGCGCGGCCGTGGTGGTCGGCATCCGGCCGGAGCATATCGGCCTGCGCGCCCCCGGCCCGGCCGAGGCGGTGCGCGGCACCGTGACCTATCGCGAGCCACGCGGCGACGCCGATGTGCTGACCGTGCAGCTCTCCGCCGATGGCGGGGCGGGCGACGTCTTCGTCACCGAGATCGCCGGCCCCTCGCGCTGGCGGGCGGGCGACCCGGTGGGGCTCGACCTTCAGGTCGAGCGCCTCCTCGTGTTCGACGCGCAATCCGGGCGCAATCTGGAGGTGCCGGCATGAACGCGCCCGCTGCCTATTCTCCCGCCCGCCCCGGCGCGCTGTCCATCGAAGGGGTCGGCAAGAGCTTCGCCGTCGGCAAAGGCGGGGCGAAGGGCGCCGCCCGCCGGGTGCTGGAAGAGATCGGCCTCGAGGTGGCGCCGGGCGAGATCCTCGCCCTCACCGGGCCGTCCGGCGCCGGCAAGACCACGCTGTGCCGCATCCTCGCCGGGCTGGAGCGACCGGACGAGGGCGCGGTGCGGCTCGGCGGGCGCGACCTCGCCGGCGTGCCGGCAGGCCAGCGGGCGGTGGCCTTCCTGTTCGAATCCTACGCGCTCTATCCCCACCTCACGGTGCGCCAGAACGCGCTCTCCCCGCTTCAGGCGCCGAACGCGGCGGGCGTCGGTGCCGGCCGGCTCGACCCTGCCGCCGCCGATCAGCGGGTGGACGAGGTGCTGGAGCTGCTGGAGATCCGCCATCTCGACGCCCGCCTGCCGGGCGCCCTGTCGGGCGGGCAGAAGCAGCGCGCCGCCCTCGCCCGCACGCTGGTGCAGGCCCCCGCGCTGTTCCTGCTGGACGAGCCGATCTCCCATCTCGACGCCAAGCTGCGCCACAAGCTGCGCGGCGAAATCCGCCGCCGGCTCTCGGCCCAGCCCGCCCCCGCCATCTGGTCGACGCCGGACGGCATGGAGGCGCTCTCGGTCGGCGACCGCGTCGCGGTCATCGCCGAGGGGCGCATCGAGCAGGTCGGCACGCCCGAGCAGATCTGGCTCAGCCCGGTCTCGACCCGGGTGGCGAAGCTGCTGGGCGACCCGCCGATGAATCTGGTGCCGGGCGCGCTGGCGCAGGAGGGCGACGCGCTGTTCTTCACCCGGCGCGAGCTGCGGCTCGCCTTGCCGCCCGCGCTCGCCGCCGCCGCCCGCCGGGCCAGGGGCGGCGAGGTGGTGCTGGGGGTGCGGCCGGACGCGCTCACTTTGGTGCCGCCGGACGCCGCCGGCGCCGCGCGGGCGGAAATCTATTCCAACGAGCCCTTCGGCAAGCACGCCATCGTCACCCTCGACCTCGGCGCGCTGCTGGTGAAGGCCAAGACCACGATGAGCCTCGCCTCCGGCCTCGGCGATGTCGCCGGGGCGGGAACGGCGGAGGGCATCGGCGCCCCGGTCGGGCTGGAACTGCCGGCCGACGGGCTGATCCTGTTCGACGGCCCCACCGGGCGGGCACTGCCCGCCGCCTGAGGGGACCGAGACGTGCCTTTGGCGTGCCGCGGCTGAAAAAAGAACGAAGGGGAACTCGAATGACGATGAGATGGTGCCTTGCCGCCGCCATGGCGGCTTCGACCGTGTGGGGCGCGGCCAGCGTGCGCGCCGACGACACGAGCTTCTACGCGGAGGCGGCCAAGCCCTATAAGGGCGTGACGATCCGCGTGCTCGACGAGATCACGCCGCTTCAGGAGACGCTCTCCAAGATCGTGCCGGACTTCGAGAAGGAGACCGGGATCAAGGTGGAGTGGGAGCTGCTGAACCACTTCGAGGTGATCAACAAGGGCCAGGCCGACATGCTGTCCGGCCGCGGCTATTACGACGCGGTGATGCTGCACGGCTTCCAGCTCGGCCCGATGATCTCGGCCGGCGTGATCCGCCCGCTCGACGACCTCGTCGCCAACCCGAAGCTGGCGAATCCGAACCTCGACACCTCGGATTTCATCCAGCAGCCGTTCAAGACCGCCGCCTTCACCGGCGGCAAGCAGTATTCCTTCATCAACTGGAACTACAACCAGGTCTACTGGGCCCGCGCCGACCTGCTGGGCGACCCCGGCGAGAAGGCCGCCTTCAAGGCGAAATACGGCTATGACCTCGCCCCGGCGGCCACCATCGAGCAGATGCGCGACATCGCCGAGTTCTTCACCCGCAAGAAGGGCGCGATGCTGGCCGGCAAGCCGCTGGAGAGCGACTTCTACGGAATCGTGCTGGAAGGCATCAAGGGCGGCTCCACCTTCCCCACCCTGTGGGAGAACTTCATCAAGAACTATGGCGGCGACCTGATCGACGCCGACGGCAAGCCGAACTTCGACACCCCCCAGACCGTTGCCGCGCTGAAGATGTGGCACGAGCTGTGGACCTTCGCCCCGCCCGGCATCGCGGAATATTCGCTGGTCGACGTGCCCACCGTGATGGGCAACGGCATCGCCGCCCAGTCCATCGCCTGGTCGGACTTCGTGCTCGGCGTCGACAAGAAGGGCGTGTCGCCCTACGCCGGCAAGTTCGTCTACGGCCCGATCCCGGTGAAGGCCGGCACCACCAAGCGCTACGCCGGCGCCGAGCCCTCGGTGACGGTGATCAACGCCGCCAGCAAGAACCCGGAAGCCACCTTCATCTTCCTGGAGTGGCTGGCCGACAAGAAGCAGCAGGACAAGCTCATCACCATGGGCGAGGGCGGCGTGCCGATCCGTTCCTCCTCCTGGGCGCTGCCGGCGATCGCGGGCGCGGCCAACCAGAGCCTCTACGCCGCCATGCAGTCGACCCTCGACGTCGCGGTGGCCAAGCCCAAGATGCCGAAGTTCTACGAGATCTACGACGTGATGAGCGGCATCGCGCAGGAAGTCGGCCTCGGCAAGATCACGCCGGAGCAGGGCGCCAAGATGGGCCAGACCGAGATGCTGAAGCTGTGCACCAAATGCCTTCTGTGAGCGCTCGCCTGCCGTGAATACCTGCCTGCCGGGACGGTGCGATCGGCGATCGCAGCGGCCCGGCCCCGGACCGGTCGCGGCCGCCATGTGGCCCTGACCGCGCGGCCCCGGCGGCGGCCTTCCCCTGAGCCGTGCCGGGGCCTGTCTTCCCCGTGCCCGGGAGTGCGATCCGCGCCGGCCGATGCGGCCGGGGCGGTGAATCGCCCTCCCATCGAGATGGAGAACGCGTCTCCCGGCCCGGCGGCCCTGCCGCCGGACCGGCGCGTGCCCGGGAGTGCGATCCGCGCCGGCCGATGCGGCCGGGGCGGTGAATCGCCCTCCCATCGAGATGGAGAACGCGTCTCCCGGCCCGGCGGTCCTGCCGCCGGACCGGCGCGTGCTCTGGACGGAGGGCCTCTGCCCAGCCCCCCGACGTGGGGGCCCTCCGTTCCTCTTCCCTGTCATCCGTTGAAGGAGCCGACCATGGCGAGCGCAGGCGAGACGATGGCATCGGGCGGCCCGGCCCGCGCCCTGCCGCGCGAACGGTTCTGGTACCCCTATCTGCTGATCGCGCCCTCGATGATCACGCTCACCGTGGTCTCGCTGATCCCCTTCATCTACACGGTGTACCTGTCGTTCCACGCCGCCAAGTTCGGCCGGGTGACCGATTTCATCGGCTTCGACAATTACGCCCAGCTGCTCGGCGACGCCCGGTTCTGGAACTCGATCGGGGTCGCGGCGACCTTCGTGTTCATCGCGGTGCCGATCGAGTTCATGCTGGGGCTCGCCGGCGCGCTGGTGCTGAACCAGAACGTGCGGGGCCGCGCGGTGCTGATCCCGCTGCTGTTCATGCCCACCATGATGGCGCCGATCGTGGTCGGCCTGCTGTGGAAGATCATGCTGGCGGGCTCGTGGGGCTTCCTGTCCTACAACGTGCTGGAGCGCTTCCATCTCATCGAGGGCACCTCGGTGTTCGCCTCGCCCGACCTCGCGCTCTACGCCCTGATCTTCGTCGACATCTGGCAGTGGACGCCCTTCATGATGCTGGCCTTCTTCGCCGGCCTGCAGGCGCTGCCGCTGGGGCCCTATCGGGCGGCGGCGGTGGACGGGGCCAACCCGCTGCAGATGTTCTTCCACATCACCCTGCCCATGCTCACCCCGCTGCTGGTGGTGATCGGGCTGCTGCGCTTCATCGATGCCTTCAAGGTGTTCGACACCGTCTACATCCTCACCGGCGGCGGCCCCGGCACCTCCACCGAGACGCCGTCCATCCTCGCGAACAAGATGACCTTCGAGTTCTGGAACATCGGCGAGGCCTCGGCGCTGGCGGTGCTGGTTTGGCTCGCCTTCTTCGCCTTCTGCAACGTGTTCTACCAGATCGCCAAGAAGCGCCTGAACGCCTTCTGAGCCCTGAACGCCTTCTGAGGAAAGGGAGAATCCCATGGCCGAGGAATCCGCCCGCCCGCAGGGCTCGCGTGGCCTGCTCTGGACCGGCGTCACCGTGGTCTATGCCGCCGTCGTGCTGTTCCCCATCTTCTGGATGGCGAGCATGATGGTGAAGCCGAACGAGGCGATGTTCGCCCGCCCGACGGCGTGGCTCTTCACCCCGACGCTCGAGCATTTCGACTATGTGCTGGCGCAGGGCTTCCACTGGAGCCTGCTCACCTCCTTCGTGCTCTGCACCCTGTCCACCGCGCTGGTGGTGGTGATCGGCACCCCGGCCGCCTATGCCTTCGCCCGTTTCGAGATGAAGCTGAAGGACGACATGTTCCTCTTCATCCTCGGCACGCGGATGGCGCCGCCGGTGTGCCTCGTCATCCCGTTCTACTTCATCTTCGCCCGGCTGAACCTGCTCGACACCTTCCTCGGCCTGACGCTGGCCTACATGACCTTCAACCTGTCGTTCTACATCTGGGTGCTGCGTTCCTTCTGCCGGGACCTGCCGGTGGAGCTGGAGGAGGCGGCGGCGCTGGAGGGCTGGTCGCGGGCGCAGGTGTTCCGCCGGGTGGTGTTCCCGCTGCTGCGCAACGGCATCGTCGCCACCGCCGTGCTGTGCTTCATCTTCGCGTGGAACGAGTTCCTCTTCGCCTTCATGCTCGGCGGCAAGGCGGTGCAGACCCTGCCGGTCTCCATCCCGAAGCTCATCACCTCGCAGGGCGTGCGCTGGGGCGAGATGGCGGTGGTCGGCATGACCGCGCTGCTGCCGGTGCTGGCGGTGGTGTTCGTGCTGCAGCGGCACATCGTGCGCGGCCTCACCCTGGGTGCGGTGAAGGGCTGAGCGGAAAGGACAATCCCATGGCCGAGCATTACCTGCCCTCTACCCCCGGCAATGTGCAGTGGGGCCTGTGGGACGCCGCCGTCCCGCCGGTGCTCACCATCTGCTCCGGCGACCGGGTGGTCATCGACACCCTCTCCGGCGAGCCGGAGGACATGCCCGATCCCGCCAGCGGGCTCGCCATCCTGCCCGAGCAGCCGGACGTCTTCGCCAGCAGCTTCCGCGGCCCCGGCCCGCACCTCCTCACCGGGCCGATCGCGATCGAGGGCGCCGAGCCGGGCGACGTGCTGGAGGTGCGCCTCCTCGACATCGCCTTCCGCTCCGACTGGGGCTGGAACATCCAGATGCCGTTCTGGGGCACGCTGCCGGACGATTTCCCGCAGCTGCGCCGGCTCCACATCCCGCTCGACCTCGCCCGTAACGTCGCGCTTCTGCCCTGGGGCCAGGAGCTGCCGCTGAACCCCTTCTTCGGCAATCTCGGCGTCGCCCCGGCACCGCAATGGGGCCGGCTCTCCTCCACCCAGCCGCGGGTGCATGGCGGCAACATGGACAACAAGGAACTCGGCGTCGGCGCCACCCTGTTCTTCCCGGTCTTCGTGCCGGGGGCGAACTTCTCGGTGGGCGACGGCCACGGCGTGCAGGGCGACGGCGAGGTGTGCCTCACCGCGCTGGAGACCGCGCTCACCGGCACCTTCGAGTTCCACCTGCGCAAGGACATGAAGCTGACCACGCCGCGGGCGGAGCGGGAGGACAGCCTCATCACCATGGGCTTCGACGAGGATCTCGACGATGCCGCCCGCATCGCCCTGCGCGACATGATCGCGCTCATCGTCGAGCGCTCCGGCCTGTCGCCGCAGGATGCCTACACGCTGTGCTCGCTCGCCGCCGATCTGCGGGTGACCCAGACGGTGGACCTCAACAAGGGCATCCACTGCGTGCTGCCCCGCCGCTTCCTCCCCGCACGCTGAGGTCTGGCCATGGGCAGGACGCGCTTCGGCATCTTCATGCCGCCGTGGAATTCGCCGCCGACGCAGAACATCACCACCTCGCTCCAGCGCAATCTGGAGACCATCCAGTGGATCGACGCGCTGGGCTATGACGAGGCCTGGGTCGGCGAGCATCATTCGGCGGGCAGCGAGATCATCGCCGACCCGATGATCTTCCTCGCCCATGCGGCGGCGCTGACCCGCACCATCCGGCTCGGCACCGGCATCGTGCCGCTGCCCTATCACAACCCCTACCACGTCGCCGAGCGGATGATCCTGATGGACCATCTGCTGCGCGGGCGCTTCATGGCCGGCTTCGGCCCCGGCGGGCTGCCCAGCGACGCGACCATGTTCGGGCTCGACCCGCGCGAGCTGCGCCCCGCGCTCGACCATGATCTCGGCGTGCTGATGAAGCTGCTCACCAGCACCGAGCCGGTGAGCGTGAAGACGGCGCGCTACACGCTGAACGAGGCCTTCTGCCAGCTCGCCCCGCACAGCGACCCGCTGTTCGACATCTGCGTCGCCGCCACCCGCTCGGAGGCCGGGCCCCGCATCGCCGGGCGCCACGGGCTCGGCCTGCTCTCCACCGGGGTCATCTCGCCGCGGGAGGGCCTGCCCGCCCCGCCGCTGCACTGGGATGTCTACGCCGAAGAGGCCCGCGCCCACGGCCATGTGCCGGACCCCGCGCGCTGGCGCCTCGTGGTGAACGTCCATGTGGCCGAGACCCGCGAGCAGGCCATCGCCGATCTGCGCCACGGCTTCGATCATTTCTGCGACTACACCCAGAAGACCATCGCCATGCCGGCGATCACCGCGCAGGGCGAGAGCTTCGAGGAGCGGATCGCCTGGATGAACGAGGGCGGCATCGGCGTGATCGGCACGCCCGACGACGCGGTCGCCTTCCTCAAGCGGCTGGCGGCGCGGGCGGGCGATTTCGGCTGCATCCTCATGCTCGCCCATGACTGGGCGAACCGCGAGGCGACGCTGCGCCATTACGAGCTCTTCGCCCGCCACGTCATCCCGCACTTCCAGCCGAGCTACCAGCGCCTCATGATGGCCGAGGCGCGGGCACAGGCGAGCCACGCCGCCGATCTCGTAACCAATTCCGCCGCCATCAATGCCTGGCTGCCGCCGGGCGAGCAGCTGCCCGCCGGCGCCTGAGGAGACCCCCATGTCCGCACCCATCGCCCACAAGGACCCGAAGATGCCCCCGCCGATCGCCCTGCCGGAGGGGCCGGACTGGGCGGGCGCGCTCGGGGTGTTCTCGCCCGGCGTCGCCGAGACCCTGCTGGTCGCGGCGCGCACGCTCTATCCCCATGACGGGCTGCCCGAGCGGGTCTATCGCCGCGTGGTCGCCCAGCTGGACCGCATGGCAGCGGCCTCGCCGCTGGTGGCGCAGGGTTTTGCCGAGTTCGTGGACCTGGTCGACGGCGCCATGCCGCTGCCCTTCACCGAGCTTTCCGAAGGCTTCCGGGTGCAGGTGCTGAAGCGGGTGGAGGCGAGCACGGCCTTCCGGCTGGTGCAGCGCTCCACAGTCCGCTACCTCTACGACGATATCGAGGTGTGGGAGGCGTTCGGTTATGAGGGCGCCGCAGTCCATCTCGGCGGCTATGTCAACCGCGGCTTCGACGATCTCGACTGGCTGCCCGAGCCGGCGGCGCCCGCCGTCTGACCGCCCTTCCCTCCTCCGCGACCCTTCAGGCGCACGCCTTCTTCAGGACCACCGACATGGCACGCTACCAACTCGACGACGACGGCGTCGTCGTCATCATCGGCTCCGGCGCGGGCGGCGGCACGCTCGCCAACGAACTCGCCCAGCGCGGGGTGGAGGTGGTGCTGCTCGAAGCCGGCAAGCACCTCACCGCCGAGGATTTCGTCAATGATGAATGGGGCGGCTACGAGATGCTGTCCTGGCTCGACAAGCGCACCGCCTCGGGAAGCTGGCGGGTGGCGAAGGACCACCCCACCGCGCCGAGCTGGCACTGCAAGGTGGTGGGCGGCACCTCGGTGCACTGGTCGGCCTGCTGCTACCGCTTCATCGAGGATGATTTCCGCGCCCGCACCGTCTATGGCGACATTCCCGGCACCACCCTGATCGACTGGCCGCTGACGCTGGCCGAGATCGAGCCGTGGTACGAGCGCGCCGAGGCGAAGATGGGCGTCACCGGCACCAACGGCCTGCCGCCGCTGCCGCCGAACAACAATTACAAGGTGATGCGCGCGGGCGCGACCGCGCTGGGGCTCACCGTCTCCACCGGCCGGCACGCCATCAACTCGATTCCCTATGACGGCCGCCCCGCCACCCTCCAGGACGGCTTCACCATCACCGGCGACAAGGTGGGCTCGCGCTGGTCGACGCTGAATGTCGAGATTCCGCGCGGCCTCGCCACCGGCAAGCTGGAGCTGCGGCCGGAGAGCCGGGCGGTGCGGATCGAGCACGACGCCGCCGGCAAGGCCAGCGCGGTGCTCTATGTCGACGCCGCCGGCACCACCCACCGGCAGAAGGCCCGCGCCGTGGTGCTGGCGGGCAACTGCGTGGAGACGCCGCGCCTGCTGCTGCACTCCGCCAGCGCCCGCTTCCCCAACGGGCTCGCTAATGGCTGGGGCCATGTCGGGCGCCACTACATGCGCCACATCGTGCAGACGGTGTGGTCGATCTTCGACAAGCCGGTGAACATGCACCGCGGCGAGCTGATGGCCGGGCTGGTGACCGACTATGTCCGCCACGATCCCTCCCGCGGCTTCGCCGGCGGCTACCTCATCGAGTTGAACTCGATGGGCCTGCCCACCACCGCCGCCTTCCTCGACCCCGGCTGGTGGGGCCGCGACTTCGTCTCGGTCATCGAGCAGTACCGCAACATGGCCGGCATCTTCATGACCGGCGAGGACATGCCCCAGGCCGACAATCGGGTGACGCTGACCGGGGAGCTGGACGCCTATGGCGTGCCCGTCGCCAACATCCACTATGACGACCACCCCAACGACCTGAAGATGCGCAGCCACGGCTACAAGAGCCTGACCGCCATCCACAAGGCGGCGGGGGCGAAGCGCTCCATCGAGGCGCCCTCCTACCCCGCCAGCCACAATCTCGGCTCCTGCCGCATGGCGCAGAAGGCGGAGGACGGCGTGGTGGACGGCTATGGCCGCGCCTTCGAGGTGCCGAACCTGTTCATCGCCGACGGCTCCAACTTCGCCTCCGGCGGCGCCGCCAACCCCACGCTCACCATCGTCGCGCTCGCCATGCGCCAGGCCGAGTTCATGGCCGGGCAGATGGCGGCCGGGGTTTTGTGAGCGGGGAGCGGAGCCAAAGAGCTGCGGATGCAAAAGGGTTCTAAGTTGCATTCTTATTTATGCAACCTTAGGTCACATGCATGTGAATCTGAGTTTTCACAATTGTCGGTATCATCCTAACGCTATGGGAGACCCCCTTAGGACAGGAGGATCTGATGAAATCCGTTCTCGTCGGCAGCCTATTTCTCGCACTCATGGCCACCTCGGCCGCTGCCTTGACGATCCCGTACGGCACGCCGGGGCGGGCCGAGAAAAGCCATTCTTTCGCCAGGAAGCTCTACGGCTATGGTTGGGTTCTCGTGCAGCCGGACGGCAAGGCGTCTGCCCATGCGCTGTTCTCCAACTCGCGGAAGTGGAGGGGGTCTGCACGCGTCGGTCTCGTCGTGCAGGTGATTTCGAATGGGCAGCCTCTGTGGGTTCATCGTTTCGATCAGACAATGTCGGACCCGGCCTTTCGCGGTACAATAGAACGTCATCTCGCGACGACATTCTCGCTGACTCCCGAGCAGTGGGCATCGGTCACTGAAATCCGCTATGATTTCGTCACCGCGCCAACGAAAGCGGAATGTGATTTTATAAAGCAAAAAGCTCAGGAAAATTCGCATCTTTATTACAATCCTACTGCCACAGGCTGCCCGGCCTAAGTCAAACCCTATATGTGCATCGTGGGACGGAAAATTCGGCAAGGTGCGCGTGATTTGACCGACCACTTCACCGAGCCGACGCTGGGCTACTGGCAGGAGCTGCACCCGGAGGTGCCGGCGCGGTTCGCCGCCGCGCCGCCGCACCGTTTCGGCTACCCCGTGCGGCTGCCGGACGGGCGGGTGCTGGTGCTGCCGCTGCGCGCGGTGCCGCCGGGGGAACTGGCGGTGGCCTCCCTCATCGCCAACCAGGCCTCGCACGCGGTGGTGGCGGCGCTGGCGGGGCACATGGCCGATCTCGCCCGCGGCCTCGGCGCGGAGCGGGTGGTGGGCCTGCCGACGCTGGGCCTCGCCTTCGCCGCCGCGGTGGCGGAGCGGCTGGGCCAGCCGCGCTATGTCCCGCTCGGCTATTCCCGCAAGTTCTGGTACCGCGACGACCTCTCCGAGCCGGTCGCTTCCCTCACCTCGCCCGAGCCCGGCAAAAGGCTGCGGATCGACCCCAACCTGCTGCCGCTGCTGGAGGGTCGCCGCGTGGTGGTGGTGGACGACGCCATCTCCACCGGTGCGACCGCGCTGGCCGCGATCCAGCTGCTGAGCCGGCTCGGAATCGTTCTCGCCGGGGTGGTGGTGGCGATGAAGCAGACCCGCCGCTGGGAGGCGGCGCTGGCCGCGGGCAGTGACGCACCGCCGGATGGCGCGCCACTGGCGGGCGTGGTGCCGCCGGTCCGCGCGGTCTTTGCCGGCCCGCAGTTCGAGCGCCGGGCGGATGGCTGGTGGCCGGTGGAGGGCACGCTGGCGCCGCTGCCGTGAGCGGCAACGCCGCTCGAAGGGGTGACCTGAGCGGCAACGCCGCTCGAAGGCGCAACCCTGAGCGGCATTGTCGCACGAAGCCGCTGCCACGCCGGCACGTCCCGCGGAAGGGCGGCGCGGTTTTGCGGGCGGAATGGCATAACATCAACGCTCGGGAGCGCGTCCGGCACGGTGCGGGACGCGGAGGTCGGGAGAGCGGGTCATGGCGATGCGGCGGGCGGTTCTGGCGGCGGGGGTGCTGCTGGCCACGGTGGGCGGGGCGGCGGCGGGCGAGATTCAGGACCTGCTGGACCAGGGATACCGCGTGGTGGGCGTTTCCCCCGGCATGCTGAACGACCCGATCCTCGTGCTCGCCAAGGACAACCAGCTGGTCGCCTGCCAGTCCTATTTCGTCGCCCGCCCGCAGGGCGGCAAGGCCTGCCGGCCGCTGAAATAGCCGGCTGAGCAGCCGCGCCGGAGTGCGCGGGGGCCGTCGCCCCGCGCCTGCCCCACTCCTTGCCCCGCGCCTGCCCGCCGCGCCTCAGCCGGTGGCGCGGGCGGCCTCGATCGCCTCCCACACCCGGGCGGGGGTCAGCGGCATGTCGAGATGGGCGATGCCCAGCGGCGCCAGCGCGTCCACCACCGCGTTGACGAAGGCGGGCGGCGCGCCGATGGCGCCGGCCTCGCCCGCGCCCTTGATGCCGAGCGGGTTGGTGGTGCAGGGCACGTTCTGGGTGCCGACGCTGAAGAAGGGCAGGTCGTCGGCGCGCGGCAGGCCGTAATCCATGAAGGAGCCGGAGAGCATCTGCCCGGTGTCGGGGTCGTACACCGTGTTCTCGGTCATGGCCTGGCCGAGCCCCTGGGCGATGCCGCCATGGATCTGCCCCGCCAGCACCAGCGGGTTCAGCACCCGGCCGAAATCGTCGACCACGGTGTAGCGCTCCACCGCGATGCGCCCGGTCTCCGGGTCGACCGCGACCTCGCAGACATGGGCGCCATTGGGGAAGGTGCCCATCATCTGCTCGAAATCGCCGACCCCGGTGAGGCCGCCGGTGCGGGCGGCGAGGTCGATGAGGCCGATGGAGCGGTTGGTGCCTTCGGCGCGGAAGGCGCCGTCGTCGAAGCGGATGGCCGCCTCCGGCGCCTCCAGCGCCTCGGCCGCCGCCGCCCGGCCCTTGCCGATCACCGCCTCGCCGGCGAGCTTCAGCGCCCCGCCGCCATGCACCATGGTGCGCGAGGCGACCGTGCCGCCGGCGGAGGGCAGCGGCTGGTCGGTGTCGCCGCTTTTCACCGTGATCAGCTCGGGCTCGACGCCGAGCTGCTCGGCCAGCATCTGCACATAGGTGGTCTCGTGGCCCTGGCCGGTGGACTGGGTGCCGATGTGGAGCAGGATGCGCCCGTCCGCGCCGATCTCCACCACCGCGCCTTCCTTGCCCGGCACGCCGGTGCGCTCGATGTAATAGGCGAGGCCGATGCCGCGCAGCTTGCCGTCGCCGCGCTCCCGCCGGGCGGGGAAGCCGGCCCAGTCCGCGGCCTCGAGCCCGGCCCGCATCACCGCGGCGAAGTCGCCGGAATCATAGGTGACGCCGGTGTCGGTGGTGTGGGGCATGTCCTCCGGGGCGATCATGTTGAGCGCGCGCAGCGCGTCGGGGGCGATGCCGGCCTCGCGCGCCGCCTTGTCCACCAGCCGCTCGATGAGATAGGCCGCCTCCGGCCGGCCGGCGCCGCGATAGGCGTCGATCGGGGCGTTGTTGGTGTAGGCCACCCGCACGTCGGTGGCGACCTTCGGGATGCGGTAGACGCCCGGCGCCATGGGCGGGCCGGAGAGCGTCGGGCAATAGATGCCGAAGGCCGAGAGCGCGCCGCCGGCGCTCGCCAGCGTCTCCACCTTCAGCGCGGTGAAGCGGCCCTCGGCGTCGAGACCGAGCCGGGCCGTCGAGAGATTGTCGCGGCCCTGGGTGTCGGAGAGGAAGGCCTCGGAGCGGGAGGACTGCCAGCGCACCGGGCGGCCGAGCTTGCGGGCGGCGTAGAGCACCAGCCCCTGCTCGGGATAGGGCACCGCCTTCATGCCGAAGCCGCCGCCGACATCGGGGGTGATGACCCGCAGCTTCTCCTCCGGCAGGCCGAACAGCGGCTGGAACAGCCAGCCGCGGATCATGTGGCTGCCCTGCGAGCCGGTGACGAGGGTGAAGCGGTCGGCCTCCCCGTCATAAAGGCCGATGGCGTTGCGCGGCTCCATCGAGGCGACCACGATGCGGTTATTGACCAGCTCCAGCTCGACCACGCGGTGGGAGGCGGCGAGCGCGGCCTCCGCCGCATCGAGGTCGCCGAGGGTGAAATGCAGCGCGAGATTGCCCGGCGCCTCTTCGAAGAGCTGCGGCGCGCCCGCGGCGAGGGCGGCGGCGGCGTCCACCGCCACCGGCAGTTCCTCGATCTCCAGCTCCACCGCCTCGGCGGCCTCGATCGCCTGCGCCAGCGTCTCCGCGACGATGAAGGCGAGCGGCTCGCCGAGATGGCGCACCTTGCCCTTCGCCAGCAGCGGGCGCGGCGGGGTCGGCATGCGCCCGCCGCCGGCATGGTCCAGCACCACCACCACCGGCAGCGGGCCGATGCCGTCGGCGTCCAGCTCCTCCGGCCCGAAGGCGCCGAGCACGCCCGGCATCTCCCGCGCCGTCGCAAGGTCCAGCCGGCGGATCACGCCATGAGCCACCGGGGCGCGCACCACCACGCCATGGGCCTCGCCGTCGAAATGGTGGTCGTCGGTGAAGCGGCCGCTGCCGGTGATGAAGCGCAGGTCCTCGACGCGACGGAAGGGCTGGCCGACACCGAACTTCATCAGGCTCTCTCCACTCTCGCCGGCGGAAAGCGGCCGGCCGGTTGCACTTGGTACTATTTGTGAGAAGATCAGCACGCAGGGCTTGATATCGATGATAGTCTAATAAGATAGTGCGTCGCACAAGGGGTTGTTCGAGGCGTCCATGTCTGCCGCAGACACCAGGTTGAAGGGTGAAGCCGGCTTCCGCGGCGTCGGTGCCTCGGTGCCGCGCAAGGAGGACGCCCGGCTGCTGGAAGGCCGCGGCCGCTTCATCGGCGACATGCGATTTCCAGGCCAGCTCGAGGCGGCGTTCTACCGCTCGCCCATCGCCCATGGCCGCATCCGCGCCATCCACATTCCCCCGCATCTGGCGGGGCGGGCTTTCACCCATGCCGATATGGCGGGGGTGAAGGACATCCTGGCCAAGACCGGCCTGCCCGGCTTCCGGGTCTCCGCCCAGCCCTCGCTGGCTGCCGGCAAGGTGCGCTTCGCCGGCGAGCCCGTCGTCATGGTGCTGGCCGCCACCCGCGCCGAGGCGGAAGACCTGGTCGAGGCGATCACCGTCGACTTCGAAGAGCTGCCGGCCAATCACGACATTCTCGGCTCCGTCGCCCCCGGCGCCGCGCTGGTGCATGAGGACTGGCCGGAGAACGTGTTCCTCGTCTCGCAGGCGGAGAAGAACTTCGAGGCCAGCCGCGCCGCGCTCGACGCCGCCCCGGTGAAGGTGACGCGCACCGTGCGCACCTCGCGCCAGTGCATGGCACCGCTGGAAGGCAAGGGCTGCGTCGCCCTGCACGAGCGCCATGTCGAGCAGCTCACCCTGTGGACCTCCACCCAGATGCCGCACATCGTGCGTTCCGGCCTCGCCGAATGCCTGGGGCTGGAAGAGCGCCGGGTCCGGGTGGTGGCGCCCGATGTCGGCGGCGGCTTCGGCTGGAAGGGCCTGCTGCAGCCGGAGGAGGTGTGCTGCGCCTGGGCGGCCCTGAAGCTCGACCGCCCGATCAAATGGCTGGAGGACCGTCGCGAGCACCTCATCGCCGCCGCCAACTGCCGCGAGCACCACTACGAGATGACCGCCTGGGCCGATGCCGAGGGCCGCCTCCTCGGGCTCGAGGCGCTGGCCCATGTCGATGCCGGGGCCTATTCGGTCTACCCCTTCTCCGCCTGCCTCGAAGGCGCGCAGGTGGTCTCGA
Organism: uncultured Starkeya sp.; assembly: GCA_964543245.1. Lineage (GTDB taxonomy): Bacteria > Pseudomonadota > Alphaproteobacteria > Rhizobiales > Xanthobacteraceae > Ancylobacter. The sequence continues at coordinate 23,526 of CAZIXP010000029.1, forward strand.
ACCTGCCGGGGCCCTACGACATCCCGGCCTATCGCTGCCGGGCGCTGTCGGTGTGCTCCAACAAGCCGCCCATCGTGCCCTATCGCGGCGTCGCCCGCACCGGCGTCTGCACCGCCATCGAGTTCATGGTGGAGGCGGTGGCGCGGGAGGCGGGGCTCGACCCGGTGGAGGTGCGGCTGCGCAACCTCGTCGGCCCGGAGCGGATGCCGTTCCGCTCCATCACCGGCAAGGATTTCGACATGGGCGACTATCCCGAGAGCCTGCGCCGGGCGCGGGAGATGATCGGGGAGGCGGCGGTGCGCGCCCGCCAGGCCGGCGGCGAGGCCGATGGCCGCCGCATCGGCATCGGCTACGCCGTCTATTGCGAGCAGGGCGCCCACGGCACCTCGGTCTATCACGGCTGGGGCATTCCCATGGTGCCGGGCTTCGAGCAGTGCGGCGCCCGGCTGACGCCGGACGGCACGCTGGAGATCCGCGTCGGCAACCAGAGCCACGGCCAGTCGATGGAGACCACGCTGGCGCAGATCGCCTGCGAAATCCTCGGCATCGACCCGGACAAGGTGAATGTGGTGCATGGCGACACCGCGCTGACGCCCTATTCCACCGGCACCTGGGGCTCGCGTTCGGCGGTGATGGCGGGCGGCGCGGTGGCCAGCGCCTGCGAGCAGATGGCGGAGCGGGTGAAGGCAATCGGCGCCCACCTGCTGCAGGCCCCGCGCGAGGCGGTGCGGCTGGAGGCGGCGCGGGTGGTGGGGCCGCAGGGTTCGGTGAGCCTGCGCGAGATCGCCCACACCTTCTACCGCGCGCCGCAGAACCTGCCGGCCGACGCCAATCCCGACGGGCTCGACCTCGTCGCCGGCTACCGCCCGGCGGTCGACACCGGCACCTTCTCCTACGCCAGCCACGCCGCCGTGGTGGCGGTGGCGCCCGGCACCGGCGAGGTCGAGATCCTCGACTACGTCATCGTCGAGGATGGCGGGGTGCTGCTGAACCCGATGGTGGTGGACGGCCAGATCTATGGCGGCACCGCCCAGGGCATCGGCACCGCGCTCTATGAGGAGATGGTGTACGACGCCAACGGCCAGCCGCTCGCCTCCACCCTGGCGGACTACCTGCTGCCCGGCGCCGGCGAGATGCCCCAGGTGCGGATCGCCCATATGGAAACGCCCTCGCCGAACACCCGCTTCGGGCAGAAGGGCATCGGCGAGGGCGGCGCCATCGCCCCGCCCGCCGCCATCGGCAACGCCATCAACGACGCCCTCGCCGCCTTCGGTGCCGAGATCACCACCTGCCCCATGACCCCGCGCCGGGTGCGCGAGGCGCTGGCGCGGGCGGGTGCCCCGGCGGAGGCGACCCCGTGAAGGCGGCGGCGTTCGACTATCTCCGTCCCGCGACGCTGGCGGCGGCGCTGCCGGCCCTCGCCGCAGGGGCGCGGCCGGTCTCCGGCGGCCAGAGCCTCGGCCCGATGCTGAACCTGCGCCTCGCCCGGCCGGCGGCGCTGGTGGATGTCGGCCGCCTGCCGGAGCTGCGCCGGGTCGAGGAGCGGCCCGACGGCGTGCTCTACGGCGCCGGCATCACCCATGCCGAAATCGAGGACGGCGCGGTGGCCGACCCGACGGGGGGAATCCTGCCCGCCATCGCCCATGGCATCGCCTATCGCGCGGTGCGCAACCGCGGCACGGTGGGCGGCAGCCTCGCCCATGCCGACTCGGCGGCGGACTGGCCTGTCACGCTGACCGCGCTCGGCGCCATCGTCCACCTCACCGCACCGAGCCGCCACCGCGACATGCCGCTGCGCGACTTCCTGCGCGGGGCCTTCGAGACCGCGCTGGGGGAGGGCGAAATCCTCGCCGGCGTGTTCGTGCCGCGGCTGTCGCCGCAGGCCCGCTGGGGCTATCGCAAGTCCTGCCGCAAGGTCGGCGAGTTCGCCGAGGCCATGGCGGCGGTGCTGCTGGACCCGCCCCGCGGCGTCGCGCGCCTCGTCATCGGCGCCACCGAGGCCCGGCACATCGTGCTGGAAGGCTTGCAAACGCTGGATTCCGTCGAGGCCGCGCTCGCCGGCGCCGGCCTCACCGAGGACCCGGCACGGGCCCGGCTGTTCCGCACCGTGGTGCGCGAGGCGCTGGCGGCCGCCACAGGGGAAGGCGCCCACGGATGAACCGCGTCACCATCGAGGTCAATGGCCGCGTCCTCGCGGCGGAGGTCGCGCCGCGCCAGCATCTCGGCGATTTCCTGCGGGAAGAGCTGCTGCTCACCGCGACGCATCTGGGCTGCGAGCACGGCGTCTGCGGCGCCTGCACGGTGCTGATCGACGGCGCCCCGGCCCGGTCCTGCATCGCCTTCCCGGCCATGCTGGACGGAGCAAAAATCACGACGCTGGAAGGGCTTGGCGAGGATGCCGTGACGGCGGAGCTGCGCGCCGCCTTCACCGCCGAGCACGGCCTGCAATGCGGCTTCTGCACGCCGGGCATGCTGATCATGGCGCGCGACATCGTGCTGCGCCGGCCCGGCGCGGATGAGGAGGCCATTCGCCACGAGCTGGCGGGCAATCTGTGCCGCTGCACCGGCTATGTCGGCATCGTGCGGGCGGTGCGCGCCGTCGCCGCCGCCCGCGCCGGCCGGCCGGCGGAGGTCACGCGCGGGCTGCCGGTGCCGGCCCCGGCCTATGCCTCGCCCCTGGCGCTGCCCGAGGCGGGCACGCTTGCCGCCGCCGGGCGGGCGGCGCCCAGCACTGAGGCGGCGGCCGCGCCGGCGCCGGGGCTCGATATCAAGCCGCTGGAAACGCTGAATAATCCGGTTCGGCTGGAGCAGCGTTTCACGGTGCCGGCGGCGGTCGAGGCGGTGTGGGATGTCTTCCAGCGGCCGGAGGCGGTGGTGGCCTGCCTGCCCGGCGCCCGGCTGGTCGGGCCCAGCGACGGCACCCGTTTCGAGGCGGAGATGACGGTGAAGCTGGGGCCGATGCAGGCCGCCTTCCGCGGCGCCGGCACCATCGCCGCCGATCCCGCTCGCCATACCGGCATTCTGCGCGGGCAGGGAGTGGATTCCCGCAGCGCCAGCCGGGTGCAGGCCGAACTGACCTACCGGCTGGAGCCCGCCGGCGCAGCGACCATGGTGGAGGTCGACATCGCCTATGCCCTGCAGGGTCCGCTGGCGCAGATGAGCCGCGGCGCCATCGCCCGCGACCTCGCCGGCCGCCTCACCGCCGCCTTTGCGGAAAACCTCGCGGCAGCGCTGTCGGGTTCGCCCGCCCCGCCCGCCGCGGCCCCGCTCGACGGTGGCCGGCTGCTCCTCGCCATGGCGAAGGACTGGCTGGGGCGGCTGTTCCGGCGCGGCTGACGCTCAAAAAAGATAAGCTGAAACAGATGGTTGCCTAATCGCCCCGCAGCAGGTCGACGTCGAGCTGGACGCAGTCGCCGCGGTAGATGATGTCGGCGACATAGATCACCACGTCGTTCGCGTCGACCACCACCAGATGCGCCTCCACCGTCGGGAAGCCGATGCCGATGGCCAGCAGATTGGCGATGCGGGGCTCCACGGTGCCGACGATGAAGGACTGCCGCGCCCGCTTCACCGACAGCCCGTCGAGACTGGCGACCACCGCAATGGTCGGCTCGCGCCCGAAGCGGTCGGTGGCGCGCTGGAAGATCTCCTCCGCCAGATGCACGCGGGCGAAGGAATAGGGCTGGCCGCGCCGTGATTGCACGCTCTCGAAATAGCGGTAGTCCGGCGCGGGCAGCCCATCCTCCGGCCGCAGCGGCGGGGCCGGCGGCGGCGTGGTGACGGGCAGGAAGCGCGGCACATTCATGCCGATGGTGCCGGCCAGCGAGCGCCATTTGAGGTCGAGCTTCAGCCAGCGCTTTTCCTCGACCTGCGCCGAGACGAAGGTGCCCTTGCCCTGGATGCGGCGCACCAGCCCTTCGTCCTGCAGCACCTCCACCGCCTGGCGGACGGTGACGCGGGCCACCTGGAACTCCGCTTCAAGTTCTTGAAGTGTCGAGATTTTCTCGTTCGGGCGCCAGACCCCGTCCTCGATCCGGCGCCGGATCACCCCCGCGATCTGCAGGTAGCGCGGCACGGGGCTGCGGCGGTAGTCCGGGCTGGCGAGGGCCGAGGCGTCCTTGGGCATGGCGGGCGTCGTGTCCGGCGAGTGCTCCCCCGGTCCGCCGACGGACGGGCCGCGGACGGGCGGAATCAACGAGAAGGTCTATCTTCTGTATCACGTTATCCTATGATTCGGCCGTCCGGACCCGGTCAGGCCCCGGATTTGCCGCAGAATCGTCGAAGGCGCTGACCACCCCGGAGATGAGGTTGCCCGCCAGCAGGGCCGCGACGTCGATCGCCGCCGCCGCCCGCACCGGGGTGAGCGTGCCGATCTGCCGGAGGATCTCCCGTTCCAGCGCCCGCCGCGCCTCTTCCGCCGCCTCCACGCTCACCGCCTCGAAGCGGATCGTGGCGCCTGGCAGCAGCCGGCCCGCCGCCGGCAGGTCCGCCGAGATCACCGTGGCGATCTTGGCGTAGCCGCCGATGGTCTGGTGGTCGACCAGCAGCACGATGGGCTGGCCCGAGCCCGGCACCTGGATCGAGCCGGTGGCGATGCCGTCCGACACGATGTCCGCCCCCGCGACGAAGCCGAGCGGCGGCCCGGCGAGGCGCATGCCCATGCGGTCGGCCTCGCGCGTCACCTCATAGGCGGCGGACAGGAAGGTCGCCATCGCCTCCGCCGTGAAGGCCTCGCCCTGCGGGCCCGGCACCACCCGCAGCGTGCCGGCGAAGGCGGGAGAGGGCGGCGCCGGCAGTTCGAGGCAGGGGCCGGGGGCGGACGGAGGAAAAAAGGCGAGCGCGTCTCCCGCCCGCAGCGCGCGGCCCTCATGGCCGCCGAAGCCGCCCTTGAGGTCGGTCGCGCGCGAGCCGAGCACCGGCGCCACCGCGACGCCCCCGGCGACGGCCAGCACCGCGCAGCCGCTGCCGCGCAGCGCCCCGACGCGGACCACCGCCCCGGCCGGGGCGTCGAAGGCGCGCCAGGCGGGGTAGCTGGCGCTGGTGCCGTCCGCCTCCACCACGATGGTTGCCTCCGCCCCGGCGAGCGCCAGCCGGGCCGGCCCGCCGGTCACCTCGAAGGCGGGGCCGGCGAGGCGGCATTCCAGCGCGGCGGCGGCATCGTCATTGCCGACAAGGGCGTTGGCGAGGCGCAGCGCCACCGGATCCAGCGCGCCGCAGCTCGACACGCCGAAGGCCTGCCAGCCGAACCGGCCGAGGTCCTGCACCGTGGTCTGCGGACCCGGCTGCAGAAGGCGGAGCGTGCCGCTGGCGCTGCCCGGGCTCATGGCGCGGTCGCCTTCTCGCAGGCGGGCACATAGGCGCCGGCCGCCACCGCGGCGCGGATGGCCGCGTGTTCCGCCGCCTCCACCGGGGCGAAGCGCACGCCGTCGCCCGGGCTGAACAGCGTCGGCGGCGTGTGGCCGGCGTCGAAGAAGCGCACCGGGGTGTTGCCGATCAGCCGCCAGCCGCCCGGCGATTCCATGGGGTAGACCCCCGTCCTCCGCTGGGCGATGGCGACCGAGCCCGGCGGCACCCGCACCCGCGGGGTGGCGAGGCGGGGCAGGTCGAGCCGCGGGTCGAGGTCGCCGAGATAGGCGAAGCCGGGCAGGAAGCCCTGCATGTAGACGCGGTAGGTGCCGCCGGCGTGCAGCGCGACCACCTCTTCCGGCGCCAGGCCGAGCGCGGCGGCGGTGTCGGCGAGGTCCGGCCCGGCCGCACCGCCATAAAGCGTCGGCAGCACCCACACCCGCTCCGGCCCGGCCGCCGCGCCGTCGCCGAGGTTCAGCCCCGCCAGCGCCTGCTGGATCGCCGCGGCGCTGCCGCGCCGGGGGTCGTAATGCACCAGCAGCGACCGGAAGGTCGGCACGGTCTCGGTCACGCCGGGCGGCGGGGCGGCAGCGATAAGCGCGGCGGCGCGATGCACCCGGGCATTGACGTGCGGGTCGATGCGCGTGCCGAATTCGATGGCGAAGGCGGTGTCCCCCACCGCGAGGAAGCGCGCGAGGTCGGCGAGGCGGGCCGTCAGCGGAACCTCCATCGGGCAGGGGCGGGCGGGGCGGCCCTTGGGGAAGTGATGCTATGGATAGTATCTTTGTGCTTGAAAGCCATGCAAGTTTAATGTGTTAATATCGGCGAACTGAAGCAGCGGAGAGCGCCGTGACCTTGCGCATCAACATCAACGCCGACATGGGCGAGGGCTACGGCCATTATGACATCGGCGACGACGATGCCATCCTGAAGATCGTGAAGAGCGTCAATGTCGCCTGCGGCCAGCATGCCGGCGACCCCACGGTGATGCGGCGGGTGTGTCTCGCCGCGCAGGCGAACGGCGTCTCCATCGGCGCACATCCCGGCTTCAACGACATCTGGGGCTTCGGCCGCCGGCAGATCCGCATGAGCGCCGGCGACCTCGAATATCTCGTCGCCTACCAGCTCGGCGCCCTCGCCGCGATGGCGGCCTATGCCGGGGCGAAGGTCACCCATGTGAAGCCGCATGGCGCGCTCAACAACATGGCGGCGGTCGACGCCGACTATGCCCTCGCCATCGGCCGCGCGATCCGCACGGTGGATCCCTCGCTCTATTATCTCGCCCTGTCCAACTCCGAGATGGAGAAGGCCGCGCTGAAGCTGGACCTGCCGCTGGCGCGCGAGGCCTTCATCGACCGGCATTATGACGACGACGGCAACCTGCAGTCGCGCACCATCGCCGGCTCGGTGATCAAGGACCCGCAGCTCGCCATCGCCCGCACCATCCGCATGATCGAGGATGGCGAGATCATCTCGGTGAACGGCAAGCGCATGCCGACCCGGTTCGATTCGCTCTGCATCCACGGCGACGAGCCCACCGCCATCGCGGTCGCGGCGGCGGTGCGGGAGGGGCTGGAGGCCGCCGGCATCGCGGTCGTCACCCTTCCCGAGATGATGGCGGGCTGAGCCATGGCGCAGGGCGGTGACGGCACGTTGGAGCGCCTCGCCGCCCGGCTGGCCGGCGGCGGCCGGCTGGAGGAGGCCGAGGCGCTGGCTCTTGCCGACGCGTCCGACATGCCGGCGCTGACGCAGGCCGCCGCGCGGCTGCGCGACGCCGGCTTCGGGCAGGTCGTCACCGTCTCGCGCAAGGTGTTCATCCCGCTCACCCAGATCTGCCGCGACGTCTGCCACTACTGCACCTTCGCCCACCCGCCCCGGCACGGCGCGCGCGCCTTCCTGACGCCCGACGAAGTGCTGGACATCGCCCGCGCCGGCGCCCGCATGGGCTGCGACGAGGCGCTGTTCACCCTCGGCGACAAGCCGGAACGGCGCTACGCCGTGGTGCGCGAGGAACTCGCCGCCCTCGGCCATGCCTCGACGCTCGGCTATCTCGCCGCCATGGCGAAGCGGGTGATGGAGGAGACCGGCCTGCTGCCCCACCTCAATGCCGGGGTGATGGAGGAGGCCGATCTCGCCGCGCTGCGCGAGGTTTCCGCCTCGCAGGGGCTGATGATCGAGACCACCGCGGCCCGGCTTTCCGCCCGGGGCGGTCCCCATTTCGGCTCGCCCGACAAGCGGCCGGAGGTCCGGCTGGCGACGCTGGAGGCGGCGGGTCGCGCACGGGTGCCCTTCACCACCGGCCTGCTGATCGGCATCGGCGAGACCCGCCGGGAGCGCATCGAGGCGCTGCTGGCGATCCGCGCCGCCCATGAGCGGCATGGCCATGTGCAGGAAGTCATCATCCAGAACTTCCGCGCCAAGCCGGGTACGCGGATGGCCGCGGCCGCCGAGCCCAGCCTCGAGGACCACCTCTGGACCGTGGCGGTGGCGCGGCTGGTGCTGGGGCCGGCGATGTCGATCCAGGCGCCGCCCAATCTCCAGCCGGAGGGGCTCGCCGCGCTGATCGGTGCCGGCATCAACGACTGGGGCGGCGTCTCGCCGGTGACGCCGGACCATGTGAATCCCGAGGCGCCGTGGCCGGCGCTGGCTGCGCTGGCGCAGGCGAGCGCCCGCGCCGGCAAGGTGCTGGCGCCGCGCCTTGCGGTCTATCCCTCGCATCTCGACGCGGCGGCGGGCTGGCTGGCGCCGGCGGTGCGGCCGCGGGTGCTGCGCCGGGCCGATGGCGGCGGCCTTGCCCATGAGAGCGGCTGGCGGGTCGGCGAGGGCGCCGACGGCACCGTGGTGGAATGGCCGGCGGCGCCCGCCCTTGCCCCGCCCGCCCGCACCACGCCCACCCTTGCAGCTCCCGCCGTGGCCGGCCCCGCCCGTGCGCTGGACCGGCTGCTGGAGCGGCCCTTCGCCGGCCGCGGCCTCGATGAAGGCGACATCATCGCGCTGTTCGAGGCGCGGGGCGACGAGGCCCGCCGGGTCTGCGCGGCGGCGGATGCGCTGCGGCGCGAGCGGGTGGGGGAGGCGGTCTCCTATGTCGTCACCCGCAACATCAACTACACCAATGTCTGCTCCTATCGCTGCGGCTTCTGCGCCTTCTCCAAGGGGCGCGGCGCCGAGCACCTGCGCGGCCGGCCCTATGAGCTCGACCTCGGCGAAATCCAGCGCCGTGCCCGCGAGGCCTGGGCCCGCGGCGCCACCGAGGTCTGTCTGCAGGGCGGCATCCACCCGGATTATTCCGGCGAGACCTATCTCTCGATTGTCCGTGCGGTGAAAGCGGCGGTGCCGGAGCTCCATGTCCACGCCTTCTCGGCGCTGGAGGTGCGGCACGGCGCGGCGACGCTCGGCCTGCCGGTCGCGGCATTCCTGCTGCGGCTGAAGGAGGCCGGGCTCGGCACGCTGCCCGGCACCGCGGCGGAGGTGCTGGACGATGAGGTGCGCGCGGTGCTCTGCACCGACAAGCTCACCACCCAGCAATGGCTGGACACCCTCGCCGCGGCGCACCGCGTGGGGCTGCGCAGCACCTCGACCATCATGTTCGGCCATGTGGATGGCTATCGCCACTGGGCGCGGCACCTGCTCCGGCTGAGGCGGCTGCAGGCGGAAACCGGCGGCTTCACCGAATTCGTGCCGCTGCCCTTCCTCCACATGGAGGCGCCGCTGTTCCTGAAGGGCGGCAGCCGGGCCGGCCCGAGCCGGCGCGAGGCCCTGCTGATGCACGCGGTCGGCCGGCTGGCGCTGGACCCGTTCATCACGAACATCCAGGCCTCCTGGGTGAAGCTGGGCGAGGGCGGCCTCGCCGCCGCGCTGGCGGCGGGCGCCAACGACGCCGGCGGCACGCTGATGGACGAATCGATCAGCCGCGCCGCGGGTGGCGTGCATGGCCAGGAGTTTCCGCCGGCCCGGATGGACGCGGTGATCCGTGCCGCCGGGCGCATTCCCCGCCCGCGTACCACGCTCTATGCCGACGCGCCGGAGAGCCAGGTACGCGCCTCCTTCGCCGCCCCCGCGCTGCTGCCCCGGGTGGAGCGGCCGGCGGGAAAGCGGGCGAGCATCGGCAGCCTGACGGCGCTGCGGGGCTGACGCCACCGGTTTTCCCGCCGCGCCGTGCCACACTGGTGTCGGCGCGATGTCTCACGCTAAGATTGCAGCGTGGGGCGAGGCATCGGGGCGGGCCGGGGGTGGACGACAAGGCTTCGATCTACTGGGAGTTCTGCAAGCGTGGGCTCGACACGCGGCGGCTGGCGATCATCGCCGCCATGGCTGTCGTCACCTCCTTTGGTGCGTGGGCCCTGCAAAAATACCTCAGCGGCGAGTCGATCTTCTCCTGGGACGACCCGACGCGGATTCGATATCTCGGGCGGGACCTGCCCTTCGCCTGCATCAAGGCGTCGATCATCCTGTTGGTGCCGACCGGCGGCTGGGCGGTTTATCTGCTGCTCATGTCGGCGCTCGAGCGCAACATCCGCAGCCATCTCGAGCGGACGCTGTATCAGCTGCAGATGCAGCGGGAGCGGAGCGAGCTCAGTCGTCTCCAGATCAGCCCGTTGCCGAAATATCTGGCTCCCCTGCTTGGCACCGTGATCATCATCCTGATCCTGCTGCCGCTGGAATCGGGTTCCCATCCGCCGGTGTCGGCAGGTGTCGCCACCGTTCTATCGCCGTAGCAGCTCTATTTCCGCAGCAGCGGCAGGACCTCGTGGGCCAGCCGGTCGATCTGTTCGCTGTCGTAGCGCCAAGGCACGAACACGATGTTCTTCACCCCGGTGGCGAGGTGGGCGGCGATCTGCTCGGCGCATTCGGCCGGGGTGCCGACGATGGCGCTGTCGAAGGTGGAAAGGCTGCCCTTGGAGAGGTCCCACTCGGCGTGGAGCCATTCCGTCATCTTCGGCATGCCTTCCGCGCGCGAGCCGACATAGATCGGCAGCTGGTTCAGGCTGTCGAGCTGCGCGGGGTCGCGGCCGGCCTCCTCGGCATAGGCCGATATCTTGGCCCAGGCCTCGCGGTAGCCCTCGGGTGTGTAGAAATAGGTCAGCCAGCCATCGCCGCGGGTGGCGGCGCGCTTCAGCACCACGTCGACATAGCCGCCGATGAGGATCGGCGGGTGCGGCTTCTGCACCGGCTTGGGGAACATCACGGCATTGCGCAGGTTCAACTCGTCCCACTGGCCGGTGACGCTGTCCTCGGTCCACAGCCGGCGCAGGATCTCGAGGTTGCGGTCCATGATCTTGCCGCGCCGCTCATAGGGGATGCCGACCGCGTCGAACTCGCGCTTGTACCAGCCCACCGCCGCGCCGAGCGTGAGCCGGCCATTGCTGAGCAGGTCCAGCGAGGCGAGCTGCTTGGCGAGGATCACCGGGTTGCGCAGCGGCAGCACCAGCACGCCGGTGCCGATGCGGATGGTGGAGGTGCGCGCCGCCACCGCGGTGAGCAGGGCGAGCGAGTCGATGATCGGGAAATGCGGATCGGTGCCGAGCAGGATGTGGTCCCACACCCACAGCGATTCGAAGCCGAGCGCTTCCATCCGCACGCCGTAATCCACCAGCGCCCGCGCATCCGGCAGCTCGGGGAAGCGGGTGAAGTTGCGCATCGCGATGCCGTAGGAGACGGGGGCGGGCATGGCGTTCCTTTCGCTTCGGGTTCGTCCGGCATCCCGCCGCCAGGCGTCGCCGGCCGGCGGGGATGCTGTGGCTCGGGAGGGTGCGCGATCGCGCCCTAGGCGGTGTAGAGGCGCGCGGGGTCGAGCTCGCGCAGGATGGCGAGTTCGCCTGCGGCCGGCGGTTCGGTGACGGGAACCTCGTCCGGCACCGGCAGGGGAAAGCCGGTCTGGGCGCGGATCGCCTCCGGGCTCACGCCCGGGTGCAGGGCGAGCACCGTCATGGCGCGGCTCTCGGGGTCGAAGCCGAGAATGCCGAGGTCCGTCACCACGCGGAACATGCCGCCCGCGGGAAGGCCGGCATCGGCGCGGCTGCTGCCGCCGCGCAGGAAGCCCGGGCTGGTGACGAAGTCGACCTTCTCCACGAAGCGGCGCTTCTCGTGCTTCATCGCCACGATCATGTCGGCGAGGCTGGCGATGTCGTTGCCGCCACCGGTGCCGGGGAGCCGGATCTTCGGGGCGTCGGCATCGCCGATGAAGGAGGAGTTGAGGTTGCCGTAGCGGTCGATCTGCGCCCCGCCCATGAAACCGACATCGACATAGCCGCGCTGGAGCATCAGCAGCACGTCGGTGATCGACACCAGCATGTTGGCGCGGCGGGTGCAGCGCTGTTCATTGGTGGAGGGGGGCAGCTTGCCCGGCTCGACGAAGGGGCCGATCACCCCGCCCTCGAACAGGATGGTGAGCCCGGGGGCGTGGGTGCGCTGGGCGAGGATGGCGGCCAGCAGCGGAATGCCGACGCCGGCGAACACGGTCTGGCCCTCCCGCAGCAGCCGCGCGCTCATCACCGCGAGCAGCTCGGAGGCGGTGTAGGCCGGCAGGGTGGCGGCAGGTGCCGGGGCGAGGTCAGTCGTCATAGATGCTGCTCCCGCGGCGCCGGGCGTCGAGCAGCTCGGCCATGCCGATGCGCTCGAGATAGCCGGCCCAGGTGGTGGGCTCGCGATAGAAGCGGTCGAGATAGGCCTGGGCGCCCGCCTCCGGGTCCTTGGCGGTCATCTCGGCATAGAGGTCCATGTGGCTGTAGAACGGTTCGTAGAGCCCGTAGCACTCGTGCGGGGCGCTGCCGAACGGCACTTCCACCACGGCGTCGACGGTGAAGAAGCCGATCTTGGTCTGGTCCGGCGCCCGGCGGATCTGCTCGTTGGAGACGATCCGCTCGGTGGTGAGGATCACGCGCCGGGCCGCCATCGCCATGTCGACGTCCATGAAGGTCAGCCCGTCGAGCTGGGCATTGCCATAGGCGTCGCAGCGCTGGACATGGATCAGCGCGACATCGGGGTTCAGCGCCGGCACCAGCAGCAGGGTCTCGCCGGTGAAGGGGCATTCCAGGGTCTTGGCCCCCTCGGCGCGGTCGAGCACGCCGGAGCCGAGCATCGAGCGCATCGGCATGAAGGGAACGCCCATGGCGCCGGCGCGGTAGCGCAGGCCCATCGCCATGTGGCTCCACTCCTCGAAGCGGGCGCGCCCGCTCTCGGTGTAGGCCCGCATCACCTTGGAGACGCCCCAGACGATGCCCTGGCTGAACCAGCTCGTCATGATGTGGCGGGAGGCGCCGGAGGCGTAGAGCAGATCGCCCTCGGTCGAGATGATGGAGCGGGAGACGGTGAGGTCGCTCACCCCGGCGCGGATCAGCGCCCAGATCATGGCGAAGGGCGTGCGCGAGGCGGTGCAGCCGCCCAGCGCGACGTGCTCGCCCGAGGTCACCAGCTTCGCCGCCTCTTCCAGCGACATCACCTTGTCGCGCAGGCTGCGGTCGCGCCCCCGGGTGGCGGCGCGCAGGTCGAGATAGGAGGAGACGCCCACAGCCACCCCCTCAGGCCGCCGCCGCGACGCCGACGTCGCGGTTCATGCGGGTGATGAGCTCGTCGAACACGGCGAGCTGGCCGTGCAGGCCCTTCCAGAAGGATTGATGGCGGCGGCGGTCGAAATCCTCCACCGCAATGCCCTGCTGCTCGACCCAGGTGTAGTAGCCGAGGTTGAACACCCGCTGGCGGTCGCGGTGGTCCAGCTCCAGCACGTGGTCGGCATCGCCGCCGAGCAGGTGCTGGCCGAAGGCTTCCGCCGCGTCGATCTGGTCGTAGCGCCCGCCCTTGCGGGCGAGATGGGCGGCTAGCTCGCTGGGGTAGAGCTCGGCGCCGTCGGTGGCGACGGTGATGATGGCGTCGTCCGGGCCGAGATCGAGCCGGCGCGCCACCTTGATCGCCGCCAGCACATTGCCGATGCCCGACAGGCCGAAGCCGCCGAGCGCCGCGATCAGCGCCGCGTCGAGGCCGCGGCGCTCGGCGAGATAGGCCCGGCCGGCCTCGCTGCCGAACAGCAGCGCGAGGTCGTCGGACGCCGTGTCGGAGACGCCGGCGATCACGTCGGTATTGGTGACGTTGTGGATGAGGGGCACGTGCTTGTCGCCGATGCCCTGGATGTTGTGCTCGCCGAAGCCGTTATAGAGCAGGGTCGGGCATTCCACCGGCTCCATCGCGACGATGCGGGCGCCGTGCTCCTCCTTCAGGCGGTCGCCCGCGCCCAGCGTGCCGGCCGAGCCGGTGCCGGCGACGAAGGCGGCAAGGCGCAGCCCGGGGGTGAGGCCGGCATGAGCCTCGAACAGCCGCGCGGCGGCGCTGCCGGTCATGGCGTAATGGGCGAGGTAGTTCGGGAATTCGGCGAACTGGTTGAGGATGACGTTGCCGGGGTCGCGGGCGATCTCGGCGCAGGCGTCGTAGATCTCCTTCACGTTCGACTCGGTGCCGGGCGTGCGCACGATGTCGGCGGGGTCGGTGACCCACTTCTCCAGCCAGTTGAAGCGCTCGGCGCTCATGCCGCCGGGCAGCACGGCAACGCCGCGGCAGCCCAGGATGCGGGAAATGGCGATGCCGCCGCGGCAGTAATTGCCGGTGGAGGGCCACACCGCGCGGTGGGCGAGCGGATCGAAGCTGCCGGTGACGAGCCGCGGCACGAGGCAGGCATAGGCCGCCAGCACCTTGTGCGCCCGGATCATCGGGAAATGCCGGCCGAGCATGACGAAGATGCGCGCCGGCACGCCGGTCAGCGCCGGGGGCAGCTCGACATGGGCCGCGACCTCCCGGTCCCCCACCTGCATCGGGGCGTTGTACCAGTGGACGCCGAACAGGTTGCGGGCGTCCGGCGCGTCGCGGTCCGCCGCGCCTGCCGCGCGCCGCCACCCCTCGGGCATGGAAGCGGGGTCGGCGAGTTCGCTGAAACGGGGCAGGGCGATGCCGCGGGCGCGCAGATGCGCGACGGCTGCACGATAGGTGCCGGGGTCGCAGACATCGGCATGGAGGTCGAAGGGGTTCATGCGGGTCCTGTGCTGATCGTCCGGCCGTGCCGCCGGCGCCTCTGCGAGAGCCTGGTTCCTATCGTACTATTGTTAGTACCATTCAGACAAAATCACTAGCTTTTGCAGCGATGTCAAATGGCTAAATAAGCGTCTTCCGCGTTCATCCACCTCGCCTTGCCGCCCGTGCCGCCGCCCGCGCCGCCCGTCGCTTTGGACGGCGGGCCGGCGGCGTCG
>CAZIXP010000030.1:0-17522 GCA_964543245.1 uncultured Starkeya sp.
CAGGAACCGGGTCGAGAGGGTGGAGCTGACTCCGCCGCGGCGCGAGCGCGACGGCGTCGCCTGCGGCGGGCGGGCGGAAGGCCGGCGCGCGGGGCGCGAGGGCAGGTTGCGCTCCTCCGCACGGTCGATGGCGGCGCGGGCGCTCTCGCGCCGGGACGGCGTCTCCCAGGACGGCTCGGCCTCGGCCGGCTCGCGCCGGGAGGGGCGCGCCGCCCGCTTGGGGGCGCGCGCCGGCTCGGTCCGGGCGTCGAGCCGGGGCTCGGCCCGCAGCGATGAGCGGGGCGGATCGTCGTCGAGGCGCGGGGCGCGGCGCCAGCCCTCATCCGCCGGCTCGTCGAAGCCCGGCTCGAAATCGCGGTCCCGGCTGCCCGGTTCGATCCTCCGTCGTGCCGCCATGTCGCTCGCCGGCCTCCGCTTCCGCTACGCCAGACCGGCGACGAGACGCGCCAGCGCGGCCTCCGTCGTCGCGAGGTCATGGACCAGAGCCACACGCAGATAGTCGCTGCCCGGGTTGCGGCCATCGGCATCGGAACGGCAGAGATAGCCGCCCGGCACCGTCCGCAACCCCTCGCGCTCCCACAGCCGCCGGGCGACGGCCTCGCCCCCGCCCAGCGCGGCCACGTCGAGCCACAGGAAAAAACCGCCATCCGGGCGCTGATAGCCGAAGCGCCCGCCGAGCAGCCGGTCGGCCAGATCAAACTTGGCGCGATAGAGCTCGCGGCTGGCGAGGACATGGCCCTCATCCGCCAGCGCGGCGATGCCCACCGCCTGGATCGGCTCCGGCACCTGCGGCGCGGCCACGTTGCGGAAATCGGCGAAGGCGCGCAGGAACGCCGCGTCTCCGGCGCAGAAGCCGCAGCGCAGGCCCGGCAGGCTGGAGCGCTTCGACAGCGAGTTGAAGGCGACCACGCCGGCGAAATCGCCGCCCGCCACCTCCAGAACGCCGGTCGGCGGGGCCTCGCCCAGCCAGATCTCGGAATAGCATTCGTCGGCGAACAGCATCACGCCATGGGCGCGGGTCAGCTCGACCAGCCGGGCGAGATAGTCGCGCCCGGCGATCGTGCCCTGCGGGTTGGCCGGCGAGGCGAGATAGAGCGCGACCGCCGGGCCGAGCAGCTCGGGCGTCAGCGCCTCGAGATCGGGCAGCCAGCCGCCGGAGCGCGGCAGCGGAAGCGGCACGCTGGCGCAGCCGGCCGCCTCGGCGCCGGCGCCATAGGCGGCGTAGAAGGGATTGGGCAGCAGCACGGTGGGCGCCGCCTGCTTGGCCGCCGGGGCGAGCCGGCGGGCGAGGATGGCGGCGGCGAACAGGCCCTCGCGCGAGCCGTTCAGCACCAGCACCTCGGCTTCGGGATCGAGCGGGCGCGGCAGCCGGTAGCGCCGGCCGAACCAGTCGGCGACGGCGGTGCGGAATTCCGCGGTGCCCTTGCCGGCGGGATAGCGGCCGAAGCCGGCGATGTTGGCGGCCAGCACCTCCCCGACGAAGCCGGGCATGGCGTGCTGGGGCTCGCCTACCGCGAGGCTGAGCGGCGGCCGGCCGGGGGCGATGCCGGCCAGAAGATCGCCAAGCCGCACGAAGGGCGAGCGCGCCGCGGGCCCCGCATCCCCCGCGCCGGCAATGGCCGATGCCGCATCCGCCGCGGCGACAGGGCGCGTGCCGGCCGCGAGCGGGGCGGCGGCCGGGGGGGCGGTGGACGACGGTGCGGCTGATTCGGGAATGTCATGCATGGCCGCTTGATCCTAGGGCGCGCCGGTAAAGGGGCTCTTAACCATCCCGGCGGTTTTCGTGCGGCCGGTGGCGGCAACGAAAAAACCCCGGCCGCGAGGGCCGGGGTTCGAGGTCGGGTGGGTCCCGAGGGAGAAGGCGGCCGGCGCGGCGAACCGCGCCGGGCCGGTATCAGGAGTGATAGGCGCGCTCGCCGTGGTCGGTGATGTCGAGGCCTTCGCGCTCGCGCTCGACCGACGGGCGCAGCCCGACGATGATGTCGACCACCTTGTAGAGGATCGCCGAGCCGACGCCCGACCACACGATGGTGATGAGCACGGCCTTCACCTGCGCCATCACCTGGGTGGCGGTGTCATAGGAGGCGACCGCGCCGGCGGCGTAGTCGTAGACGCCGGTGCCGCCGAGGGCGGGGTTCACCAGGATGCCGGTGCCGATGGCGCCGACGATGCCGCCGACGCAGTGCACGCCGAACACGTCGAGCGCGTCGTCATAGCCGAAGGCGTTCTTGATGGTGGTGCAGAAGACGAAGCAGATGATGCCGGTGAGGAGGCCGAGGATGATCGAGCCGCCCGGGCCGGCGAAGCCGGCGGCCGGGGTGACGGCGACGAGGCCGGCGACCACGCCCGAGGCGATGCCGAGCAGGCTGGGCTTACCCTTCACGATCCATTCGACGAACATCCAGGACAGCGCCGCCGCGGCCGGGGCCACGAAGGTGTTCAGGCTGGCGAGAACGGTGAGCGGCGCGGCTTCGAGGTTCGAGCCGGCGTTGAAGCCGAACCAGCCGACCCACAGCAGGGCGGTGCCGATCAGGGCCATGGGCAGCGAGTGGGGAGGCATCAGCTCCTTGCCGTAGCCGGTGCGCTTGCCGACGATGAGGGCGCCGACGAGGCCCGCGATACCAGCGTTGATGTGCACCACGGTGCCGCCGGCGAAGTCGATGGCGCCGAGCGAGAAGATGTAGCCGGCATCGGCGAGGACGGCGTCGAGGGCCGACTGGGCGGCTTCCTTGGCGGCCGGGTCGGTGGCGGCGGCAACGGCCTTGGCGGCGGCGTCAACCGCGTCCGGGCCGGCCCAGTACCACACCATGTGGGCCATCGGGAAATAGATGAGGGTGACCCAGAGCGGGATGAACAGCGCGACGGCCGAGAACTTCACGCGCTCGGCGAAGGCACCGACGATCAGCGCCGGGGTGATGGCGGCGAAGGTCAGCTGGAACAGCACGAAGACCAGCTCGGGGATCGCGACGCCGACCGAGAAGGTGCCGCCGAGCGATTCGAGGCCGACGCCGTGCAGCAGCGCCTTGGAGAAGCCGCCGACGAAGGCGGAGCCGCCGGTGAAGGCGAGCGAATAGCCGTACACGAACCAGATGATGGTCACGATGCAGACCGAATAGAACACCTGGGCGATGACCGACAGGAAGTTCTTGGAGCGCACCAGGCCGCCATAGAACAGCGCCAGGCCCGGCACCGACATCATCAGCACCAGGAAGGTGGACAGCAGCATCCACGTGGTGTCGGCCTTGTTCACCGTGGGGGCGGCGGGCGCCGCTGCCACCGCGGCATCCTGGGCGTGGGCCGACGCTGCCATCAGCGCCACCGCCGCCAGCGCGGGAAGGGCCCCGCGTATCCACTTCTTCATCGTCATGGGGTGAGTGCTCCGTCGCAATCGAATGTCAAAATCAAGGGCGCGGGATCAGAGGGCGTCGACGTCGGTCTCGCCGGTGCGGATGCGCACCGCCTGATCGATCGCGTAGACGAAGATCTTGCCGTCGCCGATCTGGCCGGTCTTCGCCGAGGTCGAGATCGCGTCGATGACCTTGGCGACCTGCTCGGAGGCGACGGCGACTTCGATCTTGAGCTTCGGCAGGAAGCTGACGGCGTATTCCGCGCCGCGGTAAATTTCGGTGTGGCCCTTCTGGCGGCCGTAGCCCTTGACTTCCGTGACGGTCAGCCCGTGCACACCAATGCCGGTGAGGGCATCTCGGACTTCCTCAAGCTTGAAAGGCTTGATGATAGCCATGACGATCTTCATGGTTCCTGTCCCCGCTTGGCCCCGAACCGCGATACGCCGGCTCCGGGCAATGATGTCGGACTCGGCCAGGCGGGTTTTCCCCCAACCATTCGGTCAAGCCGGAGTGGGGGAATCAAGTCGCGTGCCAAGCGAGGGGGGCCAAGCCTTCACGGTCTCTAGGTCGCACCCGCGGACCCTGCGCGGGTTCTGCCGAAACGGCGGAATCGCTGTGGTTGCGCCGTCCCGGCGGCGGGGGCGGCACAAGCGGCTGCACAATTCTTCGGCGACAGTCCGGCGCTGCCACGTTTGTGCCTAGAACGCGCTCATTGCTGCCCTTTATTTGGGCGACACGCTGGGGCGGATCAGCCCTTCCTGCGCCACCGAGGCGACCAGCCGGCCCGCACGATCATAGATCAGCCCGCGCGCCAATCCGCGGCCGCCGCCTGCGGAGGGGCTGTCCTGGGCATAAAGCAGCCAGTCATCGATGCGGAAGGGGCGGTGCAGCCAGAGCGCGTGGTCGAGGCTGGCGGCGAGGATTTCGTCGCTGAACACGCTGGTGTCGTGCGCGAGCAGCGTGGTTTCCAGCAGGGTCATGTCGGAGGTGTAGGCCAGCATGGCCCGGTGCAGCTCCGGCAGGTCCGGCAGCGGCCCGGCGGTGCGGAACCAGATGAACTGGCGCGGATCGGCATTGGCCGCCCCCGGCGGGCGGCCGAGATGCACCGGCCGCAGCTCGATCGGCCGCACCCGGGTCCAGTAGGCCCGCACCTTCTCCGGCAGCTTCTCCAGCGCCGCACCGCGCGCCGCCATCGGGGGAATGTCTTCCGGCTCCGGCACGGCGGCGGGCAGCTTCATGCTGTGCTCATGGCCCGGCTCCTCCCGGTGGAACGAGGCGGACATGATGAAGATCGGCCGGCCGTGCTGCACCGCCACCACCCGCCGGGTCGCGAAGCTGCGGCCGTCGCGGATGCGCTCGACCTGGTAGACGATCGGCACCTGCGGGTCGCCGGCGAGAAGGAAATAGGCGTGCAGGGAATGGGCGGCGATGCCCTCCACCGTGCGCTGCGCTGCCACCAGCGCCTGCGCCAGCACCTGCCCGCCAAACACCCGCCGGGCGATCACCAGCCATTCCGCCGGCGGGTTGCGGCCGCGGAACAGGTTCACCTCGAGCGGCTCGAGGTCGAGCAGGTCCTGGAACGCCTGAACCAGCGGGGTGGTGGAAAAGCCGGCGCCGGGCGCGGCCGGATCGGCAGGCAGCGGAGACGTCAGATCGGCGGGCGGATTGGCGGGCGGATTGGCGGACATGGCGGCTCCGGTCCGGCGGCACGGCGAGGCGCCGCATTGTCATGAGCCTGCTAGCTAAGGCATAACTCGGCTCGCCGACAACGGCCAGCGCGCCCCTCGGCCACGCGCCGCACCCTGCGCGCCGCGATGGCCCGCGCCGAAACGGCATCGAGGAGACCGCCATGCCCGCCTCCACCGCCAGCCCCTCCCACGCCAGTGCCTCCCCCGCTCCGGCCCCGCGCCGCGTCGACGTCGCCATTGCCGGCGGCGGGCTCGGTGGGCTCGCCCTCGCGCTGGCGCTGCGCCACGGGCTGGGTAGGCAGGCCCGCATCCTGGTGGCGGATCCGCATTTCGCCCGCGGCCCCGCGCTTGGCGACACCCGCGCCTCGGCCATCGCCGCCGGCGCCCGCCGCCTGCTGGAGACGCTCGGGGTGTGGCCGCAGCTCGCCGCCGAGGCCCAGCCCATGCTGACCATGGAGATCACCGATTCCCGGCTCGGCGACGTCGCCCGGCCGGCCTTCCTCTCCTTCGACGGTGAGATCCGCTCCCGCGATGACACCGCGCCGGGCGAGCCCTTCGCCCATATGGTGCCCAACACGGTGCTGCAGGCGGCGCTGACGCGCGCCGCCGAGGCCGCCGGCATCGCCATGGTGAATGCCGGCGTCACCACACTGGAGACCACGGGACGCACCGCACGGCTCGCGCTCGGCGACGGCTCCACGGTCGCGGCGGAACTGGTCTGCGCCTGCGATGGCGGCCGCTCCCGCCTGCGCGCCATGGCCGGCATCGGCACGGTGGGCTGGCCCTATGGCCAGTCCGGCATCGTGCTGACCGTCGGCCATGAGCGCGACCACGAGGGCAAGGCGATCGAGCATTTCCTGCCCGCCGGCCCCTTCGCCATCCTGCCGCTCACCGGCCGGCGCTGTTCCATCGTCTGGACCGAATCGACCGCCGCGGCGCAGCGCCTGCTGGAGCTGCCGCCGGTGCTGTTCCACGACGAGCTGGAACAGCGCTTCGGCCTCGCGCTCGGCGCCATCGAGGTTCTCGACACCCCCCGCGCCTTCCCGCTCGGCTTCCAGATGGCGCGGCGCTTCGTCGGCGAGCGGCTGGCGCTGGTGGGGGATGCCGCCCACACCATCCACCCCATCGCCGGGCAAGGTCTCAATATGGGGCTGCGCGACGTCGCCGCGCTGGCGGAGGCGGTGACCGACGCCGGTCGGCTCGGGCTCGATCTCGGCGGGGTGGAGGTGCTGGAGCGTTATCAGCGCTGGCGGCGCTTCGACACGCTGACCATGGGGGTGGCGACCGATGGCCTCAACCGGCTGTTCTCGAACCGCTCCGACGTGCTGCGGCTGCTGCGCGACGTCGGGCTGGGCGTGGTGGAGCGGTTGCCCCGGCTGAAGGACGCCTTCATCCGCGACGCCGCCGGCCTCGGCGGACAGGCCCCGAAGCTGCTGCGCGGCGAAGCGCTGTAGAGCCATTCCCGCGAAACCGCAGAGCGCTTTTGCGGGGGCGTTGCGTGGAATCAAAACCCCAGGGCGGCGGCGGGTCCGCCCGGGCCGGGCGCTCAACCCCGAAGCGCTCAACCCACGTCCGCTCAGGCCTTGCCCGGCACTGGCTCCTCGATCCGGCGGGCCTCCTCGACCAGCATGATCGGGATGCCGTCGCGGATGGGGTAGGCCAGCCGGGCGCTGCGCGAGACCAGCTCGCGGGCGTCGCGGTCATAGTCCAGCGGCCCCTTCGTCAGCGGACAGACCAGGATTTCCAGCAGCTTCGGGTCGATCTCGTGACCGGTGCGGGCATCGGTGGACATGGGCAACTCCGGGCGGGGCGGCGGCAGGGAATCGGTGGCAAGGAATCGGTGGCGGGCCATCGGCAGACTATGACAATGCCACCGCCACATGTCAGAACGAAGGTGTCAGTTCGACAGCCGCTTCAAGGACGTCAATGGATCAGGCCCGGCTCGACCTCGCCGACGACCCCCGCCTGCCGGGCGAGACGGTGCAGCAATGGGTGTTCCGCCGGCTGCGGCGCACCGTGATGTCCGGCCGCTTTCCCCCCGGCAAGGCGGTGACGATCCGCGGGCTGGCGGAAGCGCTCGGCGTCTCGGCGATGCCGGTGCGCGAGGCGCTGCGCCGGCTGGTGGCGGAGCGGGCACTGGTGCTGCTCGACAACCGCCGGGTCCGCGTGCCAGAGATGACCGCCCGCCGCTTCGAGGAGCTGGTCACCACCCGCATCCTGCTGGAGACCGAGGCCGCGGCGCGGGCGCTGGACCACGCCGATGCGCCCTTTCGCTCCCGGCTGGAGGCGCTGAACCGCGAATCCGACATCGCGGTGGAGACCGGCGACACCGAGGCGATGATCGAGACCAACCTCGCCTTCCACGCCGCGCTCTATGGCGGGCGGCCGGACAATGTGCTGCTGCCGCTGATCGAATCGATCTGGCTGCAGATCGGCCCGTTCATGCGCATGGCGCTGACCGATCTCGAACGCCACTACCCGGTGGACCGCCACGCCGAGGCGCTGCGGGCGCTCGATGCCGGCGACGAGGCCCGGCTGCGCCGCGCCATCGAGGACGACATCCGCGACGGCATCGGCCACCTGTTCACCGCCCGCGGCTGAGCCGGCGCCGGCTGGCGGCACCGGCCGCGGGTCGGCGCCTATTCCGCCGCCTTCAGCCCGTGGCGGGCGGCGGCCCGGGCCCGCGCCGCGGCGCCGAAGCTGGCGAACAGGCCGCTCGACAGCGCATCGGCCCAGAACCGCCATTCCGGGTGCCACTGCACCGCCAGCGCGAAAGCCGGCGCGTCCTTGACCCGGAAGCCTTCCACCAGCCCGTCATCGGCCCGCGCCTCGACCACCAGGCCGGGCGCCAGCCGGTCGACACCCTGGCCGTGCAGGGAGTTCACCTTCCACCGCGTCGTCCCGGCGAGGCCGGCGAGCACGCCGCCCGGCGTCAGCTCGACCTCATGGACCGGGGCGTATTGCGCCTCGATGGTGCCGGTGGAATCCTCGCGGTGGTCGAAATGGCCGGGCTGCTCATACACCTTCTGGTGCAGGGTGCCGCCCAGCGCCACGTTCATTTCCTGAAAGCCGCGGCACACGCCGAACAGCGGCACGCCGCGCTCGATGCAGGCGCGGATCAGCGGCAGCGAAAGCACGTCGCGGTGCGGGTCGGCGGGCAGCGGCGGGTCGTAGGGCGCGGCGCCGTAAAGCTCCGGCGCGACATTGGACGGGCTGCCGGGCAGGAAGATGCCGTCGACGATGGCGAAGATCTCCTCCAGCACCGCGGTCTCGCTCATGGTGCCGTCGACGTCCGACAGCCGGCCGGGCAGCATGATCGGGTAGGTCTGCGCGCCGCGCGCCACCGCGAACAGGTATTTTTCCGTCACCCCGTGGGTGACATGGCCGGAGCCGGGCTTCACGTCGGAGACGACGCCGATGACGGGACGCATGGAGACTGCCTTGTTGCCGCGCGAGGGCAACGATGTGGCCGCGCCCGGTGCCGGCTGTCAACGCTTCCCTTCCTCCCGGCGCCGCACTAGAAAACCGCCATGACCGATGCTCCCGACCTTTCCGCCCCCGCCGCCCTCACCGCCGAAAGCGCCCGCACCACCGCGAGCGCCCGCGCCGCCGCGCCCCATCTCTTCGCCCGGTTGGCCGAGCTCGGCATCGCCACGGTGACGGTGGATCATCCCCCGCTGTTCACGGTGGAGGATTCCCAGCGCCTGCGCGGCGAGATCGCCGGCGGCCACACCAAGAACCTGTTCCTCAAGGACAAGAAGGGCCGGCTGTTCCTCGTGGTGGTGGAGGAGGAGGCGCGGGTCGACCTCAAGAGCCTCCACGTGCCGCTGGGCGCGGCGAGCCGGCTGTCCTTCGGCAGCGCCGAGCTGCTGGAGGAGGTGCTGGGGGTCAAGCCGGGCGCCGTCACCGCCTTCGGCCCGATCAACGACACCGCCGGCCGGGTGACGGTGGTGCTCGATGCCGACCTGCTGGAACACGAGCGGATCAACTGCCACCCCCTGTGCAACACCTCCACCACCACCATCGGGCGCGACGACCTGGTGCGCTTCCTGCGCGCCACCGGGCATGAGCCCGTGATCCTCGCCGTGCCCAAGCGCGCGCCGGACGGTGCGGATGAGACGGCGTGAGCCGTTGCATTCGCCGCCCGGAGAACCATCTTAACGCTCGATAACGAGCCGCCCAGCCGAGGTGATCCATGCTGCTGAACCAGTCCGCCACTCCGGGCCCCGCGGGTGTGCCGGCCGGGGATGATGTGGTGATCGACACCACCACCCGGAGCTTCATGAAGGACGTGGTGGAGGAATCCCGCCGCCGCCCCGTCATCGTCGATTTCTGGGCGCCGTGGTGCGGCCCCTGCAAGCAGCTCACTCCCGTCATCGAGAAGGTGGTGCGCGGCGCCAAGGGCAAGGTGCGCCTCGCCAAGATGAACACCGACGACCACCCCCAGGTCGCCCAGCAGCTCGGCATCCAGTCGCTGCCCACCGTCTACGCCTTCGTCAACGGCCAGCCGGTCGACGGCTTCATGGGCGCGCAGCCCGAGCGGCAGGTGCAGGCCTTCGTCGACAAGCTGGTGGCCGCCGCGGGCGGTGCCGGCGGGGGCGACATCGCCGAGGTGCTCGCCAGCGGCGAGGCTGCGCTGGCGGAAGGCGATCTCGCCGGCGCGGTCGAGATCTTCGCGGCGGTGCTCGGCGAGGAGCCGGAGAACGCCAAGGCCCATGCCGGCATCGCCCGGGCCCAGCTCGCGGCCGGGCAGATCGACCAGGCCAAGGCGACGCTCGCCGCGGTTCCGGCCGCCGTCGCCGGCGATGCCGCCATCGCCGCGGTGCGCGCCGCCATCGAGATCGAGGAGGCCGCGGCCGCCCTCGGCGACCTCGCCGAGCTGGAGGCCAGGGTCGCCGCCGACCCGCTGGACCACCAGGCCCGGTTCGATCTCGCCCTCGCGCTGAACGCCCGCGGCAAGCGGGAAGAGGCGGTCGGCCAGCTCCTCGCCATCGTGAAGAAGGACCGCAGCTGGAACGAGGACGGCGCGCGCAAGCAGCTGGTCCAGTTCTTCGAGGCGTGGGGCCCCACCGACCCGATGACCCTGCTCGGCCGCCGCCGCCTGTCCTCGCTGCTGTTTTCCTGAGGCCGGCCCGCCCCCGGCCGGGCGCGCCCGCGCGCCCGGCACCACCGTCCGGAGACCGACCATGCCGATGAACCGCCCCTACCAGCGACCGGACGAACTGCCCGACAGCATTCCGCTTTTCCCGCTTGAGGGCGTGCTGCTGCTGCCGCGCTGCCAGCTGCCGCTGAACATCTTCGAGCCGCGCTACCTCGCCATGATCGACGCCGCCATGGCCGGCGACCGGCTGATCGGCATGATCCAGCCCGATCCCCGCGCGCCCGCTTTGCCGCAGGGGCCGGCGCTGGCGGCGGTGGGCTGCGTCGGGCGGATCACCGAGCTCGCCGAGACCGGCGACGGGCGCTATGTGCTCAGCCTCTCCGGCGTTGCCCGCTTCCGGCTGGTCGAGGAGCTCGCGGTGGAGACCCCGTTCCGGCGGGCGCGGGTGGATGTCGCGGCCTTCGCGGCGGACTTCACCCCCAATCGCGGCGCCGATCAGGTCGACCGGGGGCAGCTGCTGCGCACCCTCGCCTCCTATCTCGACGCCAACAAGCTCGAAGCGGACTGGGACAACATCAAGGGCGCGGCGAACGAGACGCTGGTGAACAACCTCGCCATGATGTCGCCCTTCGGCGCCCGCGAGAAGCAGGCGCTGCTGGAGGCGGCCGACCTCCGGACCCGCGCCGAGATCCTCGTCGCCGTCACCGAGATGACGCTGGCCCGCACCGCCGAGGGCGGCGACACCCCGCTGCAATAGCCCGGCCTGGGCGCGACGGAAAAGCCGGCGCGGGAGGCCCCCGCACCGGCTTTTTTTCATGTCGTCCGCCCCGTCAGCCTGCGTCGTGGTCCTCCGCCACCCCCGGGCGACGCGCCGCGCGCGCCGCCGCAGGCGGGTCACTCCGCCGCGAGACGCGGGGGCGGCAGCGGCAGCTCGTGCTGGGCGGCGTCGGCGCCGTGGGGCGGCGTCCCGGCCGCGGCGGCGCGCGCGTGATCGTCCTCCGGGTCGTCGCGCTCGCCGACGAAGCGGCCGAACACCTTGCCGAACAGCCAGCCGACATCGTCCATCAGCGTGAACACCGCCGGCACGAACACCAGCGACAGCACGGTGGAGGCAAGCAGGCCGCCGATCACCGCGATCGCCATCGGCGCGCGGAAGGCCGCACCCTCCCCCAGCCCCATGGCGGAGGGCACCATGCCCGCGGCCATCGCGATGGTGGTCATCACGATCGGCTGGGCCCGCTTGCGGCCGGCCTCGATCAGCGCCGAGGTGCGGTCATGGCCGAGCCGCACCGACTCCACCGCGAAATCCACCAGAAGGATGGCGTTCTTGGTGACGATGCCCATCAGCATCAGGAAGCCGATCACCACCGGCAGGGTCATGGCGTTGTTGGTGAGCAGCAGCGCGACGAAGGCCCCGCCCACCGAGAGCGGCAGCGCGACCAGGATGGTGATGGGCTGCAGCAGGTCGGAGAACAGCAGCACCAGCACCGCCAGCACCAGCATCACGCCCGCCGCCATGGCGATGGCGAAGCCGCCGAACACCTCGGCCATGATCTCGGCGTCGCCGGCCTCCTTCAGCACCACGCCGGGCGGCAGGTTCTTCGCCGCCGGCAGGGCGTAGACCTCCGCCAGCGCCTCGCCGAGCTGGGTGTTGCCGACGAGGTCGGCCTCGATGGCGATGCGCCGGGCGCGGTCGTAGCGGTCGAGGCTGGAAGGGCCGACCCCGAAGGTGATGTCGGCCACCGCCGAGAGCGGCACCGAGGCGCCGGCGGCGGTGCGCACCTTCAGCGTCTGGAAGGTGCCGATCTCCGCCCGCGCCGCCTCGTCGAGCTGCACCCGGATCGGCACCTGGCGGTCGCCGGCGGAGAATTTGGCGAGGTTCTGCGCGACGTCGCCGATGGTGGCGATGCGCACGGTCTGGGCGATGTCGGAGACCGAGACGCCGAGCTCGGCAGCTTCCGCCAGCTTCGGCACCACCCGGATTTCCGGACGCTCCAGCGCGGCGGAGGTGACGACATTGGTGAGGCCGCGGGCCTTCGCCCGGATCTCGCGTTCCAGCTCCAGCGCCGCCTTCTCCACCGCCGGCCCGTCCGAGCCGGAGAGGACCACGGTGAATTCGCGCCCGCCCGGACCCGCGCCGCCCGAGGCGCCGAAATTGAACCGCAGGTCCGGCATGCCGGCGATCGCACGCTGCATCCGGTTCTCGAACTGCTTCTGGGTGTCGGTGCGGTCGGCGCGGGGCACGAGGTTGATGATCAGCGTCGCCTTGCGCACCTCGCCCGCGCTCTGGCCGCCGCCGCCCGCGCCGGTGCTTGAGCCGGCGGTGGCGAACACGCTCGCCACCTCAGGCTGCCGCTTCATCAGCGCCGAAATCTCGTCCACCACCTCCTGCGTGGTGTGCAGCGTCGAGCCGGGGGGCAGTTCCACCGCCAGCACCGAGCGCGAGACGTCGGCATTGGGAATGAAGCCGGAAGGCAGCAGGGTGGAGAGCCACATCGAGACCGCGAACAGCCCGATGCCGGCGGCGATGGTGACGAAGCGGTGGCGGATCGAGGCCCGCAGCAGCCCGACATAGCCCCGCATCACCGGGCCGTCGCGGGTTTCGCGGTGGCCGTGGTCGCGCAGGAAATAGGCCGCCAGCATCGGCGTCAGCAGCCGCGCCACCACCAGCGAGAACAGCACCGCGACCGCGACCGTGATGCCGAACTGCTTGAAATACTGGCCGGCGATGCCGCCCATGAAGCTGACCGGCATGAACACCGCGACGATGGTCAGCGTGGTCGCCACCACGGCGAGGCCGATCTCGTCCGCGGCCTCGATGGCGGCGCGGTAGGGCGACTTGCCCATGCGCATGTGGCGCACGATGTTCTCGATCTCGACGATGGCGTCGTCGACGAGGATGCCGGTCACCAGCGTCACCGCCAGCAGGCTGACGCCGTTGAGCGAGAAGCCCAGCAGGTTCATCACCCAGAAGGTCGGCAGGATCGACAGCGGGATGGCGAGCGCCGAGACCAGCGTCGCCCGCCAGTCGCGCAGGAAGATCATCACCACGATGATCGCCAGCACCGCGCCCTCGACCAGCGTGTGCATGGCCGATTCATAGTCGGCCTTGGTGTATTTCACCGTCGAATCGATCAGCGTGATCTTCACGTCGGGGTGGCGGGCCTCGACCCGGCGCAGCTCCGCCTCGGCATTGTGCGCCACCACCACGTCGGAAAAGCCCTTGGCGCGGTACACCCCGAAGGCGACCACCGGCTTGCCGTCGAGCCGGGCGAACAGCCGCGGCTCGGCCGCGCCGTCGGTCACGGTCGCGAGATCGGCGAGGCGGACCTGGCGTCCGCCGGGCAGCGCGATGCGGGTCTCGGCGAGGTCGGCGACGGTGGAGGCGCCGCCGAGCGTGCGCACCGACTGCTCCAGCGTGCCGATCTGGCCGCGTCCGCCGGCGAGATCGACATTGGTGGCCACGAGCTGGCGGTTCACGTCCGCCGCGGTGACGCCGAGGGCGGCGAGCTTGTCGGGATTGAGCGAGATGCGGATTTCGCGCTCGACGCCGCCCTCGCGCTTCACCTGGGCGACGCCGCGCACCCCCTGCAGGGCGCGGATGACGGTGTCGTCGACAAACCAGGAAAGTTCGTCCGGCGTCATGGTCGGCGCCTCGGCGGCGTAGGTGACGATCGCCATGCCCTCGACGTCGACCCGCTGCACCAGCGGCTCGTCGATGTCCTGCGGCAGTTCGGTGCGGATCTTGGTCACGGCGTCGCGCACGTCGTTCACCGCGCGGTCGACCTGGGTCTCGAGCTGGAACTCGATGGTGGTCAGCGAGGTGCCTTCGGTGATGGAGGAGGTGATGTGCTTCACCCCCTGCACGCCGGCGACCGTGGTCTCGACCTTCTTGGTGACCTGGGTCTCCAGCTCGCTGGGCGCCGCGCCGGACTGGTTGATCTGCACGGTGACGATGGGCACGTCGATGTTCGGCATGCGGGTGATCGGCACGTCGCCAAAGGCGAACAGGCCCAGCACCGTCAGCACCACGAACAGGACGATGGACGGGATGGGCCGGCGGATCGACCAGGCCGAGATGTTGATCGCCATCAGGCACCCCCGCGCGCGGTGTCGGCCGCGGCGACCGGCGTGACGCGGTCGCCGTCGCGCAGGAAGCCGCCGGCCCGCGCCACCACCGACTCGCCGGCCGCGAGCCCGTCGACGATCTCGACCACGCCGTCGCCCTGCAGCCCGGTCTTCACCGCCCGCTGCTCCACCGTGTCGTCCTTCACCACCAGCACGAAGGTGCCGTCCGGGCTGAACTGCACCGCCGACAGCGGCACCGCCACCCCTTCGTGACGCGCCAGTTCGATCACCCCCCGGCCATAGGCGCCGGGGCGGAGCTGGGGATCGTCCGGCAGCGCAACGGCGACGCGGGCGAGGCGGGTGGAGCTGTCGACCTTGGCGCCGACCAGACGCACCGCGCCGTCGACCGGTGCGGCGAAGCCGGAGGGCGTCACCGCCACCTTCATGCCCGGGCGGATGCGCGGCAGCGCCGATTCCGGCACCTCGGCATCGAGATCGATGGCGCCGTCCCGCACGATGCGGAACAGCGGCTCGGTGTTGGCGGAGAGCACGATGGCGCCGATGCGGGCGGAGCGGGCGGAGACCACGCCCGTCGCCGGCGCGCGGATGTCGGTGCGGGCGAGCCGCACCTCGATCTCGTCGCGCACCGCCTTGATCTGCGCCCCTTCGGCCTCGGCGGCGGTGACCGCCTCGCGGGCGGCAGCGACCTGCGCCTCGGCGACGCTGACGGCGCGCTCGCGCTGGTCCAGCACCTCCTGCGACGTCGCCCCGGTCTTGATGAGGGTGCGCGAGCGGGCGACCGCCGCCTCGGCCTCGATGCGCTGGGCGTCGGCCTGCTCCAGCGCCGCCTTCTGCTGGGCGACGGCGGCCCTGGCCTTGGCGGCGTTGGCGGTGTTCTGGGCGAGCAGCGTCTCCAGCATGTCGCGGGACAGCCGGGCGAGCACCTGGCCCTTCTCCACGCGGTCGCCCTCCTCGACGAGAATCTCGACCACGCGGTAGCCGTCGATCTCCGGGCCGACCATGATCTCCTCGCGCGGCACCAGCGTGCCGTTGACCGGCAGGCGCTCGACCACTGTGCGCGGCGTGGCCGGCACCACGGTGACGGTGGTGCCCCGCACCTGCGCCACGGGGGCCGGCGCCGGCGTGGCGGCCGCGGCGGGCTCGGCCGCACCCGGCCACATATAGGCCGGGATGCGGTAGCGGTAGGCAAAGCCGCCGACGCCGACGACCACCACGGTCATGGCGAGCGCCAGCAGCACACGGCTGCGGGTGGAAGGTCCCCGGTGCGGCGGGGTGGGAGCGGAAGGGGTGGGGGCGCTCATCGGGAGGCTCCGGGAGAAACGGAAGGCGCCGGCGGCGCCAGCATGCGGCCGATGAGCGCCGCGATATGCGGCATCATCTGGGCAAGCGGACGTTCCGGCTGCAGCCGGCGGCGCAGCATGATGCCGTCGCCGAGGGCGTTGATGATCAGCATCACCTGCTCGCGATCGAGCGCGGGATCGACCTCACCGCGGGCCTGCGCCGCCTCGAGGGCGCGCAGGAAAGCCGCCTCGATCTCGGCCTCCACCTCGTCGAAGACCGGCCGCAGGCGGGGGTTGCGGCTGACCTCGGCGGCGATCTCCGGGCCCAGCTCGGCGCAGACCAGCGGCGGCTCGCTGGAGAACAGCGCCGCGCCCATCAGGGTGAGGGCCTCGACGAAGCTGGCGGCCGTTTCGAGATGGGCCAGCAGCGCCGCCCGCGCGGAGCGCTCCTCCTCAATGATGGCGATGATGATCGCCTCCTTGGAGGGGAAATAGCGGTAGAGCGCGCCGGGGCTCATGCCCGCTTCGGCGCAGACCTCGTGCATGCTGGTGGCGTGGAAACCGCCCCGGATGAAGCAGCGCGCCGCGGCGTCGAGCACGCGCCGGCGCGGGTCCTTCCGGTTCGGCCCGGCAGCGGTGGCAGGGGCGGCGGCGGCCGCGGGCATGGCAGTCTCCGGGAGCGAAAGCGAACGTTCGTTCGCATCTGCGCCCAGGCCGGCCACCGAGTCAAGAGCGAACGTTCGTTCTCGTCGGCATGGTAAAGAAAATATTACCGTTGCCGCAACGCACCGGGATCAGCGGCCGGCGCGGGCGAGCGTGTCCGGCACCAGCCGCTCCGAGAAACCGGCGAGGAAGGACCACACCGAAAGCTTGGCAAGGTCCGGCCAGGATAGGCCGGGCGGGTCGCCGAGCAGCGCCCCGAGATCGGGAAAGGCGGGGCCCTTGATGAGGCCGGCGCCGATCACCACGAACAGCACCATCGCGCCGATCAGCCCGACCATCAGATGCACCAGCAGCATGCTCCACCGATAGGCATTGGTGACCTCGTCGAAGCCGATCCGGGCCACGTCGGCGCGGAAACCGGTGATGCGGCTGAAATAGGCCCCGAGCGCGCCGAGCAGTCCCACCGCGAGCAGCAGCGGGAACTGGCCGGCCACACGTGCCGCCGGTATGCCATTGAGCCAGCTCCAGACCCCGAGCATCAGGAACGTAAGGACCAGCGCGCCGCCGCCCAGCCAGGTCAGCAGTGCCGCCGACTGCCGGCGCAGCCGCCGGGCGAGGCGCTGCGTCACAAAGCCTGCCTGCAGGTCGTAGAGCAGGGCGAGGTACAGCGCCCGCTGCTGCACGGTGACGGGGTCCGCCGCCGGAATCGGAAAGTGCCGGATGTTCTCGGCATAGGCGGCGGCGGAGGCGAGCTTGCGCTCCCTGGCGAGGTCGACAAGGGTGCGGAACTCCAGCGCGAGCTGGGGTCCCGGGAGATGAAGCGCCAGCCGCTGCGCCACCTGGTTGAGGTGGAACCAGTCATCCTCGCGCGAGGACCAGCGCGGCTGGTCGCCGCTCAGCCACGTGTCCAGGAATGCCCGATCCTCGGCGGGCACGGCGCCGTGCCTGCAGGAGAGCCACAGCGTCCGGGCGCTCATCCACTCCTGGGCGATGACCTCGTTCTTCTCGCCGGAACGGGGTGCGCCCTCCCCGCCGGCCGCCGGCCCCTGCCCGTCGCTGCCCGCCCCCGCCATGCCGCCACCTCGCCCCAAGGTTGCAGCAGGCTAACGCATTTTCGAGCGAAGTGGATTCCGGTTCGCGTGAAGAAAATGCGGCAAAACAGAAACCTAGAGCGTATCCGGTGAACGTGAGTTCACCGGATACGCTCTAGCGCATTTTCGAGCGCCGTGGGCACCGGTTCGCCGGACGGAAATGGGTCTGGCGATACCCCGAAGCGCGAGGACCTGAAAGGCCCCGGGCGGCCCGGGACAGGTCCGCTCAGGCCGGCGTGGCGGCGCCGCCGCGGAACGCCGCG
>CAZIXP010000030.1:17554-36043 GCA_964543245.1 uncultured Starkeya sp.
TTCCCGCACCACCTCCTGATACACCGCGCGCTTGAACGGGATGATCAGGGACGGGGTGTTCTCCAGCCGCTCCCACCGCCATTCGACGAATTCCGGCTTGTGCGCGCCGCCGCCGGGCTTCGCCACGTCGATCTCGGCGTCGCTGCCGGTGAAGGCGAAGGCGAACCATTTCTGCTTCTGGCCGCGGTAGCGCCCCTTCCAGGCCTCGCGGGCGATCGGCTCGGGCAGGTCATAGGCCAGCCAGTCGCTGGCCTCGGCAAGCGGGCGGACCGAGCGGACGCTGGTTTCCTCGTAGAGTTCACGCCGCGCCGCCTCGGCGGGGTCCTCGCCCTCGTCGATGCCGCCCTGCGGCATCTGCCAGGAATGCTCGGCGTCGACATGCTCGGGGCCGTCGAGGCGCCGGCCCATGAAGACGAGACCGGCATGGTTCACCAGCACGACGCCGACGCAGGGACGATAGGGCAACTGGTCGAAGGGGGTCACGGCAGCACTCCGGTGGGACGCGGGACGCCCGGCTCCGGGCGGCCGATCCTCGCGGGGCTCGGCGACAGCCGCGTGTCGGGCGGGCGCGGCGGCCGGAGCGGGATCAGCGCGCCACGGTATCGGGAGTGCCGTCGGCGCCGTCAAGATCGGGGCCGAACACGATGGTCTGGTGCTCGCCGGTGGCGCCGTCGATGATGGTGACCGAGGGACCGGAGGGGCCACCCATGCCGTCGTCGCTGGCATCGGCATCATGGTCGCGGCGCAGCACCGGCGCGTCGAGCGGGACGGAGGAGATGGCGGGCGCCAGTTCCACCACCGGACGCTCCACGGAAACCGGCCGCAGCCAGAACCACGCCGCGCCGCCCGCGAGAATCGCAAAGCCGGTGACGCCGAAAACCGCCACCGCGACGCCGTTGAGCACGCGGTCGCGCCGGGCCGTGTCGGCTCCCAGGAAGCTGTCGTACTCGGTCATCTCAGCGGTTTCCCATGAACGATGGGCGTTTTATCGCCGCCGACCAAGGCACAATCTTGGCGGAAGGCGGGCGCCCTGTGGCGGGGTGGCGCTCCCCCGCGCCCGGCCGCAGCGGCAAGCTGGAATCTCCGCCCGCAGGGTTAAGGGCGGCTTAACGCCACGGCCCGCCGCCGCCGAAAAGCCGCCGGCGCCGGGATGGAGGCGCTCCCCCACCCCCAAGGGCCACAGGCAGCCCCCCAGGGACCGCAGCGTCGCAGCCGAGCCTTCGGCACCCGCGGCGAGGACGGCAACCGCCGCGCGCCGCATGGCCGCAACGCCGGCCCGCACCTCGCGGGCCGCAAACGAACGAAGCCCCGCCAAGGGCGGGGCTTCGGGGAAGGAGATGGGACGGGCGCCGCCGGTCAATTCGGCACGGCGGCCTTGGGGTCGGCCGGGAAGGCCGCATTCTTCTGCACGCCGTGCATCAGGTCGATCGCCAGCTTGAGCTGGGTGTCGTCCTTCGGGTCCGGCGGCACATAGGCCGGCGAGCCGGTCTTCTCGTCCTCGCCGTTCTTCAGGTGGCCCTTCAGCGAGGCCTCGCCGCGGGTGGTGTCGACGCCGGCGGCCTCGGCCTTTTCCTTCATGTCGGCGGGCACGTCCTGCACCAGCTCGATGTCCGGCTGGATACCCTTGGCCTGGATGGAGCGGCCCGACGGCGTGTAGTAGCGCGCCGTGGTCAGCTTGATCGCGGCATTGCCGCTGACCGGGATGACGGTCTGCACCGAGCCCTTGCCGAAGGAGAGCGAGCCGAGGATGGTCGCCCGCTTGTGGTCCTGCAGCGCGCCGGCGACGATTTCCGAGGCCGAGGCGGAGCCGCCATTGACCAGCACGATGACCGGCTTGCCCTTGGCGAGGTCGCCCGGGCGGGCGTTGCGCCGCTCGGTCTCGTCGGCATTGCGGCCGCGGGTGGAGACGATCTCGCCGCGGTCGAGGAAGGTGTCGGACACCTCCACCGCCTGGTCGAGCAGGCCGCCCGGGTTGTTGCGCAGGTCGATGATGTAGCCCTTCAGCTTGTCCTCGCCGATCTGGGCCGCAAGGTCCTCCATCGCCTTCTTCAGGCCCTCGGCGGTCTGCTCGCTGAAGGAGGTGATGCGGATATAGGCGACGTCGCCATCCTCGACCCGGCCGCGCACCGACTTGATGTTGATGACATCGCGCATCAGCGTGAGCTCGATCGGCTTGTCCGAGCCCTTGCGGATGATGGTGAGCTTGATCGGCGTCTGCACGGCGCCGCGCATCTTCTCGACCGCCTCGTTGAGCGACATGCCCTTGACGTCCTGATCGTCCAGCTTGGTGATCAGGTCGCCGGCCTGCACGCCGGCCTTGGCGGCGGGGGTGTCGTCGATCGGCGAGACCACCTTGACGAGGCCGTCCTCCATGGTGACCTCGATGCCGAGCCCGCCGAACTGGCCGCGCGTCTGCACCTGCATGTCGCGGAAGTTCTTCGCGTCCATGTAGGTGGAGTGCGGGTCGAGCGAGGACAGCATGCCGTTGATCGCCGCCTCGATCAGCTTGGCGTCGTCGGGCTTCTCGACATAGTCGGCGCGCACGCGCTCGAAGATGTCGCCGAACAGGTTGAGCTGCCGATAGGTGTCCGAGGCGGCGGCAAAAGCCGACTCCGGGCCGAAGACGAGCCTTGGCTGGGTGGCGCCGACGGCGATCAGGGCACCGGCCGCCGCGCCAAAGAGAAACACTGACGTCCTACGCATCATCCGCGTACCTTCTCGCTTTCGCTCGTCGCCCACCATGGCGATGGATCGATCGAATTACCGTCCTTACGGAATTCGACGTAAAGAATCGGTTGGGCCGTTCCAAGGCTGCCGGCGGAGACGAGCTGCGGTCCCTTGCCCATGACCGCGACCGGCTCACCCGAGAGGACGAACTGGCCCAGCTCCACCGTTATCTTATCCATTCCCGCCAAAAGAATATGGTATCCGCCGCCGGCATTGATGATCAAGAGTTGGCCGTAGGAGCGGAAGGGCCCGGCATACACCACCCAGCCGTCGCAGGGAGCGGAAACCTGGGCCTCCTGGCGGGTGGCGAAGGTCACCCCCTTGGCCGCGCCGCCATAGCCGTCATTGGAGCCGAAGGGCTTCAGCACCGCCCCGCCCGCCGGCAGCGGCAGGGTGCCGCGGGCCTCGGCGAAGGCGATGCCGGGGGAGAGCCGGCCGGGGTCCTTCAGCGCCGCCAGCCGCCCCGCCGCGCCTTGCGGCGCCTTGGTTTCCGCCGCGCGCGCGGCCTCGGCGGCACGGCGGGCGGTGGCGATCTCGCTCTCCATCCGGTCCATCAGCTCGCGCACGTTGCGGGCGGCGGCGGCCAGGGTCGCGGCGTGCTGGCGCTCCTGCGCCAGCGCGGCCTCGCCGGCCTCCTGGTTCTGCTGGCGCTCGGCGATGAGGGCGTTGAGCCGGCGCTGCTCCTCGCCCATCGCGGTTTTCAATTCTGCGAGAGCGTCGCGCTCGGCCGCCGCCTGCTTCTGCACCCGGGCGAGCGAGGTCAGCTCGCTGACCAGCAGGTCGGTGTCGGCCTTCAGCTCCGGCAGCACCGCGCCGAGCAGCATGGCCGAGCGCACCGACTTCAGCGCGTCGTCCGGCCGGACCAGCAGGGCGGGCGGCGGCTGGCGCCCCAGCCGGACCAGCGCGGCGAGCACGCCGGCGAGTTCCGTGCGGCGGCCGTCCAGCGACTGGCGGATGTCGCCCTCCTCGCGGCCGAGCTGCAGCAGGCGCTGCTCGCTGGCGTCGAGCTTGCCCTCGACCTCGCGGATGCGGCCGGCGGTTTCCAGCAGCGCGGCGGCCAGCTTGGCGCGGTCGCCCTTGGTGGCCTCGATCTCCGCCTTCAGCCGGGCCTGCTCCTGGGCGCTGCCCTTCAGCTCGGCGTCGAGCTTCTCCATGCGCTGGCGCGGCTCGTCCTGCGGATTCGCCGCCGCGGCAGCGCCGGTGGCCAGGGCCGAGCCCGCCGCCAAAGCGGCCGGCGCAGCGCCGGCCGTGGGCGGGGTCCCGGCGGCGGGAGAGGGCGCGGCGGCGCTTCCCGGCGTCCCGGCGGGATCAGCGGAATCGGCAGCGGAGGCGTCGGGCGCGGCTTCGTCGGGGGCCAGCGCGCCGCCATCCTCCACCCCGGGTTCGGCGGCGGGCGAATCGGAAGGCGCAGCCCCGGCGCCCCCCGCGCGCTCCTGCGCCACCGCCGGGCCGGCGAGCATGCCCGCGGCGGCGAGCGCCGGCGCAAGGCCGAGCGCCGCCACAGCGGCGATCAGCCGGCACCCGGCGGGGACGCGGCACAGCGGAGAACGGCGGGAGGTCGGGCGCATGGGGGCAGAAGAACCGAGGGGGCGTTAAGCTCTGGTAAACCATACCCCGAAGGCGGCCCTCAGGCCTTGTGGTAGGGATGCCCCGCGAGGATGGTGGTCGCCCGGTAGAGCTGTTCGGCGAGCATGATGCGCACGAGTTGGTGCGGAAACGTGGCACGGCCGAAGGAAACCATGCGGTCGGCGCGCTCCCGCGCCTCCGGCCCCAGCCCGTCGGCACCGCCGATGAGGAAGCTCAGCGCCCGCACCCCATGGTCGCGCAGCGCCGCGACATCCTCGGCCAGCCGCTCGCTCGACAGCTCGGCTCCGCCGGGGTCGAGCGCGATCACCGCGGTCTCCTCGGGCAGCGCGGCGAGAAGGCCGGCGGCCTCCTCCACCATGCGGTCCTGCGGCCGGCGGCCGGCGCTCTCGGCGACCTCGACCACGTCGGGCCCGCTGAGGCCGAGCGCGCGCCCGCCCTTGCGGGTACGCTCGACATAGCGGTCGCACAGCTCACGTTCCGGCCCGGCCTTCAGCCGGCCGACACTGACGATCAGAAGACGCACCGGGCGATCAGCCGCGCGGCGGGGTCGAGGCGACCTCGGGGCGCAGCCCCGACCACATCTTCTCGATGTTGTAGAAGCCCCGGACTTCCGGCTGGAACACGTGGACGATCACGTCGCTCGCATCGATCAGCACCCAGTCGCAGGCCGGCAGGCCCTCGACCCGCACGCCGCCGACGCCGCGCTCCTTGAGCGCCTCGACGAGGTGCTCGGCCAGCGCGCCGACATGGCGCTGCGAACGGCCGGACGCGACCACCATGTAGTCGGCGATCGTGGTCTTGCCGCGCAGTTCGATGGACACGACGTCCTCGGCCTTGTCGTCTTCGAGCCGGGCGAGAACGAGGGCGAGGATCTCCTCTGCGTCATAACGCGGTTCGGAGATCGGTGCAGAGGCCGGCATGTGGGCGTCTGCGGAGAGCGCCAATATGGACAGGGGTCCTTATCCTCTCTGTTGGCCGCCGGAGGCAACTTCCCCCAGCGTGACCGACCCCTAAGATAAGGCTTCCGACCCCCCGATTTCAACTGCCCCGAGGTGGAATACCACGCCGGCCCCCGGCGCGCCGGTCAGCGGCCCCCGGCCGGCCCCGCCTCGCCCGCTCCGTCCGCGGCCGCGCCCCCCCCGCGCGAGGGCCCATTCGCCCGCCCATTCGCCCGCCCGCCCGCCGGCACCACCCCGGCGCGGATGAGGCTGGAGGAGAGCGGGTCCTTGAGTCCGTGGAGGAACACCCAGGCCGGCGCCGGCCGGCCCGGCAGGCTGGCGGCGGCGGCCTCGTCCAGCCGCCAGCGCCCCAGCGCCAGCGCCGCCGGCGAGGCCATGGCCCGGAAGGTCTGGCCCGGCCGGTCCACCACCGCGATCGGCAGCAGCCGGGCGAGATCGGCCCAGCGCTGCCAGCGGTGGAAGCTGGCGAGGTTGTCCGCCCCCATCAGCCAGACGAAATGCACCCGGGGAAACCGCCGCACCAGCGCCGCCACCGTGTCGTGGGTGTAGCGGGTGCCGAGCCCGGCCTCGAGCCCGGTGGGCACCAGCGCGGGATGGGCCGCGACCGCGCGCGCGGTGGCGAGCCGCTCCGCCAGCGGGGGCAGGCCGCGATTGTCCTTCAGCGGATTGCCCGGGCTCACCAGCCACCACACCCGGTCGAGCCCCAGCCGGCGGGCGGCGAGCAGGCTGGCGGCGCGGTGGGCGGCATGGGCCGGGTTGAAGCTGCCGCCATAGAGGCCGATGCGCATGCCGTCGGCCAGCGGCGGCACGCGCGACAGCGCCGCCCCGGCGATGTCCACGTCCAACGCAGCGCACCCGCCGTGCTGGTACTCCCCGGCCCCGCTCACCGGACGCCGCGTCCGCCCGCGGTCACGGCCGGGTCTGGCCGGAGCCGTGAACCCGGTACTTGAAGGAGGTGAGCTGCTCCGCGCCCACCGGGCCGCGCGCATGCATCCGCCCGGTGGCGATGCCGATCTCGCCGCCGAAGCCGAACTCGCCGCCATCGGCGAACTGGGTCGAGGCGTTGTGGACGACGATGGCGGAATCGACCTCGGCCATGAAGCGGCGGGCCGCCTCCGGGTCCTCGGTGAGGATCGCGTCGGTGTGGTGCGAGCCGTGGGTCTCGATGTGGTGGATGGCGGCGTCGAGCCCGTCCACCAGCTTCGCCGAGATGATGGCGTCGAGATAGTCGGTGGTCCAGTCCGCCTCGACCGCCGGCACGATGCGGGGATCGAGCGCGGCGACGTCGGCCTCGCCGCGCACCTCGCAGCCGGCGTCGAGCAGCATGGCCACCAGCGGGCGCAGGTGGCTCTGCGCGGCGGCACGGTCCACCAGCAGGGTCTCGGCCGAGCCGCACACGCTGGTGCGGCGCATCTTGGCGTTGCGC
This sequence comes from uncultured Starkeya sp., assembly GCA_964543245.1. Taxonomy (GTDB): domain Bacteria; phylum Pseudomonadota; class Alphaproteobacteria; order Rhizobiales; family Xanthobacteraceae; genus Ancylobacter. Next base: position 24,254 of record CAZIXP010000030.1, read on the forward strand.
ACGATGTCGAGCGCCTTGGCGAGGTCCGCCGAGGCGTCGACATAGACGTGTACGATGCCTTCCAGATGGGCGAAGACCGGCACCCGCGCCTCGGTCTGCACCCGGGCGACGAGGCTCTTGCCGCCGCGCGGCACGATGACGTCGAGATGGCCGTCGAGCCCCGCCAGCATCTCGCCGACCGCGGCGCGGGAGCGGGTGGGCACCAGCTGGATGCCGTCTTCCGGCAGGCCGGCGGCGGCCAGCCCCCCGGCCATGGCGGCGTGGATGGCGCGGCTGGAATGGAAGCTGTCGGAACCGCCGCGCAGGATCACGGCGTTGCCGGCCTTCAGGCACAGCGCGCCGGCATCCGCGGTGACGTTGGGCCGGCTCTCATAGATGACGCCGATCACCCCGAGCGGGGTGCTGACGCGCTCCATCACCAGCCCGTTCGGGCGGGTCCAGCGCTCGGTGACGCGGCCGACCGGGTCGGGCAGCGCCGCCACCTCGTCCACCGCCTCGGCGATGGCGGCGACGCGGGCCGGCGTGAGCACCAGCCGGTCGATCAGCGCCGCGCTCAGCCCGCCGGCGCGGCCGGCCTCGACATCCTGCCGGTTGGCCTCAAGGATGTCCCCGGCGCGGGCGCGGATGGCGCGGGCGGCGGCGTGCAGCGCCTCCGCCTTCTGCGCCGCGCCGGCGAGGGCGAGGGCCCGCGCGGCCCGGCGGGCCCGCACGCCGATCTCGGCCATGAGCGCGGCGACATCCTCGCCCGGGCCCGACGGCGGCATCGCGCGCAGATGCGTCGCGGAGCTGCCGGAGGAGACGGGATGGGTCGCGGACATGGGAATCGAGCCTCGGTTGCCGGAAAAAGCCGCCGCCAGCGGCGGGACGTTCTGCTTATCACAGCCCCGCGCCGGACGGGACACCCATTTCGCCCGCCCCCGGCAGCGCCGGCCGCGTGGAGGGAGAGGAGGGAGAGGAGGGAGAGGAGAGGAAGGGGGAGGGAGGCGAGCCGGAGCGCCGGAGGAGGCATAGCGCCGCAACCTCCCGCCGGCGGCGGCTCCGCATCCCCGCGTAGAGGCGGGCTCGGTACCCCCTGTGGATGCGGGCTTCGTCTCCCGAATGGAGCCCGGCTTCGCAGCTCCGCGTGAAGGCGGGCTTCGTACCCCCGCGTGAAGGCGGGCTTCGTACCCCCGCGTGAAGGCGGGCTTCGCCTTCCCGCGCGATGGCGACAGGTCATGCCCGGCGCGGCGACGCCGCGCCGCCGGCCCGGGACCGCGAGAGACCATCGCCCGGCGAGGCGGCGGGCTGCAGTCGCGCTCGTTGCGCGAGGGCGTGGCACGTGGCCATGGCGCCGGCGGCGAGAGCGGGCAGTTGCAGGGTCGCCCTCGCGCGCGAGGGCGTAGCCGCAAGGCCCGCTCGACATATCCGATGAACCCGGCGTTGCAGGGCCGCGCTCGCGCGCGAGGGCGTAGCCGGCCTTGCCGGTGACCGTGGCGACGTCGCCGGCCTGTTGCAGGGTCGCGCTCGCGCGCGAGGGCGTAGCGACAGCCCCTTGATCGCCGCCTCCACCGCATCGGGTTGCAGGGTCGCGCTCGCGCGCGAGGGCGTAGCGCTTGGGCTTGGGCAGGTAGACCGCCGGCAGCTCGTTGCGGGGTCGCGCTCATACGCGAGGGCGTAGCGGGTGGTCGGCGGCACCGCCGACAGTAACAGGTTGTTGCAGGGTCGCCCTCGCGCGCGAGGGCATAGCATCGAGCACATCGAGCGGCCGGAGGAGGAGAAGGTTGCAGGGTCGCGCTCGTGCGCGAGGCGTAGCAGGCCGCCCGGGAGGGCCCTGAGGCCGCGCCGCGCCGGAAGAGGCCGCGCACCGCAACCTCTCGCCCTGCGCCGCTCCGCATCCCTCTGTGGAGGGCTGGCTTCGGCTTGCCGAATGGAGCCCGGCCTCGCCTTCCCCCGCGATGGCGATAGGTCTTGAGCGGCGATGCCGCGACCTTCGGCACGAACCGGCGGCTCCCTCGTCTCGGCCGGCAGGACGAACGGGCGCGGCAGGGCCGACGTCCTGCGCGAAGGCGTAGCAGGCCGCCCCCGCCGCACGGGAGGGCCCTGAGGCCGCGGCGCGCCGGGAAGAGGCCGCGCACCGCCATCTCCCCCTGCGCCGGGTTCGTATCCCCCATGGAAGCAGGTTTCGCCTTCCCGAATAGGGCCCGGCTTCGCCTCCCCGCGCGACGGCGGGGGATGAGGCGCGGCGACGCCGCGCCGATGGCCGGCGCCTGCGAGTCCCTCGCCCGGCGCGGCGGGCGGGCTGCAGGGTCGCGCTCGTGCGCGAAGGCGTAGCCCTTCGGCGCGGTGATGTCGGTGCGGATGCCGACGCTGCAGGTTCGCGCTCGTGCGCAGGTGAAGCCGGCTTGAACTCGCTCGCCGGTCCGAAGCCCGCCTGCTGCCGGGCCGACCTCCTGTGCGAAGGCGTAGCCGGCCGCCCCGGCCGCCCGGGAGGGCCCCGAGCCCGGGGCGCGCCGGAAGAGGCCGCGCGCCGCGACTTCCCGCCTGCGTCGGCTCCGCATCCCTGTGTGGAGGCTGGCTCGGCACCCCCGGTGGAGGCTGGGCTTCGCCTTCCCGAGCGGAGCCCGGCTTCGCCTCCCCGCGCGGTGGCGAGCAGTGGCGCGCGGTCATGACCGGCAATGCCGCGACCTTCGGCGCGAACCGGCGGCGCCCTCGGCGCGGCCGGCAGGGCGGACGGGCGCGGCAGGGTCGATCTCGTGCGGAAAGGCGTCGGCAGCGTCCGGCCGGCGCGGGATCGGCGGCGCGGCGGGTTTGAGATCATCGGGGCCGATCGGGACCTGGGGTGGCTGCGGACGCTTATGCGCACGCTTATGCGCACCCTACGCCTACCAACCCCCTGCCCCTACCCGGCACTGCCCCCACCAACCCGGCCCCTACCGCACCCTGCCACTACCGCACCCTACCCCCACCGCACCCGGCCCCCACCAACCTGGCCCCCACCAACCTGGCCCCTACCGACCCCGGCCCCCTCCGGCACGGGCCCCACCGGCACGGGCGGACCGGGCGCGCCGGCGGTGGAAGGTGGCGGCCATCGGCCATGGCGGCGCCAAGGGCGGTATCCGGCGCGGCGGGCGCCGCCCCTTGCTTTTCGCGCCGCCCCTTGCTTTCCGCACGGTCGGGCAGCACGATTTCCGTGCCGGCGAGGTGGAGGACGTGTCCCGCCTGGCAACCGTCAACCCGCTCGGTCGTACCGTTGGCGCACATACCGTTGGCGCACATACCGTTGGCGCGCCGCGCCGTCTCCTGCCGGTCATCGAGCGCCGGCACCATCGCCCGCAGCCCGGCCCCCGGCCGGTGGCCCCGGCCCGGCGATCCGGCTTTTCACCCGCCGGGCTTGCCATTTCCCGCGCGACGTCCGATGTCAGCGCGGACCGTGTTCTCCAGCCTCGGAGCGGGCGTTTGCTTCTGCGTGCCTATGACATCGTCATGGACGCCTTCTGGCGCTTCGTCGAGGACGATGGCTGGGCGATCGCCAGCCATATCGCCCTCTCGGCGCTGATGTCGCTGTTTCCGTTCCTCATCTTCGTCACCGCGCTGGCGGCCTTCTTCGACTTCAAGAACCTTGCCGACGAGACCGTCCAGCTTCTGCTGGAGGCCTGGCCCTCGCAGGTGGCGGGGCCGATCGGCCACGAAATCCGCAGCGTGCTGACCCGGGTGCGCACCGACGCGCTGACGCTCGGCGTGGTGCTGGCGGTGTATTTCTCCTCCAACGGCATCGAGAGCCTGCGGATCGGGCTCAACCGCGCCTATGGCGTGCGCGAGACCCGGCCGTGGTATCTGCTGCGGCTGGAATCGATCGGCTATGTGCTGGTCGGCGCCGGCGGGCTGCTGGCGCTGTCGTTCCTCGTGGTGCTCGGCCCGGTGCTGTGGCTGGCGGCGCTGAAATGGGTGCCGGCGCTGCAGCCCTTCGGCTGGATCATCACCTTCCTGCGCTACGCGGCCACCTCGGTCATCCTGGTGGTGGCGCTGCTGGTGGCGCATATGTGGCTGCCGGCGGGGCGGCGGCGGCTGTCGCAGGTGGCGCCGGGCATATTGGTGACGCTGGCGCTGTGGCTGATGGCCGGCGCTGCCTTCGGGCGCTACCTCGCCGAGTTCGCCGGCAATTACGTCACCACCTATGCGGGCCTCGCCTCAGTAATGATCGCCCTGGTGTTCCTCTACACCACCGCCTCGATCTTCGTGTATGGCGGCGAGCTCAACGCCGCCATCCGCCGGGCCCGCGAGCAGCGCCCGTAAGGCGCGGCGGGCGCGGCGGGCGCCCTGGCGCGTGCGGGTTGCGCGGGTTGACGGAGGTCAAGGTGCGGCCCGCCCGGCCATGGTCCCCTGCCGGAAAGGCGGCGGAAGCACCCGCCCTGCACCAGCCCGAGGAGATCCGCCCATGACCAGGCCCATCACCAGCCCGCACACGCCCGTCACCATTGCCGCCGGAGCCTGGGTGGTGGTGTGCGACGGCCGCAAGGCGCTCATCCTCGTCAATGGCGGCGACGCCAAATTCCCCAATCTGCGGATCCGCGAGGTGCGCGAGCAGCGCAACCCGCCGGCCCATGAGCAGGGCGGCGCGCGCCCCGGCCGGGTGCATGAATCCGCCGGCCCGGCCCGGGCCGCGGTGGAGGAGGCCGACCTCCACGAACAGGCCGAGCGCGCCTTCCTCACCCGGCTGGTCGAGACGCTGGAGCGCGCCGTGACCGGGGGCGAGACCCGCGAGATCGTGCTGGTCGCCCCGCCGCGGGCGCTCGGCATCATGCGCCCGCATTACGGCCACGCCCTCGGCGGGGCGATCACCGCCGAGGTGGACCGCGACCTCGTCAAGCTGCCGATCTACGAGATCGAGCGCCATCTCGCCGCCTGAACCGCGGGACGCGCCGCGGGCAAAAGCGGGCTGCCGCCGGGGATGCGCGGGCCGGTCATCCGGCTATGATCGGGCCGCGTACCCCGAGCGGAGACCGACCGATGAAAAGCACGCTTTCCTTCTTCCGCCTCGTCCTGTGCGTCGGGCTGTGCCTCGCGGTCGGAGCGGTGGGCTCGATGGCGACCACGCCGGAGATCGGCGGCTGGTATGCGAGCCTCGCCAAGCCGGGCTGGACCCCGCCCGACGCCGCCTTCCCCATCGCCTGGACCGTTCTTTATGTGCTGATGGCGGTGGCGCTGTGGCGGCTGTGGGACCGCCACGCCCCCTCGCCCGCCCGCCGCCGCGCCATCGGGCTGTGGCTTTTGCAGCTCGCGCTCAACGCGCTGTGGTCGCCGGTGTTCTTCGCCCTGCACGCACCGGCCGCCGCGCTGGTCGTCGTCATCCTGCTGTGGGCGGCGATCCTGGCCACCATCCTCGCCTGCGCGCGCATCGACCGCATCGCCGCCGGGCTGCTGCTGCCCTATCTCGGCTGGGTCAGCTATGCCACCGCGCTCAACGCGGCCATCGTGGGACTGAACTGAGGCCGCCGCCGCGGCCGGGCCGGCTCGGAGCATGCCATGGACCTCGTCACCCTCGCCAAATTCGTGGTGCTGCCGGTCGCGCTGGGCGCGGTGGCGCTGGTGCTGCTGCTGGGCCTCGCCAATCTGGTGCGCGGCGGCCCGCCGGAGCGCTCGCAGCAGCTGATGCGCTGGCGGGTGGGGCTGCAGTTCGTCGCGCTGTGCTTCGTGCTCGCCACCATCTGGCTGATGCACCGCGGCTGATCCGCCCGGCGCGGCGGCCCGTATCGCGCGCTCCCGCCCCGGCCGGAGGCCGCCTCCCGTTCCGGTCCCCCCGCGCCCCGCCCCAAGGAAGCCCCCGATGGTCGTGCTCAACCGCATCTACACCCGCACCGGCGACGACGGCACCACCGCGCTCGGCAGCGGCGCCCGCCGGCTGAAGTCCGATCTCAGGATCGAGGCCTACGGCACGGTGGACGAGACCAACGCCGCCATCGGCGTCGCCCGGCTGCATCTGGCGGCGCTGCCGGAGCTGGATGCGGCGCTGGCGCGGGTGCAGAACGACCTGTTCGACCTCGGCGCCGACCTCGCCACCCCCGATACCGGCGAACCCCTCTCCTACGAGCCGCTGCGCATCGTGCCGGCGCAGGTGGAGCGGCTGGAGCGCGACATCGACCGGTTCAATGCCGGGCTCGGGCCGCTGCGCTCCTTCGTGCTGCCGGCCGGCAGCCCGGCGGCGGCGCATCTGCACGTCGCCCGCACCGTGTGCCGCCGGGCCGAGCGGCTCGCCGTCGCGCTGGCCCAGCTGCCCGGCGAGATCGTCGGCCCGCCGGCGGTGCGCTACCTCAACCGGCTCTCCGACCTGCTCTTCGTCGCCAGCCGCTTCGCCAATGCCGAGGACGGGCCGGGCGACGTGCTGTGGGTGCCGGCGGCGGGGCGGGACTGAACGCCGGGACGCAGGCCGGCCGCCTGTCCGCGACGGCGGTTTCGGCCGGGCGGCCTCGCCTTCCGGCAGGGCGGAACCCGGGTCCGGGTGATTCACGGGAAACACCCCTCGCCCCGCCGCCGCCCGCCACCTGCGGGGTTCGACCCCGCCGGCATCTCCTCCCGGTAGGGGGCGGGCGGAGGGGCAGGCGTGAGAGGGCAGGCGCCGCGCGCGGAGGGCCGGGTGCCGCCGGCGGATGCGGTGCGATGTTGCTCTGGCGTTCTCGTGGATTCGGCGCCACATTCCGGCGCAGGCGCAGCCGGCGCCGCCGAGATTCGCCCGCATGTTCCTGCCGCTCAACGACGAGAACCCCTTCGAGGGCATCCGCCACGCCTATGTCACCTGGGCGCTGGTCGCCACCAACGTGTTCGTCTTCCTGTTCGTGCAGGGCGGCTGGGCCGGCAGCGTCGAGGCGACCACCGCCTTCTCCTTCGGCACCATTCCCGCCGTGCTCAGCCACATGGCGGTGCTGCCGGAGGACTTCCACCACCTGCCGCCGGAGCTGACGCTCGCCAGCTACATGTTCTTCCACGGCGGCTGGAGTCACATCATCGTCAACATGGCCTTCCTCTGGGTGTTCGGCGACAATGTGGAGGACGCGCTGGGCCATGCGCGCTACCTCGCCTTCTATTTTCTGTGCGGCATCGCCGGGGCCATCGTCCACACGCTCGGCCACCCCGCCTCCGAAGTGCCGCTGATCGGGGCTTCCGCCGCCATTTCCGGCGTGGTGGGGGCCTATGCCATGCTGCACCCCAATGTGCGGATCTGGGTGCTGGTGCTGATGCGCATTCCGCTGCGCCTGCCGGCGATCTGGCCGATCGGGGCGTGGATCGTGTTCCAGCTCTGGAACCTCGTCGCCAACGACCAGGACGGCACCGCCTGGCTCGCCCATCTCGGCGGGCTGGTGGCGGGCGGGCTGCTGGTGATCCCGATGCGCCGCCGCGGCGTGCGGCTCTGGGTCACCACGCGCGACGGCACCCCCCCGCCACCGGCCGAATCGCCACGTTGACAGCCCCCGGCACCCCCCATACGTTGCCGCCGATTTTCCCGAACGATGCGCTATCCGGGCAAGCCAAGGCCGGGAGGCTACGGCTCGCCGCCTGTTTCCGGCGCGGAGCCCGCTTCCCGGGCGCAGCAGGCCCGGCGCGGAGACGGGAGGCGGGAGTTTCGCGATGAAGATACTGGTGCCCGTGAAGCGGGTGGTCGACTACAACGTCAAGATCCGCGTGAAGCCGGACGGCTCGGGCGTGGAGCTCGCCAACGTCAAGATGGCGATGAATCCGTTCGACGAGATCGCGGTGGAGGAAGCGCTGCGGCTGCGCGAGGCCGGCATCGCCACCGAGGTGGTCGCCGTCTCCATCGGCCCGGCCAAGACCGACGAGACCATCCGCACCGCGCTCGCCATGGGCGCCGATCGCGGCATCTGGGTGAAGACGGCGGAGGCCGGCATCGAGCCGCTCGCCGTCGCCAAGCTGCTGAAGGGCGTGGTCGGCGAGGAAGCGCCGGGCCTCGTCATCCTCGGCAAGCAGGCGATCGACGACGACTGCAACCAGACCGGCCAGATGCTGGCCGCCCTGCTCGGCTGGCCGCAGGCGACCTTCGCCTCCAAGGTCGCGGTGGCGGATGGCGCGCTCACCGTCACCCGCGAGGTCGACGGCGGGCTGCAGACGCTTGCGCTGAACCTGCCGGCCATCGTCACCACCGACCTGCGCCTCAACGAGCCGCGCTACGCCAGTCTTCCCAACATCATGAAGGCGAAGAAGAAGCCGATCGCCGAGAAGGCGCCGGAGGACTACGGCGTCGACCTCGCGCCGCGGCTGAAGGTGCTGAACACCGCCGAGCCGCCGGGCCGCAAGGCCGGCGTGAAGGTGGGCTCGGTCGCCGAGCTGGTGGAGAAGCTGAAGACCGAGGCGGGAGTGCTCTGACCATGGCCGCGACCCTGCTTTTTGCCGAGCATGACGACGCCACCCTCAACCCCGTCACCGCCAAGGCGCTGACCGCGGCGCTGGCGCTCGGCGCGCCGGTGGACATTCTGGTGGCCGGCAGCGGCTGCGCCGCGGTGGCCGAGGCCGCCGCCGGGCTCGCCGGGGTGCGCGAGGTGCTGCTCGCCGACGCCCCGCTCTACGCCCACCGCCTCGCCGAGCCGGTCGCCGCGCTCGGCGTGGAACTCGCCGCCGGCTACGGCGCGCTGGTGGCGCCCTCCACCGCGGCGTGGAAGAGCGTGCTGCCGCGCATCGCCGCGCTGCTGGACGTGATGCAGGTTTCCGACGTGCAGAAGGTGCTCGGCCCCGACACGTTCGAGCGCAGCATCTATGCCGGCAATGCGGTGCAGACCGTGCAGTCCGGCGACCCGGTCAAGGTGCTGACGGTGCGCGCCGCCGCCTTCGCCGACACGGAAGCGGGCGGGGCCGCCCCGGTTCGCGCGCTCGCCGCCGGCACCGACCCCGGCCTGTCGCGCTTCGTGGGCGAGGCGATCGCCCACACCGACCGGCCCGAGCTGGCGAGCGCGCGGCTCATCGTCTCGGGCGGCCGGGCGATCGGCTCGGCGGAGAATTTCCACGCCGTGGTCGAGCCGCTGGCCGACGCGCTGGGCGCGGCGGTCGGCGCCTCGCGTGCGGCGGTGGACGCCGGCTACGCCCCGAACGACTGGCAGGTCGGCCAGACCGGCAAGGTGGTGGCGCCGGAGCTTTACGTGGCGCTCGGCATTTCCGGCGCCATCCAGCACCTCGCCGGCATGAAGGACTCCCGCGTCATCGTCGCCATCAACAAGGACGAGGAAGCCCCCATCTTCCAGGTGGCGGATTACGGCCTGGTCGGCGACCTGTTCGAGCTGGCGCCGGCGCTCACCGCGGAAATTGCCAAGGCCAAAAGCTGACGGCCGTTCTATAAACTGTCGACGCCGCCGCGCGACGGGCAGCCCGCCCGCCGCCGGCCCCGGATCGAAAGACCTCAGGGGGCATCATGGCATTCGAGATCAAGCGCATCGGCATCATCGGCGCGGGCCAGATGGGCAACGGCATCGCGCATGTGTGCGCGCTGGCCGGCTACGACGTCGTGCTGAACGACGTCGCGGCCGACCGCATCCGCTCCGGCCTCGCCACCATCAACGGCAACATGGTGCGGCAGGTCGCCAAGGGGCTGTATGGCGACGAGGAGCGCCAGCAGGCGCTCGCCCGCATCGCCGGCTCCGACACCTATGCCGGGCTCGGCGAGGTCGACCTCGTCATCGAGGCGGCGGTGGAGAAGGAGGAGATCAAGCGCAAGATCTTCGCCGAGGTGTGCCCCCACCTGAAGCCGGAGGCGATCCTCGCCACCAACACCTCCTCCATCTCCATCACCCGGCTGGCCGCCACCACCGACCGGCCGGAGCGCTTCATCGGCATCCACTTCATGAACCCGGTGCCGCTGATGCAGCTCGTCGAGCTGGTGCGCGGCATCGCCACCGAGGACGAGACCTTCGAGCTGTCCAAGGGCTTCGTCACCCGGCTCGGCAAGACCTATGCGGTGTCGGAGGATTTCCCCGCCTTCATGGTCAACCGCATCCTGCTGCCGATGATCAACGAGGCGATCTACACCCTCTATGAGGGCGTCGGCTCGGTGGACGCCATCGACACCGCCATGCGGCTCGGCGCCAACCACCCGATGGGCCCGCTCCAGCTCGCCGACTTCATCGGGCTGGATACCTGCTTGTCGATCATGCAGGTGCTGCACGAGGGGCTGGCCGATTCGAAGTACCGGCCCTGCCCGCTGCTGGTGAAATATGTCGAGGCCGGCTGGCTCGGCCGCAAGACCCAGCGCGGCTTCTACGACTACCGCGGCGAAAAGCCGGTGCCGACACGGTGAGGGGCGGAGCAAGCCGGCTAGAGCCTATCCGGTGAACCCACGTTCACCGCATACGTTCCAGGTGGTTGTTCTGCCGCATGTTCTTCACGCGAACCGGAATCCGCGTCGCTCGAAAAGGCTCTAGCGGCCCCGCCACCACCGCCACGCCCGGCCGTCGATCGCCGCCAGGCCCAGCGCGATCAGGGCGAAGCCGGCGAATTCCCGCGGCTCCAGCGCCTCGCCCAGCACCAGCGCGCCGAGCAGGATCGCGCTCACCGGCACCAGGAAGGTGACCAGCGAGATGTTGGTCGCCCCGTTCCGCCCGAGGATGCGGAAGTACAGGATGTAGGCGATGCCGGTGGAGAGCACGCCGAGCCCGGCCAGCGCCCCCATCACCTTCGGCGAGGGCGGCGGCAGCCGCCAGGGCTGGTCCAGAACCGCCGCCACCGGCAGCAGCAGCAGGCTGGAGAAGGCGAGCTGGGTCAGCGCCACCGCCAGTGGCGGCAGGGCGCGGAAGCGCCGGCCATAGACGCTGGCGAAGCCATAGGCGACGGTCGCGCCGAGCGCGGCGAGCTGCGCCGCCAGATGCTGCCCGCCGAGCTGGCCGAGCAACGCCGGCCCCATCATCACCGCCACCCCGGCAAAGCCCAGCGCCACCCCCGCCAGCTTGCCGGCGGTGAATTTCTCGTCGCGGGTGAAGGCCTGCGCCACCAGCACGGTGAAGAGCGGCGTCGCCGCGTTGAGGATGGAGGACAGCCCGCTCGGAATGTGCTGCTGCGACCAGGCGATCAGCCCGAACGGCACCACATTGGCGATGAGCGCGAGCAGGGCGAACTCCGCCGCCAGCCGGCGGTCCAGCGCCAGCCGGGCGCCGGTGAGCCGGGCGATGACGAACAGCGCCGCCGCGCCGATGGTGACCCGGGCGAACACCATGGTGAGCGGGGGAATCTCGGCGATCGCGATCTTGCCGAAGAAGAAGGAGCCGCCCCAGATCAGCGACAGCAGCACCAGCGCGCCCCAGTCGCCCGGCGCCATGGGCTGCGGGCCGGCCGGCGGAGCGGCGCCGTCCCTCGAATGGCCCGGAGCCGCCGCCCCTTGACCGGCGGCGCCTCGGGCGGGGGTGGCCTCGCCCCTCGGCGGCGCCGCGGGCCCGGGCGGCGAAACGGGCTCGGGTCCGGGCATGGGCAGGCTCCTGCAACGCGTAAGGCTGCCTCATAGTCGCTCCGGCGCTGGCGCGCCACCCGGAACCGCCTCCCGAACCGCGCTTCCGTGCGGCCGCCGCAGCGGGGTACGACCGGCCGGTGGCGGGGTGCCGGCCAGCGGCAGGGACCGCCACGACCGAGGGCTGCCGCGGCCCAGGCCTTGCCCGCGGCCAAAGGCGTGACCCCGACCGAGGGCGTGCCCGCCGCCGCCGGCGGCGAGATGGCGCTTTGCAGCGGGACGGGGCGCCATTGGCGCGTATCCGGCGTACCCACGTTCACCGGATAGGCTCCAGCTTGTTGTTTTGCCGCATTTTCTTCACGCGAAGCGGAATCCACTTC
>CAZIXP010000031.1:0-14362 GCA_964543245.1 uncultured Starkeya sp.
GCCAGGGGCTGGTGGTGATGACCGGCCACGTCGTCGCGGTGGAGGCGGCGGAGGGCACCGACCTGATGCTGGAGCGCTGCGCCGATCTGCGCGCGCGCGGGCGCATCAAGGCGCCCGCGCCCTGCGGCGCGCTGGTCAAGAGGCCGAAGGCGGGGCAGGACCGCCGGCTCGACCTGCCCTCGCTCGGTCCGCTCACCGTCGAGGGCGCGGTGCGCGCCGGCATCGCCGGCATCGCGGTGGAGGCGGGCGGCGTCATCGTCAGCGATGTCGAGGAACTGGTGCGCCGCGCCGATGCCGCCGGGCTGTTCCTGCTCGGGGTGCCGGCCGGGGACGCCCCGCAGCCATGAACACCACAGCCATGAACACCGCCGCGGTTCCAGCCGCCACCCGCCACGACGAGGTCGACGTCTTCGTCGTCGCCGGCGAGGAGTCGGGCGACGTGCTCGGCGCCGGCCTGCTGCGCGAGCTGGCGGCGCTGGCGCCGGGCGCGCGTTTCCGTGGCGTCGGCGGCGCGCGGATGCAGGCGCAGGGGCTGGTCTCGCTGTTTCCGATGGACGATCTCACCGCCATGGGCTTTGCCCAGGTGGCGGCCGGGCTGCCGCGCATCCTGCGGCGGATGCGCGAGGTGGTGGCCGCCATCATCGCCCGGCCGCCGGATGTGCTGGTTCTGGTGGACCTGCCGGATTTCAACCACCGTGTCGCCCGTCGGGTACGGGCGCGGCTGCCGCATCTGCCGATCGTGAAATATGTCGCGCCCACCGTCTGGGTGTGGCGCGAGGGGCGGGCGCCGGCCATGCGGCCGCATATCGACCGCGTGCTCGCGGTGCTGCCCTTCGAGCCGGAGGTGATGGCGCGGCTGGGTGGGCCGCCGACCAGCTATGTCGGCCATCCCCTGCTCGGCGAGCTGGAGCAGCTGCGGCCATCGCCGGCGGAGGCGGCGCGGCGGGCGGGCGCGCCGCCGGTGGTGCTGGTGCTGCCCGGCAGCCGCGGCAGCGAGGTGGCGCGCCTGGGCGCCACCTTCGGCGATGTGCTCGGCCGGCTGCGGGCGGAGGTCGGCGCGGTCGATCTCGTGCTGCCGACCCTGCCGCGCCGACGGGCGCAGGTCGAGCGTATGGTGGCGAACTGGCCGGTGGTGCCGCGAATCGTCGAGGACGAGGCGGAAAAGCGCGCCGCCTTCCGCGTCGCGCGCGCCGCGCTCGCCGCTTCCGGCACGGTGACGCTGGAACTGGCGCTGGCCGGCGTGCCGATGGTCGCGGCCTATCGGGTGCCGCGTCTCGAAGGCTGGATCGCGCCCTATATCCTCAAGGTCACCACCGCCATCCTGCCCAACCTCATACTGGGGGAGAAGGCGGTGCCGGAATTCCTGCAGTGGCACATCGACCCGCCGGCCATGGCGCGTCTTCTCGCGGAGCTGGTGCGCGGCGGCCCGGCGCGGGAGGCCCAGCTCGCCGCCTTTGCCCGGCTCGACGCGGTGATGGGTCTCGGCGGGGAGCTGCCGAGCCGGCGCGCCGCCCGCGCGGTGCTCGCTCTCCTCCCGCACTGACGTTCACCCGCCGAGCGGGCGGGGCGCGCGGGCGCGATTCCCCAGAAGCAGGCCCCGAATCGAAGCACCCCGGCGCGGGCGGCGCCGGGGTGCTCAGAACGTCATGGATCGGCGCGGCGCGGGCCGCGCCGCCTCACTTGCGGCGGGCGATCGAGGTGTAGTCGCGCTGCACGGCACCGGTATAGAGCTGGCGCGGGCGGCCGATGCGCTGGCCGGGGTCCTCGATCATTTCCTTCCACTGGCCGATCCAGCCCACGGTGCGGGCAAGGGCGAACAGCACGGTGAACATGGCGGTGGGGAAGCCCAGCGCGCGCAGCGTGATGCCGGAGTAGAAGTCGATATTCGGGTAGAGCTTGCGCTCGACGAAATATTCGTCCTGCAGCGCGATGCGCTCCAGCTCCACCGCGATGTCGAGCAGCGGGTCGTCCTTGATGCCGAGCTCGCCCAGCACCTCATGGCAGGTCTTCTGCATGATCTTGGCGCGGGGGTCGTAGTTCTTGTAGACGCGGTGGCCGAAGCCCATCAGGCGGAACGGGTCGTTCTTGTCCTTGGCGCGCTTGATGTATTCCGGGATGCGGTCGACCGAGCCGATCTCGCCGAGCATCTTGAGGGCCGCCTCGTTGGCGCCGCCATGCGCCGGCCCCCACAGGCAGGCGATGCCGGCGGCGATACAGGCGAAGGGATTGGCGCCGGAGGAGCCGGCGAGGCGCACGGTCGAGGTCGAGGCGTTCTGCTCGTGGTCGGCGTGCAGGATGAAGATGCGGTCGATGGCGCGGGAGAGCACCGGATTGGCCTTGTACTCCTCGCAGGGCACCGAGAAGCACATGCGCAGGAAGTTCGAGGCGTAGTCGAGGTCGTTCTTCGGGTACACGAAGGGCTGGCCGATGGAATATTTATAGGCCATCGCCGCCAGCGTCGGCATCTTCGCGATCATGCGGATCGAGGCGATCATCCGCTGCTGCGGGTCGGAGATGTCGGTGCTGTCGTGATAGAAAGCCGACATCGCGCCGACCGAGGCCACCAGCACCGCCATCGGGTGGGCGTCGCGGCGGAAGCCGTGGAAGAACCGGCTCATCTGCTCATGCACCATGGTGTGGCGCGTGACGCGGTAGTCGAAATCGGCCTTCTGCGCCGCGGTCGGCAGCTCCCCGTAGAGCAGGAGGTAGCAGGTCTCGAGGAAGTCGCCGTTCTCGGCGAGCTGCTCGATGGGGTAGCCGCGATAGAGCAGAACACCGGCGTCGCCATCGATATAGGTGATCTGGCTTTCGCAGCTCGCGGTGGAGGTGAAGCCGGGATCGTAGGTGAACATCCCGGTCTGGCCGTAGAGCTTTCCGATGTCGACCACGTCCGGGCCGATCGTGCCGGACAGGATCGGCAGTTCCCAACTGTCGTCGCCGACTTTCAGGGTGGCAGTGGTCGGCGATGTCTTGGAAACGGCGTCCATGCGGGATCTCCCAAACCAGCAAATCGACTGTAGAGGTGCGTCATTGCGCCCATGCGACGGACCGGGCGGTCCGTTATGCCCGGGTTTCGGGCGGCCGCGGCGTGGCCGTGGCACCTCTTTCCCCGAGTCGTAACCCTTTAGTCCCTTGCTCGCAAGCGCAGCGCACACGGTACCGCGTTGCCGGACGAAATCCTTGCACCGCAACGTTCCGCGCGCCGCTGCGGCCGCGCCGCCGCCTTCGCGGTCGCACAAAGTCGAATGGGCTTTTCGCTGCGGCGCCGTCGAGGGCTCAAGCGCCGGCGGCGGTCAGGCCGCAGCGGCGGGGTCGGTCTGGTCGGCCAGCCGGGCGAGGCTCTCCTCGCGCCCCAGCACCGCCAGCACGTCGAAGATGCCGGGGGATGTGGTGCGCCCGGTCATGGCGGCGCGCAGCGGCTGGGCGAGGGCGCCGAGCTTCACGCCCGCGCTCTCCGCCACCTGCCGCACCGCCGCCTCGGTGCTGGCAGCCGACCAGTCGTCGAGCCCGCCCAGCGCCTGCGCGGCGAGGCCGAGCAGGCGGCGCGCCTCCGGCGTCAGCAGCGCGCGCGCCTTGTCGTCGATCGGCAGCGGCCGCTCCTCGAGGATATAGCCGGCGCTGTCGATCAGCTCCACGAGGGTCTTGGCGCGCTCCTTCAGCCCGGGCATGGCGGCGAGCATCTGGGCCTTCCGGGCCGGGGTCAGCTTTTCCGCGAGGGCCGTGCCGTTCTCCAGATGCGGCAGCAGTGCCTCGACGGCCGCCATCAGCTCGGCATCCGGGGTCTGCCGCATATAGATGCCGTTGAGGTTCTCCAGCTTGGCGAAATCGAACCGCGCGGCGGAACGCCCGACCCGGTCGAGGTCGAACAGCGCGCTCATCTCCTGCGTGGAGAAGATCTCCTGGTCGCCATGGCTCCAGCCCAGCCGCACGAGGTAGTTGCGCAGCGCCGCCGGCAGATAGCCCATGGCGCGGTAGGCATCGACGCCGAGCGCGCCATGGCGCTTCGACAGCTTGGCGCCGTCCGGCCCGTGGATCAGCGGGATATGCGCCATGGTCGGCACATCCCAGCCGAGCGCGGCATAGATCTGCGCCTGCCGGGCGGCATTGGTGAGGTGGTCGTCGCCGCGGATGATGTGGGTCACGCCCATGTCGTGGTCGTCCACCACCACCGACAGCATATAGGTGGGGTTGCCGTCGGAGCGCAGCAGCACGAGGTCGTCGAGATCCTTGTTGGCGAAGACCACGCGGCCCTGCACCAGGTCCTCGATCACCGTCTCGCCCTCGGTGGGCGCGCGCAGCCGGATCGCCGGCTTGCGGCCGGGCGGGGCCTCGGCGGGGTCGCGGTCGCGCCAGCGCCCGTCATAGCGGGGGGCGCGGCCCTCCCGGCGGGCGGTCTCGCGCATCTCCTCCAGCTCTTCGGCCGTGGCGTAGCAGGGATAGGCGCGGCCGGCGGCGATCATCTGCTCCACCGCCTCGCGGTGGCGCGCGGCGCGGGCGAACTGGTAGACCACGTCGCCCGACCAGTCGATGCCGAGCCATTTCAGCCCGTCGATGATCGCCTCGATGGCGGCGTCGGTGGAGCGCTGGCGGTCGGTGTCCTCGATCCGCAGCAGCATCCGGCCGCCCTTGGCCCGGGCGTAGAGCCAGTTGAACAGCGCGGTGCGCGCCCCGCCAATGTGCAGGAAGCCGGTGGGCGAGGGCGCGAAGCGGGTGACGACGTGATCGGACATGGATGCGGTTCTCACGGGCCCGGCAGGCGCCGGGCAGGCCGAAGGGCCGAAGCTGGTGAGCGGGAGCGGAGCGTGTAGCATAGGAGCGGGCAGGGGAAAACACGGGGCGCGGGAGTCAGGGCCGCGCCGGGGAGCCATGCGTGGCGGGGGCGGGCGATCCGGAACGCGGCGGGCACGCGGCGGGCGCGGGCGGGGGCGGTGCGGCCCGGCCATCGCCGGCACGCCTGCGGGCCCGGGCCATCGCCGCCGGTGGCGCCGGCTTGGTGCGCCCGGCCGCATCGCCTCCCTTTTTCGATGCGCTCACGCTCGGGCTGGAGACGTTGCGCCGCGGTCTTGCCGGCGACCTCGCCGCGGAATTCGACGGGCGGCGCGGCTTTCTCTTCGTGCCCGTCGCCTTCGCCGTCGGGGTGGGGCTCTATCTCGGGGCGGAGCGCGAGCCGTGGCTCGGGGCCGGGGCGGCGCTGTTCGCCCTGCTCGCCGGGCTTGCCCGCGCGGCGCGGGAGCGGCCGGCGCTGTTCTTCGCGCTTGCTGGGCTGGCGGCGGTGGCCGCCGGCTTCGGTGCCGCCACCCTGCGGGTCGCGGCCATCGCCCACCCGGTGCTGAGCCGCCCGCTGACGGCGGTCGAACTCTCCGGCTTCGTCGAGCAGGCCGAAAAGCGGCCCGATGGCGCGCGGGTGGTGCTGCGGGTCACTGCGCTGGCGCGGGCCCCGGTGGTGCCGGAGCGGGTGCGGCTGGTGCTGGGCGGGGCGCCGCCGCCGGCGGGCGGCGCCCATCTCACCGTGCGGGCGACGCTGGGGCCGCCGGCCGGGCCGGCGCTTCCCGGCGGCTATGATTTCGGCCAGGACGCCTGGTTCGAGGGCATCGGCGCCACCGGCTTCGCGGTGGGCCGGCCGCGCGTGTCGCCCGCGCCGCAGCCGCCCCCGGCGGGGCTGAGGCTGCGCGTCGCGCTCGACCATGTGCGGCAGGCGATGGATTCGCGCATCGCCGCGGCGCTGCCGGGCGGCACGGGGGCGATCGCCTCGGCGCTGGTCACCGGCTCGCGCGATGCCGTGCCGGAGAGCGTCGACGAGACGATGCGGATCTCCGGGCTCTACCATGTGCTGTCGATCTCCGGCCTGCACATGGCGCTGGTGGTGGCGGCGCTGTTCCTCGCGGCGCGGGCGGGGCTGGCGGCGGTGCCGGGCCTGGCGCTGCGGCGGCCGATCAAGGCCTGGGCGGCGGTGCCGGCCGCCGCCGGCGCTACCTTCTATCTCCTGCTGTCCGGCGCCGAGGTGGCGACGCAGCGCTCCTGGCTGATGGCGATGGTGGTGCTGGCCGGCGTCGCGCTGGGCCGGCCGGCGGTCACGCTGCGGACGCTGGCGCTGGCGGCGCTGGCGGTGCTCGCCCTCTCCCCCGCGGCGCTGGTGGACCCGGGCACGCAGATGTCCTTCGCGGCGACGCTGGCGCTGGTCGCCGGGCATGAGCGGTTCGCCGGCCGCATCCGCCGGCTGGGCGGGCCCGGCGGCGGCGGACGGGCGCTGCGCTGGAGCGTGGCGGTGCTGCTCTCCTCGCTGGTGGCGGCGCTGGCGACCGCGCCTTTCGCCGCCTACCACTTCCACCGCATGGCGCCGCTGAGCCTGATCGCCAATCTCGCGGCGGCGCCGATCATCTCCTTCGTGGTGATGCCGGCCGGCATGCTCGGGGCGCTGCTCATCCCCTTCGGCTGGGACGGGCCGGCGTGGCGGGCGATGGGCTGGGGCATCGAGGCCATGGTCGCGATCGCGCAATGGGTGGCGGCGATGCCCGGGGCGGACCGGGGCATGGCGGCGTTTCCGCCGGCGGCGCTGGTGCTGGTGTCGTTCGCGCTGCTCGCGCTGTGCCTGCTGCGCAGCCGGCTCGCTTTGCTGGCGGTGCCGCTCTTCGCGGCGGCGGTGCTGGTGACGCGGGCGACGCCGCTGCCGGCGGTCCTCATCGACCCGCAGGGCCGCACCGTGGCGGTGCGCGATGCCGGCGGCCGGCTGGCACTGATGGGCGACCGCGACGGCCCGGCGCTGGCCACCCGGTTCGCGGTGCAGCAATGGCGCGCCGCCGAGGGGGAGCGTCCGGCGGCGGGCGCGGCGGCCTCCCGTGCAGCCGCCGGGGCCCGCTCCCCGCCGGAAGCCGGCGCCGCGCGCTGCGACCCGCTGGGCTGCACGCTGCCGCTGCCGGAGGGCGGGCTGGTCGCCTATTCCCGCACCCGCGACAGTCTTGCCGATGATTGCCGGCTCGCCCGGCTGGTGGTGACGCGCTTCGCCCCGCCGCCGGACTGCGCCGCCCGGGTGATCCGCACCGATCCCGACGGGCTCACAGGGGCGATCGCCATCTACATCGCCCCGGCGCCGCCCACCGCACCCGGAGAGACGGACCCAGGCGTCGCCACCCCCGGGCGCGCCCCGCCCGAGACGGCCGATCGCGCCGGGGCCGGTGCGGCGGATGAGGCGGTGACGGAAGCGGCGGCGGCCGCCGGGGTGGAGATGGAAGCAATGGCGGCGGGGCCGCACGCCGCGGGAGAGGAGACGGAAGCGGCGAGGGCGGAAGAGACGATGTCGGCGGCGGGGCCGGCAGTGGCGGCGGCACGGACGGCGACGTCGGGAGCGGCGCAGGCCGCCGCGGCCGGCCACCCGCTGCCGGCGGATCGGATTGCATCGCCCGGCGCTGGAGGCGCGGTTGGCTATGCGCCACCGGCGGACCGGATCGCATCGCCGGTCGCGGGTGCCGAGGCCGGCCACGCGCCACCGGCGGACCAAAGCCCGCCACCTGTCGCCGGGGCCGGGGCCGCGGCTGGCCATACACCTCCGGCCGGCCAAACCGCGCCAACCGTCGCCGGTGCCGCGGCGGGCCATGCGCCACCGGCGGGCCAAAATCCGCCACCCGTCGCTGGAGCCGGGGCCGGCGCTGGCATCGCAGCTGGGGGGCGCATCGCGGCCGGGGCCGGTGACGACCTGCCGTCGCGGGTGGCGTCCGTCCCGGCTGGCTTCATCCCGAGTAAAGCGACGGGCGGTTCGCCTCTCGTGAGCCGATCGGCGATGAATCAGGATGTCCCGCGCGGGTCCGCCCCACGCGACGAGACGCACCCCACCGCGGCCGACAGCGCGGCCTTCACGGTTGTGTTCGCCCGCGATCCCGCCCTGCGCCGCCCGTGGCTGCCGCCACCGGACAATCCTGCCACGACCAAAGCCGCCACCTCCGCAGCCACCTCCAACACAGCCACCGCCAAGGCGGCCGCAGCCAAGGGAGCACCCAAGGCAGCCGTAGGCAACGCGACCACAGCCGAGGCAGCCCCGCCTGAGCAGCCACACACGAGGCGGCCGAAACCCGCCGCGCCGGCGCGCTGAGCACGGGCACATGCCCCGCCCAACCGACGGCGCGAGCGATCGGCGCCGCCAGCGGCCTCATCGGCAGACGACCTCGACCGGCAAGCCGCCCGCGCGCCAGAGACGCGCGCCGCGACGATCACCGGCCGACGGCGGCACAGGGCCGCGCCGCCAGCCGCCCTACCGCCGGACGATCTCAGCCGGCAAGCCGCCCGTCGAACCAGCCGTTGCGACGATCACCAGCCGACGATGCGACCGGGCCACGCCGCCAGCGGCCTCATCGGCAGACGACCTCGACCGGCAAGCCGCCCGTCGAACCAGCCGCTGCGACGATCACCAGCCGACGACGCCACCGGGCCATGCCGCCGGCGACCCCATCGCCGGATGGTCTCGGCCCGCAGGCCGCCCGCCGATCCGGCCGCCGCGACGATCGCCCGCCCGCCGAACCGGCCGCCGTGAGCGCTCAGTAGCGGCGGAACAGGCCGACCAGCCGGCCCTGGATGCGCACCCGGTCGGGGCCGAAGATGCGCGTCTCATAGGCAGGGTTGGCCGCTTCGAGGGCAATGGAGGCGCCCTTCTTGCGCAGCCGCTTCAGCGTCGCCTCCTCGTCGTCGATCAGCGCCACCACGATCTCGCCGGTGTCGGCGCTCTCGCATTTGCGGATCAGCGCGAGGTCGCCGTCGAGGATGCCGGCCTCGATCATCGAATCGCCCCGCACCTCCAGCGCATAGTGCTCGCCGCTGCCGAGCATGTCGGGCGGCATGGCGACGGTGTGGCTGCGGGCCTGGATGGCGGAAATCGGCGAACCCGCGGCAATCCGGCCCATCACCGGCACCGGCACCGGCCGGCCCGGGTCCTCCTCGCCCGCGGGAGGGCGACGGCCGAGGCTGCCTTCGATCACATTGGGCGCGAAGCTGCGTGCCGGCCGCGTCGGCTGCACGCTCTCCGGCAGTTTCACCACCTCCAGCGCGCGGGCGCGGTTCGGCAGGCGGCGGATGAAGCCGCGCTCTTCCAGCGCCGTGATCAGCCGGTGGATGCCGGATTTGGAGCGCAGATCCAGCGCCTCCTTCATCTCCTCGAAGGAAGGCGGCACGCCCGTCTCCTTCAGGCGCTCATGGATGAAGCGCAGCAGATCATGCTGTTTTCGGGTGAGCATCGGGGCTCCTTGCCGGGACGCGGGCTAGGCGAAACGGAAACAAATCACGAACAAACACTAACTGTTCGTTTTGTGTTCTTCAAGGATGAATCGTTTCGGTGAATTTCTTGCAAAGAGCCGGACGCCGCCGCCGAGGGATACCGATATTGTATGCAATGGCCCGTTCCTTGCCTAGGCTGGCAGCAGGCTTCACCGCGCGGAGACGATCGTGACGCAGACCCTGGCCGAAATCGTGGCGGCGCATCGCGAGGGGGCGGCCAGTGTCGCCGCGACCGTGGCGGCGTGCCGCGCCCGCATCGAGGCGTATGGCGACCCCGCGGTGTTCACCACGCTCGCCGACGACGCCGCGCTCGCCGCCGCGATTCGCGCGCTGGAGGGCATCGACCCCGCGCGGCTGCCGCTCTACGGCGTGCCCTTCGCGGTGAAGGACAATATCGACGTCGCCGGCCTTCCCACCACCTGCGCCTGCCCGGACTTCGCCTATGTCGCCACCCGCGACGCCGCCTCGGTGGCGCGCCTGCGTCGGGCCGGGGCCATCGTCATCGGCAAGACCAATCTCGACCAGTTCGCCACCGGCCTCGTCGGGCGCCGCTCGCCCTATGGCACCCCGCGCAACCCGATCCGCGCCGATCTCGTTCCCGGCGGGTCGAGCTCGGGCTCCGGCGTCGCGGTCTCGGCCGGGCTGGTGCCTTTCGCCCTCGGCACCGACACCGCGGGCTCCGGGCGCATTCCCGCCGGCCTCACCAATATCGTCGGGCTGAAGCCGAGCGTCGGCCTCGTCTCCGCGCGCGGCGTCGTGCCGGCCTGCCGGTCGATCGACTGCGTCTCGGTGTTCGCCCGCACGGTCGGCGATGCGTGGTCCGCTCTCGCGGTGATGGCGGGGGCCGATGCCGGCGACCCCTACTCGCGCGAGCTGCCGCTCGGCCGCCCCGGCGCGTGGCCGCCGGGGGTGCGGATCGGCATTCCCCGCGCCGTGGACCGCCACAGCTTCGGCGATCTCCTCACCGATCCCGCCTTTCTGCGCGCGGTGGCGCGGGCGCGCGCGCTCGGCGCCGCCATCGTCGAGCTGGACATGGAGCCGTTCTACGAGACCGCGCGGCTGCTCTATGATGGCCCCTGGGTGGCGGAGCGCTTCGCCGCGGTGGGCGGCTTCCTCGATGCCCGGCCCAACGCGGTGCACCCGGTGGTCCGCGGCATCATCGAGCGCGGGCGCGAGCCGAGCGCGGTCGACGCGTTCCGCGGGCAATACCGCCTCGCCGAGCTGAAGATGGAGGCGCGGGCGGCGCTGGCCGGGCTGGACGCGCTGATGGTGCCGACCATGCCCACCGTCTACACCCTGGCGCAGATCGACGCCGACCCGGTGCGGCTCAACAGCCAGCTCGGGCTCTACACCAATTTCGTCAATCTGCTCGATTTGTGCGGCCTCGCCATCCCCGCCGAGATCCGCCCCGACGGCGCCCCCTTCGGCGTGACGCTGCTGGCCCCCGCGGGGCGCGACGCCCATCTCGCCGGGCTCGGCGCGGCGCTGCACGCCGCCAGCGCGCTGCCCATGGGCGCTACCGCCCGGCAGGTGCCTGCCGAGGTCGGCTTCGCGCCGGAGGCGGCGCCGAACCGGCTGGAGATCGCGGTGTTCGGCGCCCACCTCTCGGGCCTGCCGCTGAACGGCGAGCTCACCGATCTCGGCGGCAGCTTCGTGCGCGCGGCGCGGACCACGGCGGATTACCGGCTCTATCTGCTGCCGGACGGGCGGGTGCGCCGGCCCGGGCTGGTGCGGGGCCGCACCGGGTCCGGCGCGCCGGTCGGCTGCGAGGTGTGGTCGCTGCCGCTGGAGAGCTTCGGCCGCTTCATCGCCCGCATTCCCGCCCCGCTCGGCGTCGGCACGGTGGCGCTGGAGGATGGCAGCCAGGTCAAGGGCTTCCTTGCCGAGGGCGCCGCCGTCACCCAGGCCCGCGACATCACCGGCTATGGCGGCTGGCGGGGCTTCCTCGCGGCGGAGAGCGAGGCCGCCGGCCTGCCGGCGAGCTGATCCCGGATGTAAGCGATTGCAGCTAACCGACTGAATTAAAGCCGGAATCAGAGGCTCTGCGCGTAGGCCTCATAGGCGTCGTGGACGATGGCGATGTGGTGGCGCATGGCGCTGGCGGCGGCCTCGCGGTCGCCGCGCATCACCGCGGTCAGCACCCGCTCATGCTCGGTGTGCGACAGCGCCAGCCGGCCCAGCGCGCGGAACTGGGCGCGGCGGAACGGCGAGAGCCGGCGCCGGGTGCTGAGCGTCAGCTCGGCGAGGTAGTCATTGTGCGAGCCGGCATAGATCGAGGTGTGGAAGATCTCGTTAGCCTCGCGATAGGCGAGAAAGTCGCCCTGCCGCATCAGGTCGCCCATCTCGGCGTGGAGCGCCTCCAGCGCCCGCCGCTCGGCGGGGGTGATCTTGACGGCGCAGAGACCGGCGCAGAGCGCCTCCAGCTCGGCCATGACGTCGAACATGGATTGCAGCCGCTCGACGCTGGGCCGCGCCACCACGGCGCCGCGATGGGGCCGGGTGTCGACGAGGCCGGAGGCGGCCAATTCGCGGATGGCCTCGCGCACCGGCGTGCGGGAGACGCCGAACCGGGCCGCCAGCGCCGTCTCGTCCAGCGTCGTGCCCGGGGGAAGCAGGCCGCGGGTGATCTCGTCGGCGATCTGGAAGCGCAGCTCCTCGGCACGGGTCGGCCGCTGCCGGGGCGCCGCGTCGGGGCGGGGCGGGTCTTTCCGGGGCGACGGCGAGGCGGTCATGGCAAGAGGGTCATGGCGAGGCGGTCATGGCGAGACGGTCATGGACGGCGTTCACTCCCGGCGGCGACGACAAAGGCGGCCGGGCCGGCGTGACGATTCGTCCGCCGTCCCGGTGGTGTGCGGCACCATAGCGGCTCGGCGGGCGAGCGTCACCGTGCCGCCGGGGCGGCCGTGTGCTCATTCCTCGATCAGGCTGACATGGGCGGCGACCACCTTCCACCCCGCCGGCGTGCGCATCCAGGTCTGCATCTGCCGGCCGACCTTGCCCGGCACCGAGGGGCGGTGGAACAGGGTGGAGGCGGTTGCCAGCTCGGTGCCGTAGGTGGTGATGACGGTCTGCGAGATGGTGCGGGCCAGCCCGGCCGGCGAGCGGGCAGCGCGGAAGGCGCGGATGGCGTCGATCCCGTAGAGATTTTCGGTGATGCCGTAACGGATGGTCAGCGGGTCGTCCCAGAACAGCGCGTCCAGCGTGGCGACGTCGTTCGTCACGAGGGCGGCCTCGTAGCGGGCGAAGGCGGCTTCGACTTCGGCGTGGATCTCGGGAAGGTTGATCTGCATGCGGCACCTGTGGGTGGGGATGGCGCCGACCATGCACGGATGGGGCCGCCCGGTTCAGTCGTCGAGCGGCAGGATTTCGCAGGCCTCGCCCGCTGCCGCCGCCGGGGCGAAGGGCGGGCGCACCAGCAGGGCGTCGGCCCGCGCCAGCACGCTGAGCATCGAGCTGTCCTGCACCGGCAGCGGGCGCACCAGCGCGACGCCGTCCGCCGTGCCGACGATCTCCGCCCGCATGAAGTCCATGCGCTGGTCGTTGGCCCGGAGGTCGGCGGCGAGGCGGGCCGGGCGCAGCGGCAGACCCTCGGCCGCGGGCAGCCCGGCGAGCCGGCGGATCAGCGGGTGCAGGAACAGCAGGGCGCAAACATGGGCCGAGACCGGGTTGCCCGGCAGGCCCAGCACATGGCTCGCCCCGAACCGCCCGAACATCAGCGGCTTGCCCGGCCGCAGCGCCACCTTGTGGACGGCGAGCCGCACCCCCAGCGCCAGCAGCGCCGGGGCGACGAGGTCATGGTCGCCCACCGAGGCGCCGCCCGTCGTCACGAGAATGTCGATCTCGGCATCGAGCGCGGCACGCAGCGCCTGTTCCGTCGCCGCCCGGTCGTCGGGCAGGGTGCCGAGGTCGCGCACCTCCGCCCCGGCGAGGCGGGCGAGGGCGCCGACCGAATAGACATTGGAGAGGATGACCTGGTGCGGCCCCGCCCCGGCGCCGGGGCGCACCAGCTCGTCACCGGTGGAGAGCAGGCCGACCACCGGCCGGCGCACCACCTCCAGCTCGGCGCGGTCGGCGGCGGCGGCCAGCGCGAGGTCGCGCGCGGTGAGCCGGCGCCCCGCCGGCAGCACGATGGCGCCGGCGGCGAAGTCCCCGCCGGCCCGGCGGATGTGGCGACCTTCGGTGGCGGCTTCCAGCACGGTGACGCGGCCGCCCTCGCGCCGGGTGTCCTCCTGGATCACCACCGCGTCGGCGCCGGCGGGCATCACCGCGCCGGTGAAGATGCGCACCGCCTCGCCCGCGCCGAGCCGGCCGGGAAAGGGCGTGCCGGCGGCGGATTCGCCCGCCACCTCCAGCACCGCGCCGGCCGCGGCGTCCTGCGCCCGCACGGCATAACCGTCCATGGCCGAGACATCGGCGGCCGGGGTGCTGCGTGCCGCGACCACCGGGGCGGCAAGCACGCGGCCATGGGCGCTGTCGAGCGGCTCGCTCTCGGCGCCGAGCGGGCCCGCCTCGGCGAGAACCTCGGCAAGGGCGTCGTGAACCGGCATCAGCGCCATGGCGTGCTCCCTGGTCGGCGTGGCAGCCGGCGGTTTTTCCACCCGGCGCCGTGAGGTCGCGGCGGCCGCGCCGGGCGCGGCGCGGTTCGCGGTGGTGTCAGGCGAGCGCGGGGGCGGGTCGCTGCGGCCCGGCAGCCGCGTTCCCCCGACGCCTTGGCCAGGCTCTCAGCCCGCCTGCCAGTGGCCGGAGCGTCCGCCGGCCTTTTCCAGCAGCCGGACGCCCTCGATCCGCATGCCGCGATCGACCGCCTTGGCCATGTCGTAGATGGTGAGGCAGGCGACGGTGACGGCGGTGAGCGCTTCCATCTCCACCCCGGTCTGGCCGGCGGTGCGCACGCTCGCCTCCACCCGCAGCCCCGGCAAAGCATGGTCCGGGCCGATGTCCACCGCGACCTTCGAGAGCTGAAGCGCGTGGCAGAGCGGGATCAGCTCATGCGTCCGCTTCGCCGCCATGATGCCGGCGAGGCGGGCGGTGCCGATGACGTCGCCCTTCTTGGCGTTGCCGGCGAGGATGAGGTCCAGCGTCGCCGGCTCCATCGCGACCAGGC
>CAZIXP010000031.1:14372-35384 GCA_964543245.1 uncultured Starkeya sp.
ATCGACACGCTGCCGGGTGCCCGTATTGTCCACGGCGATCACGCCGCGCGCATCGACTTCGACCACTTGCCGGCCGGTCAGCACGGTCAAGCCGCGGGCCGCGATCATCTCCGTGTAAGCGATGCGGTCGGTCACCGCCTTGTCGGCGACGTCGACCAGGTTGGCGGCGCCGCTGGCGTCGATATGGCTGAGGCGGGGCGCGGCGGCGTCCGGGTCCGTGGGGGCATTGTCCTGTGCGCTCATGGCGGTCAGCCGGCGGCGCGCAGCGGCGCGGCGGGTGACAGCAGGGCGCGGGTGGCGGCGGCGACGTCGTCCTGCCGCATCAGGCTTTCGCCCACCAGGATGGTGCGGATGTCGACGCGGGCCAGCCGGGCGACGTCGGCGGGGGTGAAGATGCCGCTTTCGCCTACCAGCACGCGGTCTTTCGGCACGCGGGGGGCGAGCCGCTCCGAGGTTTCCAGCCCGACCTCGAAGGTGCGCAGGTTGCGGTTGTTGATGCCGACGAGGCGCGAGGGCAGGGCAAGCGCGCGGTCGAGCTCGGCATCGTCATGCACCTCGATCAGCGCGTCCATGCCGAGGCCCTGCGCGGTCTCGATCAGGTCACGGGCGAGGGCATCGTCGGTCGAGGCGAGGATGACGAGGATGCAGTCCGCGCCCCAGCTCCGCGCCTCGAACACCTGATAGGTGTCGTACATGAAGTCCTTGCGCAGCGCGGGCAGGGTGGGTGCCGCCGCCCGCGCGGCGACGAGGAATGCCGGCGCGCCCTGGAAGGAGGGGGTGTCGGTGAGCACCGACAGGCAGGTCGCGCCGCCCGCCTCATAGGCCCGGGCCAGCGCGGGAGGGTCGAAATCCGGGCGGATGAGCCCCTTGGAGGGGCTGGCCTTCTTGATCTCGGCGATCAGCGCGGTGCCGCCCGCGGCGATGCGGGCCTCGATGGCGGCGAGGAAGCCGCGCGGCGCCGGCTGCGCCTCGGCAAGGGCGCGCACCTGCTCCAGCGGGCGGGCGACCTTGGCGGCGGCGATCTCCTTGCGCTTGTAGGCGCCGATCTTCTCGAGAATGTCGACCATGGCGGCTGTTTCCTTCGGGCCTCGGCCCTTTTGTCGGCCGGCGCCGCTCAGGCGTTCGAGACGGCGACCAGCCGGTCGAGCGCGGCAAGCGCCCGGCCGCTGGAAAGGCTGTGGCGGGCCCGCTCCAGCCCGCCGGCGAAATCCTCCACCGCGCCCGCCACCAGCAGCGCCGCGGCGGCGTTCATCAGCGCGATGTCGGCATAGGCACCGGCTTCGCCGGCCAGCACCGCGCGCAGCGCCTGCGCATTGGCGGCGCCGTCGCCGCCTTTCAGCGCCTCCGGGGTGGCGCGGGCTATGCCGAATTCCTCCGGCGCGATCTCGAAGCTGCGGATCGCGCCGTCCTTCAGCTCCGCCACGGCGGTGGGGCCGGTGGTGGTGATCTCGTCCAGCCCGTCGGAGCCGTGGACCACCCAGGCCCGTTCCGAGCCCAGCGCGCGCAGCACCTCCGCCAGCGGCTCGACCCAGCTGCGCGAGAACACGCCGACCATCTGCCGGGTGACGCCGGCGGGGTTCGACAGCGGCCCCAGCAGGTTGAAGATGGTGCGGGTCCCCATCTCGACCCGGGTCGGGCCGACATGCTTCATCGCGGGGTGGTGGGCCGGGGCGAACATGAAGCCGATGCCGGCTTCGGCGATGCAGGTGCCGATCTGCTCCGGGGTGAGGTCGATCTTCACCCCCAGCCCCATCAGCACGTCGGCGGCGCCGGACTTCGAGGACAGCGCCCGGTTGCCGTGCTTGGCCACCGGAACCCCGGCGCCCGCAACGATGAAGGAGGCGCAGGTCGAGATGTTGTAGGAGCCGGAGGCGTCGCCCCCGGTGCCGACCACGTCCACTGCGCCGGCCGGAGCCTTCACGGTGAGCATCTTCGAGCGCATGGTGGCGACGGCGCCGGCGATCTCGTCCACCGTCTCGCCGCGCACCCGCAGCCCCATCAGCAGCGCGCCGATCTGCGAGGGGGTGGCCTCGCCCGACATCATGACGTCGAAGGCATGGGCCGATTCCGCCCGGGTCAGGGCGGTGCCGGTCGCGACCTTGCCGATGAGAGCCTTGAGGTTTTCCATAGGGTTGGCTCGTTCGGTTCAGGCAGCGCGTGAACGACGGGGGCCCGCATTCCAGGCCCGGGCGAGGTCGAGGAAGTTCTTCAGTATGGTGTGGCCGTGCTCGGAGGCGATGCTCTCGGGGTGGAACTGCACGCCGTGGACCGGCAGGTCGCGGTGAGACAGCCCCATGATCAACCCGTCATCGGTTTCCGCCGTCACCGCGAGATCGGCGGGCAGGGTGTCGCGCTTCACCAGCAGCGAGTGGTAGCGGGTCGCCTTGAAGGGGCCGTTGATGCCGCGGAACACGCTCTCGCCCTGGTGGTGCATCTCGCTCATCTTGCCGTGCATCGGCACCGGCGCGCGCACCACGTCGCCGCCGAACACCTGCCCGATCGCCTGATGGCCGAGGCAGACCCCGAACACCGGCACCCCCTCGTCGGCGGCGCGGGCGATCAGCTCGAGGCAGATGCCGGCCTCGTTGGGGGTGGCGGGGCCGGGGGAGATGACGATCGCCTCGGGCGCCATCGCCAGCGCCTCGTCGACCGAGACGGTGTCGTTGCGCCGCACCTCCACCTCGGCGCCGAGGCCGCCGAGATAGTGGACGAGGTTCCAGGTGAAGCTGTCGTAATTGTCGACGAGGAGGATCATCGCGGGTCCGTCCGCCGGCGGAAAGCCGACTGCAAAAGGTCTAGGGGGAGAGCCCGCGCCGGGTCAAGCGGCGGGCGGCCGGGCAGGCGTGCGCCCGCCCCGCCATCGGCCCGTCATCGGCCTCATCGTCCACCCCATCATCCTCATCGGCCTTCCGGTCCCTCCCATGCCGCGGGCGCTCACTGCCCGCGGCCGGCGCGCGCCGCGAAGCGCACCGCCTCCTCGCCGGCGCGGAACAGGGCGCGCGCCTTGTTCACGCATTCCTGCTGTTCGCTGTCCGGCACGGAATCATACACGATCCCGGCGCCAGCCTGCACATGCATGCGCCCGTCCTTCACCACGGCGGTGCGCAGCACGATGCAGGTGTCCATCTCGCCATCGGCGCCGAAATAACCGATGGCCCCGGCATAGATGCCGCGCTTGTCGCGTTCCAGCTCGTCGATGATCTCCATCGCCCGCACCTTCGGCGCGCCCGAGACGGTGCCGGCGGGAAAGCCCGCGGCCAGCGCGTCGAGCGCGTCGTGGCGGGGGTCGAGCGTGCCTTCGACATTCGAGACGATGTGCATCACCTGGCTGTAGCGCTCGATGAAGAAGCTGTCGGTGACCCGCACCGTGCCGATGCGGGCGACCCGGCCGACATCGTTGCGGCCGAGATCCAGCAGCATCAGGTGCTCGGCCCGCTCCTTCGGATCGGCGAGGAGTTCCTCCTCCAGCGCCTTGTCCTCATGCGGGGTGGCGCCGCGCCGCCGGGTGCCGGCGATGGGGCGGATGGTGACGGTGTCGTCGCGCAGCCGCACCAGGATTTCCGGGCTGGAGCAGACCAGCGCGAAATCCCCGAAGTTGAAATAGACGAGGAACGGCGCGGGGTTGACCCGCCGCAGCGCCCGGTAGAGCGCGAAGGGGGGCAGGGTGAAGGGCGCCTCGAAGCGCTGCGACAGCACCACCTGGAAGATGTCGCCGGCGCGGATGTATTCCTTCGCCCGCTCGACCATGTCGAGATAGGCCTGCGGCGTCGTGTTGGAGACCGGGGCCACCTCCTGGTGGAAGGGGGCCTGCGTCGGGGCATTGGGCAGCGCGCCGTCGAGCGCCTGCACCACCGCCTCGATGCGCTCCTGCGCCTGTTCATGGGCCAGCTCGGCGGAGACGCCGGGCAGAGGCCGCACCGGCGTCACCACCGTGATCTCGTCGCGGGCGGAATCGAACACCACCATCACGGTGGGGCGGATGAAGATCGCGTCCGGCACGCCCAGAATGTCGGGCTTCGGCGCCGGCAGCCGCTCCATCTGCCGCACCATGTCGTAGCCGAGATAGCCGAAGATGCCCGCCGACATCGGCGGGGAGCCGGCCGGCAGGGCGATCCGCGATTCCGCCACCAGTGCCCGCAGCGCCAGCAGCGGCGCCTCGGCGCAGGGCTCGAACGCCGCCGGGTCGCGCTGGGCCTGCCGGTTGATCTCGGCGCGGTCGCCGCGGCAGCGCCAGATGAGGTCCGGCTCGATGCCGATCATGGAATAGCGGCCGCGGGTATCGCCGCCTTCCACCGATTCCAGCAGGAAGCTGTTGGGCCGCTCGGCGGCGATCTTCAGGAAGGCGGAAACCGGGGTCTCGAGGTCGGCGACCAGCTTCTGCGTCACGACCTGTGCTTCGCCGCGGCCATAGGCGGCGGCGAAGGCGCTGTCGGCGCGGCGGGGACGCCCGGCGGTGGCGGTGCTGCTCATGGCCGGTCTCAGTTGGTGCGGGTGTCGCCGCCGACGATGGCGTCGAGCGCGGCGCGGTTGACCTTCACGCCGAGGTCGGCCTGCAGGCGCACGAGATATTCGGTCATCAGGTCTTCCTGCATGCGCTGGCTGGTGGTGGCGACCACCTGCTTGTCCTCGCCCATGCTCGGGGGGACGCCGACGCCGGTCACGACAAAGACGAGGCGGCCATCGCCGAGATCGACCGGCGCGGAGCCGACCTGGCCCTGCTGGGTGGCGAACACTGCGTTGATGGCACCCTGCGGAATGCCCTCGGCGGCGCGGCCGCGGCGGATGCCGGCGGCGGCCTTCACCGCGAGGCCGGCTTCCGCGGCCGCCTTGTCGAAGGGCGTGCCGTCGGCGACCTTCTTCTTGAGCGCCTCGACCTCTGCGTCGAGCGCCTTGGCCGCTTCGTCCTGACGCCAGCGGTCGAGCGCCTGGGCGCGGGCTTCCTCGAAGCTGCGGTCGCGGCCGGGGGTGACGCTTTCCACCTCGTACCAGACATAGCCGCCGTTCTGCGGCAGGGTGACCGGGTCGGTGGCGGCACCGACATCGGTGGCGAAGGCGCCGCGCAGAACCTCGGTCCGGGCGGGAATGTCGCCGATCGGCGCGCCGTCCGGGGTCTTGCCGGCGATGTCGGTGTTGATCTGCTGGACGGCGAGGCCGAGCTTGGTCGCGACCTCCTGCAGCTTGGCGCCGCTGGCGAGCTCGTCCTCGACCTGGTCGCGCTTCTCGCCGACCGCGCGCTGGGCGCGCTGGGCCTGGAGATCGGTGCGCAGCTCGTTCGCCACCTCCGCCAGCGGCTTGGTGAAGCCCGGGGTGATCGCCTCGACGTGGACGATGATCGGTCCGAAGCGGCCATTGACGACGCCGCTGGTGCCGCCCTGCGGCAGGGCGAACGCCGCTTCCGCCACCGCCTTGTCGAAGATGGCGCTGCGCGGCACGTTCCCGAGATTGACGTCGCCCGGGGTGAGCTTGCGCTCCGTCACGATGTCGGCGAAGGGCGTGCCCGCCGCGATCTTGTCCGCCGCGGCCTTGGCTTCCTCGGCGTTGGGGAACACGATCTGCTGCACCACGCGGGTTTCCGGCGTGCCGAAGCGGGCGATGTTGGCCTCATAAGCCGCCTTCAGGTCCTCGTCCGACACCTGCACCGTGGCGGCGAGGGTGGCGGGGGTGAGCGCCAGTACCGCCACATTGCGGTATTCCGGCGCCCGGAAGGCCGCCTTGCGGGCCTCGAAGAACGTCTTCAGCGCCTCCTCGGAGGGGGCGGCGATGCTGTCGAGCGCCGGCGGCTCGATCAGCACATAGCTGACGCTGCGCTCCTCGGTCTCGTAGCGCTTGAAGGCATCGCGCAGCACCTGCGGCACCTCGATGCCCCCCGCCAGCGAATCGAGGAACTGCTGGCGCAGGGCGAGGCGGCGTTCCGCCTCGACGAAACGGGCTTCGGTGAAGCCGTTCGAGCGCAGAACCTGGTTGAAGTAATTGGGGTCGAAGCTGCCGCCCGGGCCGCGGAAGGCGGGGTTTTCCGAGATCCGCTTCACCATCTCCTCGTTGGAGAGGGCGAGGCCGAGATGGCCGACGCGGTCGTCCAGCGCCGCCTCGGCCAGCCGCTCATTGAGCACCTGGTCGGGGATGCCGATGGCGCGGGCCTGCTCCGGCGTCAGGCCGCGCTTGATCTGCTGGCTGATCTGCTGGAGCCGCTGCTGGTAGAGCTGGCGGAACTCCGGCACCGTCACCTCGCTCGAGCCGATGGTGGCGAGCGTGTGGCTGCTGAAGTTGCGAAACACGTCGGCGATCCCCCAGATGCCGAAGCTGATGATGAGGAGACCCATCAGGAGTTTGGCGACGAGGCCGGATGCGCCCTTGCGCAGCGTCTGCAGCATACGAGTTTCTCGTTATCTGTGGGGCGGCCCGGAACGACCCCGCCCGTGAAAGGCGCGCATAATAGGGACCGACCTATTGAGCCGCAACGTCGCAGATACCGGCATTTGCGCAGCTCACCGCGCTTTGTTAACTCGGGTGGGACCCGCAGCCACAGGAATGTCGCATGACCGCTCGCCGCCCCCTCGTCGCCGGTAATTGGAAGATGAACGGCCTCTCCGGCTCCGCGGCCGAGCTGGAGCGGATGATAGCGGCGGCCGGGCCGGTCGCGGCGGCAGGCGTCGAGCTGATGATTTTCCCACCGGCGACGCTGATCTCCCGCCTCGCCGCGCTGGCCGCCGGCAGCGCCATCGGCATTGGCGGGCAGGATTGCCACGCCCGCCCCTCCGGCGCCCATACCGGCGACATCGCCGCGGAGATGCTGGTCGATGCCGGGGCGAAGGCGGTGATTCTCGGCCACTCCGAGCGGCGCACCGACCATGGCGAGACCGACGCCGAGGTGCGCGCCAAGGCGGAAGCGGCGCACCGGGCCGGGCTGGTGCGGGTGGTGTGCGTGGGCGAGACGCTGGCGGAGCGCGAGGCCGGCCGCGCCGTGGCGGTGGTCGCGCGCCAGCTTGAAGGCTCGGTGCCGGACGCGGCGACGGGCGCCGACCTCGTCATCGCCTATGAGCCGGTGTGGGCGATCGGCACCGGCCACGTGCCGACCGCCGCCGACATCCTCGAAATGCACGCCGCCATGCGCGCGCTGCTGCGCCAGCGCTTCGGCGCGGAGGCGAATGCGATGCGCCTGCTCTATGGCGGGTCGGTGAAGCCGGACAATGCCGGCACCATCCTTACCCTCACCGACGTCGACGGTGCGCTGGTTGGCGGCGCCAGCCTGAAGGCGCATGATTTCCTCGCCATCGCCGGGGCCTACATCTGATCCGCGCCGCGGCGCGGGGGGCTTGCGCCTCAGCCCGGCAGGGGGTCGGCTTCCGCGGCGGCCGGGCTGGTGCGCAGCGTGACGTCGTGCCCCGCCTCCAGCGCGGGCAGCGCCGCGGCAACCGCGGCCTCGAACGCGGCGCGGCGGCTGGCATGGGGCGCGCTGCGCTGGCCGTCGTGCAGCACATGCCAGTGGTCGCCATGGGCGACGATGCTGAACATCTCGGTCTGGGCGGCATTGGCCTTGCGGGCGGGGTGGGCACTCTCCATTTCGGTGGCGGTCAGCACGATCTCGTCCATATGGCTCTCCCGTTCATCTGCCGGGGGTAACGTTGCGGCAGAAGCGGCGGTTCCCCGGCCGGAGACCGGGGCCGCCGGCGAGGTGGCTGATCAACTGGAAATGCCGGGCGGGATCGTGTAGGAACCGCGCCAAAGTTCCGGCGCAGCCTCTCCGCGGGCCGCCGTGTCGCGAGATTTGTAAGGCAGAAGATGCAGACCGTAGTGATCGTCATCCACCTGATGGTGGTGCTTGCCCTGATCGGCGTCGTGCTGATCCAGCGCTCCGAAGGCGGCGGCCTCGGGATCGGTGGCGGCGGCGGTGGCGGCGGCTTCTTTTCCGCCCGCGGCACCGCCAATGTGCTCACCCGGGCGACGGCGATCCTGGCGGCGTTGTTCTTCATCACCAGCATCGCGCTGACCATGCTGGCCGGCTGGGGTCGCGGCCCCGCCACCATCTTCAACACACCGGCTGCCGCGCCGGGCGCGCCGCCGGCACCGGGCGCCGCGCCGGGGGGCGCACCTGGGGCCGCTCCCGGCGGCACGGTTCTCGACCAGCTCAAGGGCATCCAGCCGGCGCCCTCGTCGCCGCAGGTTCCCCAGTCGCAGTGATCGCGGCGCGCCCGGCGCTCCGCCACGACGAATTTCCATGGACGGGAGGCAACGCAGGTCGCGCAGCCTCTCGTCGAATCGCGTTTTTGTAGCTAGAAACCGGATTCCATGGCGCGCTATATTTTCATCACCGGCGGCGTCGTGTCCTCGCTCGGCAAGGGCCTCGCATCCGCCGCCCTCGGCGCATTGCTCCAGGCCCGCGGTTACAAGACCCGGCTGCGCAAGCTCGACCCCTATCTGAACGTCGATCCGGGCACGATGAGCCCGTATCAGCATGGCGAGGTCTTCGTCACCGACGACGGCGCCGAGACCGATCTCGATCTCGGCCATTACGAGCGCTTCACCGGGCGTCCGGCCACCCGCTCCGACAACATCACCACCGGCCGCATCTACCAGGACATCCTCTCCAAGGAGCGGCGCGGCGACTATCTCGGCGCCACGGTCCAGGTGATCCCGCACGTCACCAACGCCATCAAGGAATTCGTCCTCTCCGGCAATGAGGGGTATGACTTCGTGCTGGTGGAGATCGGCGGCACGGT
The DNA here is from genome assembly GCA_964543245.1 of uncultured Starkeya sp. Taxonomy (GTDB): domain Bacteria; phylum Pseudomonadota; class Alphaproteobacteria; order Rhizobiales; family Xanthobacteraceae; genus Ancylobacter. The sequence goes on from CAZIXP010000031.1 coordinate 23,090, forward strand.
GGGCGACATCGAGGCGATGCCCTTCCTCGAGGCGATCCGTCAGATCGGCCACGAGCTGCCGCGCAAGCACTGCATCTACATCCACCTTACCTTGCTGCCCTACATCCCCTCGGCGGGCGAGCTGAAGACCAAGCCGACCCAGCATTCGGTGAAGGAACTGCGGGCGCTCGGCATCTCGCCGGACATCCTTTTGTGCCGCACCGACCGCGAGATTCCGCGCGAGGAGCGCCGCAAGCTCGGCCTGTTCTGCAATGTCCGCGAGAGCGCGGTGATCGAGGCGCGCGACGCCGACAACATCTATGCCGTGCCCTCGGCCTATCACGAGGCCGGGCTGGACGGCGAGGTGCTGGCGGCGTTCGGCATCGAGCCGGCCCCGGCGCCGGAACTGTCGCGCTGGCGCAAGATCGAGACCGGCATCCGCAACCCGGAAGGTACCGTCACCATCGCGGTGGTTGGCAAGTACACCGGGCTGAAGGACGCCTACAAGTCGCTGATCGAGGCGTTGGCCCATGGCGGCCTCGCCAATGGTGTGCATGTCAATCTCGACTGGATCGAGAGCGAGATCTTCGAGCGCGAGGACCCCGCGCCGTTCCTCGAGCATGTCCACGGCATCCTGGTGCCCGGCGGCTTCGGCCAGCGCGGCGCCGAGGGCAAGATCCGCGCGGCGCAGTTCGCTCGTGAACGCCACGTGCCCTATCTCGGCATCTGCTTCGGCATGCAGATGGCGGTGATCGAGGCGACCCGCCATCTCGCCGGCATCGAGGCGGCCAATTCGACCGAGTTCGGCCCGACCGAGGAGCCGGTGGTCGGCCTGCTCACCGAATGGCTGCGCGGCAACGAGCTGGAGAAGCGCGGCCTCGACGGCGATCTCGGCGGCACGATGCGGCTCGGCGCCTACCCCGCGCGGCTCGCGGAAGGCAGCCGCGTCGCCGAGGTTTATGGCGCCACCGACATCTTCGAGCGCCACCGCCACCGCTACGAGGTCAATCTGAGCTACCGCGAGCGGCTGGAGGCCTGTGGCATGCGATTCTCCGGCCTGTCGCCGGACGGGCTGCTGCCGGAGATCATCGAATATCCCGACCACCCCTGGTTCATCGGGGTCCAGTTCCACCCGGAGCTGAAGTCGCGCCCGTTCGAGCCGCACCCGCTCTTCGCCTCCTTCATCGGGGCGGCCGTGGTGCAGAGCCGGCTGGTCTGAGCCGCCGCCGGACGGAACGGAACGAAAGCATGAAGGCCGGGACGCGTTCCCGGCCTTTTCGTTGGGGCTCCGGGCGAATAGCCTCCATCCCGCGGTGTGGTGCGACAGCCACGCTGGCTCAGGCATGTGGAACGTTTCCGGACCGGCATGCCTGGCGAGGGCGCGTCTGTCGTATCCATGGGCACGGTAGCCGGCTCGACCCCCGAGTCGGTCTCGACCGTGTCGCGGCGTGATGTCGCCAGAACGAGGAGATGACCCGATGGCCCGCGGCCTCGACCATGTGGTGCATGTCGTTCGCGATCTCGAAGCGGCGGGCGAGCTGTACGATCTTCTCGGCTTCACCGTCGGCAGCCGCAACCGCCACCCCTGGGGCACCCATAACCGCATCGTCCAGATGCCCGGCTTCTTCATGGAATTGCTGGAGGTCGCCGACCCCAAGGCGATTCCCGAGCCGACCGAGACCACCTTTTCCTTCGGCGCCTTCAACCGGGACTATGTCGCGACCGCCGGCGCCGGGCTCTCCATGCTGGTGCTGGAGGGCCGGGATCCTGCCGCCGAGAAGGCGGAATTCGACGCCGCAGGCTTCGGCGGCTACGACCTGTTCGATTTCCAGCGCATCGGCCGCCTGCCGGACGGCAGCGACGTCGAGGTGGCGTTCTCGCTCGCCTTTGCCCGCGATCCTGCCTCGCCCCATGCCGGCTTCTTCACCTGCCGGCAGAAATTCCCGGAGAATTTCTGGTCTCCCGACATGCAGCGCCACATGAACGGCACGGTCGGGGTGGGCGGCGTGGTCTTCGTCGCCGACGACCCAGCCGCGCATGTGCCGTTCCTCGCCACCTTCGCCGGCATCGATTTCCGCCGCGCCATCGAGGGCTGGCATATCGGCCAGACCCCCCGCGGCGCGATCGAGGTGATGACGCGCGAGCTGTTCGCCGAGCGCTTCGGCGCGGCACCGGCGGCCGATGCCGGGCTGCGGCTGGCGGCAGTGCGCTTCGCGGTGAAGAACATCGAGACCGCCCGCAAGCGGCTGTCCTCCAGCCGGATGGCGGCGGAGGAGATCGAGGGGCTCATCGTCGTCGGGCCGAAATCGGCGCTGGGCGCGACGCTGGTGTTCGAGCCGGCCGAGACCGCCTGATCCACCGGCCGACCACCTTCAGCCCATGAAAAAGCCCGGGAGCGATCCCGGGCTTTTTTGTCGAGGAAGAAGGGTTGCCGCGGAGGGCACCGCACCGGCCCCGCCGGTACGGCTCGCGCCCGGCACGCGCCTATTCGGTGATCACCGGGGCACGGTTGCCGCGCAGGGGCAGCAGGCCGGCGGCGCGGGTGCGCAGCGCCTTCCAGGTCGCCACCTCGTTGAGCGGCGAGCCTTCCAGCCAGCCGATCACCGCCGCCGCGAGGAAGGGCAGCGACTGGATGGCCAGCGCGAAGGCGAAGAGGTTGATCTCCGTCACCGCGTGCCAGTTGGTCAGCCGGAGGCCGATCGCCGACACCATCAGCCCGCCGCCGATGACGGCTTCGGGAAGGGCGGGGAAGGCGCGGGCGGCGCTGGCGAGCCAGCTGCCCTTGGCGGTGCGGGCGAAGGCGAGGTCCTTGTAGCGGAACCCGTCATAGACCGCCTTGGCGACGGTGAACTGCACCGCCATGGCGGCGACCGCCGCGCCGATCATCCGGCCCGGGGTGGTGGCGACGCGCAGCCGGTAGAGCGCGCAGAAGTGCAGGACATAGACACCGAAGCAGAAGATGATCGGCACGGTGAGGATGTGCTGCGGCACAGCGATGCCGAGGCCGAGCACGAAGGGCACCCACAGCAGGGAGAGCACCGCCACCAGCGCGCCGACGCTTTCCGAACCGAGCCAGCTCACCCAGCCGATGGCGAATTCCCGGCGCTGCGCCGTGGTCAGCCGCGAGCGGCCCGGCAGCAGCCGGCGCCAGTGCTTCTTCACGATCTGCATGCCGCCATAGGCCCAGCGGTGGCGCTGCTTCTTGAAGGAGGCGAAGTCGTCCGGCAGCAGGCCCCAGCCATAGCGCTTGTTGGTGTAGTGGCTCTTCCAGCCGAGCTCGATGATGGAGAGGCCGAGATCGGTGTCCTCGCAGATCGTGTCGCTCGACCAGTCGCCGGCTTCCACCATGGCGGCGCGGCGCATCAGGCACATGGTGCCGTGGACGACGATGGCGTCGTGCTCGTTGCGCTGGACCATGCCGATGTCGAAGAAGCCGGCATATTCAGTGTTCATCGCCTCGTGCATGAGACTGCGGCCGGAGTCGCGGTGGTCCTGCGGCGCCTGCACGATGCCGACGGTGGGGTCCTCGAACACCGGCACGAGGTCGCGCAGCCAGTCCTGGCTCACCACGTAGTCGGCGTCGATGATGCCGATGATCTCGGCGTCGGGGGCGGTGTGCTGCATGGCGATGCGCAGCGCCCCGGCCTTGAAGCCTTCGATCTTCGGCAGGTTGAGGAACTTGAAGCGGTCGCCGAGCAGCTTGCAGTGCTCCTCGATCGGCTCCCAGAAGGCGGGGTCGGGCGTGTTGTTGATCGCCACGATGCATTCGAGGTTCGGCCAGTCGAGCCGGGCGACGCTGTCCAGCGTCTGCTTCAGCATCTCCGGCGGCTCCTTATAGGCCGGGATGTGGATCGACACCTTGGGGGTGCGGGCCGGCATCGGGTTGGAACCGCGCAGCAGGCGCCGGGGCGACTGCCCGAAGGCGATGGTCGCCAGCTCCTCCACCCGGTAGAGCATCACCACCACCAGCGGTACCAGCAGCACCAGCGAGATGACGAAGGTCACCTTGTTGCCGCCGACGACGTAATGGGTCAGCCAGTGGTCGGTGACGGTCGCGATCCAGTAGCCCACCAGATTGGCGGCGGCCACCATCACCGCAGCCTGCGGCACGGTGAGCCGGGCGAAGCGGAACAGCGGCAGCGAGAAGGCGACGCCCAGCAGCAGCGCGATGGCCGCGGTGGCGTTGTAGGTCGCCGGGGTGATCGGGCCGGACAGCGGGAACTTGACGTGACGGTCGGCGTCGAGCACGCCCCAGTACTGGCCGACGCTGCCCTCGAAGCTCTTCCACGGTGCGTCAAACGCCTCGATCAGGTTGTAGTCGATGCCCAGCGCGTCGGCGCGGGAGGCGAAGGTGCGGATCACCTCGGCCTGCAGGGTGGCGCCGGGCACGGCGGCATCGCGGTTGTAGCCCGCGCTCGGCCAGCCGAATTCGGCGATCACGATGCGCTTGCCGGGATAGGCGGCGCGCAGCCGGTCATAGATCTCGATGGAGCGTTCGACGACCTGGCTGGCCGGAACGCCTTCCCAATAGGGCAGGATGTGGGCGGCGATATAGTCGACCGCGGAGACCAGCTCGGGATGGTCGAGCCAGACGTCCCAGGTTTCGCCGGTGGTTACGGGTACGTTGGTTTCCCGCTTCACCCGGCGGATGGTGTTGATGAGCTGCTCGGGGGTGCGTTCGGCGCGCAGGATCGACTCGTTGCCGACCACGATGCCGATGACGTTGGAGTTCTTCCGCGCGGCGTCGATCGCGTTGGTGATCTCGTGCTCGTTGCGGGTCTCGTCCTCGTCCAGCCACGCGCCCATCGTGACCTTGAGGCCCTTTTCGGCGGCGATGCGGGGAACCAGTTCTAGCCCGCCGGTGGCGGCATAGGTGCGCACCGCCCGGGTGTAGGGCGCGACCGCCTCGATGTCGCGGCGGATCTGCGCCTCGTTGGTGCCTTCGCCCTTGTCGGGGTTGGCGTCCCGGCCATAGGGCGCGAAGGACATGCTGACGAAGCGGTCCGGCACGGCCGGGGCCTGCGCTTCTTCGCGCATGGCGAGCCAGATGAAGGCATGCACGGACGTGACCACCGCAATGACAGCGGCCGCGACGCGAACAGCGGGGCGCATGGACTTACCCACGAAAGGAGAGAGGAAGACGGTTCAATGCTAATCCAGATCGAACGCACTTGCAGCAAATTCGAGGGTCTGGGTTACCGTCTTACCCGCGGTACCATGACGCCCTGTCGCCCCACAGAACGTTCGTATGGCTCTATTTGTTCCGGGCTTGTGGCGAGGTCATGACGCGGCGGGGGCCGCCTCATGAAAACACCGGGCCGTCATTGCGCTGCGGCAGGCGCAGCCGGTGCGGCGGCCGGCTGGCCGGGGGTGGACTCGGGGTTGACCCAGCAGGCGTGGACCCGCTCGGACAGGCGCTCGGGCGACTTGGAGTCGATGTTGCCCTGGCGCACGAGGCAGCGGAACGCGATCTTCAGGTGCTCGGTCGGGCAGCCGAACCGCTCATACAGCTCCATGTGGCGGCGGGCGGTGTCGACATCGTCGCGCCAGAGCAGCATGGCGATGCGCCGCCCGCTCCACACGCATTCCGGCAGGCCGGCATTGCCCGGCAGCTTGGCCGCCTCGGCATATTCCTCCACGGAGCGGCGCTGGGCTTCCTTGGCCTGCTGCTCGGGCGTCTGCTGCTCGGTGGACTTCGGCTCTTCGCTGGTGGACTGGGCGGCCGCGGGAAAGGTGCCGGCGGCCGCGAGGAGGGCGCCGCTCATCAGAAGGGCGGTCAGGACGCGTACGGAAGAAGCCATGGGAAATTTCATCACGCGCAGGAGGTGATTACGACGGCGGGACAGTAGGTGAAGCGGTTGAATTTGTCAGCATGACGGCGCGTTCCGAATGGGGAAGCGCGGGCGTTGTGCTGTTCCTGCCGCACGGCGCTCTTCACAGCGCCCTCTTGCACCGCTATGCGGCAGCGGCCACGCTGACGACCTTGAGGGGAGTCCCACCGCATGCGCCTGCCATTCGTGCTCGCCGCCGTCGTTTCCGCGGCGATCCTCGCCGCATGGGCCTGGCTGGGGGCGCCGGTGCCGGCGCCGCCCTCGCCGCTGGCCTCCGGGGAAAAATTGCCCTGCGTCTCCTACGCGCCGTTCCGGCCGGGGCAGTCGCCCTTCATGGCCGGGCTGGTGATCCCACCCGAGCAGATCGACGACGATTTCGCCCGTCTCGCCAAGATCACCCATTGCGTGCGCACCTACTCCACCGAGATGGGCCTCGACGCCGCCCCGGCGCTCGCCCGCAAGCACGGGCTCACCATGCTGCAGGGCATCTGGCTCGGGCGCGAGAAGGACAAGAACCAGGTCGAGATCACCAACGGCATCAAGGCCGCGCAGGAAAATCCCGACGTGGTCAAGGGCCTGATCGTGGGCAACGAGGTGCTGCTGCGCGGCGAGCTCTCCGCCACCGACCTCGCCCAGACCATCCGCCAGGTGAAGCAGAGCGCCGGCGTTCCCGTCACCTATGCCGATGTCTGGGAGTTCTGGGAGCGCAACCGCGACCTCGCCAATTCGGTCGACTTCGTCACCGTCCACATCCTGCCGTTCTGGGAGGACCTGCCGGTTTCCGCCGACAAGGCGGTGGCCCATATCGGCGAGATCCGCGACCATGTCGGCAAGGTGTTCGAGGGCCACGACATCCTCATCGGTGAGACCGGCTGGCCGAGCGCGGGCCGCATGCGCGAGGGGGCGGAACCCTCGCCCTCCAACCAGGCCAAGGTCATCCAGGAGCTGCTGGCCCTCGCCAAGGAGAAGAACTACCGCGTGAACGTGATCGAGGCGTTCGACCAGCCGTGGAAGCGCGCGCTGGAAGGCACGGTGGGCGGCCACTGGGGCTTCCTCGACGCCTATAGCCGCGACTTCAAGTTCGGCTGGGGCGAGGCGGTCTCCGACCATCCGGCCTGGCTGTGGCAGGGGCTGGGCGGGGTCGCCTTCGCCCTCGCCATCTTCGCCGCCGGCCTGAAGGGCGCGGCGCGGCGGGGCGGGGAACTGCCGACCGGCCGCTGGCTCGGCATCGCCGCGGTGGCGCTGGCCTCGGGCATCGCGATCGGCTGGGCGATTGCGGCGGTGCCGGTGGAAAGCCGCGACGCCGGCGGTTGGGTCCGCGCCGTGGTCATGATCGCGCTGGGCCTGCTGGCCCCGCCGCTCACCGCCTTTGCCCTCGCCGCCGGGACGCGGCAGGTCGGCTTCGTCACCGTGCTGGAGCCGGAGGCGCGGCGGGCCGCGAGCGGGCTGGAGAAGCTGGTTGGCGTGGTGCTGGTGCTGGCGGCGGTGCTGGCGGTGCAGATCGCCTTCGGGCTGGTGTTCGACCCGCGCTACCGCGACTTCCAGTTCGCCGGGCTGACGCCGATCCTCACCGCGCTGGCGGCCTACGCCTTCCTTGCGGCGCCGCGCCCGGCAGGCGGCGAGCGTCACGCCGAGGCGATCGCCGCCGGGGTGTTCCTGCTGTCGGGCCTGTTCATCATCCTGAACGAGCGGCTGACCAACTGGCAGGCGCTGTGGACCGGCGCGCTGCTGGTGCTGTTCGCCCTCAGCTTCTGGCGCCTCGCCACGGCCGGGCGAACGAGATGAGCAGCAGCCCCGCGGCCAGCGCGGCGGTGTTGCCGTTGTAGAAGACGACGCCCGCCGCGCTCGCCATCAGGGCCAGCGTGAACACCGCCACCGAGGGTCGCACCAGCTGGATCGCCGCCAGCACCAGCGCGGCGATGCCGAAGGCGGAATATTCGATCAGCGACAGCGTCGTCGCCCGCACCACGCAGGTGCCGGTGACGACCGAGGCGCAGGCCTGGCCCACCGCGGACTGTTCCAGCACCGCGTAGCGCAGCCAGAACGCCCAGGCCAGCGTGCCCATGCCGCAGGCGACGACCAGGTTCGAGATGCGGGGGCCGGGCAGGAAGGTGCGTGCGCTCACGGCTTTTCTCCTGAAGATGTCTCGTCGCTTCGATGGCATGACGCCGCCCGGCGATCAACGTTCCGGGCGGCCAACGCTCCGCGATGACGCCGTCAGCGCGCCCGCACGGGTTGCGCTCCGGCCGGCGCCGGCGCGGGGCCGCGGGTCGCCAGGATGACGCCGCCCAGGATCAGCACGAAGCCCACGGCGTGGAACAGGTGCAGGTGCTCGTCCAGCAGCAGCACCGACAGCATCACCCCGTAGACCGGCATGAGATAGCCGAACATCGCGGTGATGGAAGGCCCGGCCTCCCGGGTGCAGTACTGGAACATCAGGAACACCACCGCCGAGGGAATGGTGGAGAGGAAGAAGATGGCGCCCCACGCCGTCATCCCCACCGGTCCCGGCGCGCCCATCTGCGACTCCAGCAGCGCCGCCGGCGCCAGCAGCAGCACGCCGGCGATGTTGATGGCGGCAAAGGTCGGCACCGTGCCGATATGCACCAGCGGCCCGCTGCGCAGCATCAGGGCATAGACCGCCCAGGACACCGCGGCGAGCAGGAACAGCAGGTCGCCGACGTTGAAGGAGAGCCCCAGCAACCGGCCGAGATCGCCCTCCAGCGTGATGAGCACGATGCCGAAGAACCCGGCGCAGGCGCCGAGGATGCGCAGCGGCGGCAGGCGCTGCCGCATCAGCACCGCCTCCAGCACCACCACCATGATGTTCGAGGTGGCGTAGATCAGTGTGGCGTTGGTTGCGGTGGAATAGGCGAGCGCGAAATAGGTGTTGCCGCCGCAGATCACCATCACGATCGCGCCCATGACGAGGATCGGCTTCCACTGGCTCAGCAGCACGTGGCGGTGCCGCAGCAGTTCCGGCAGCGCGATCGGCAGCAGCAGGAGCAGCGCGAACAGCCAGCGCCAGAAGGCGAGCTGCCAGGGCGACACCACGCCGACCACCGCCCGCCCGACGATGAGGTTGCTGGTGAAGAACAGCGGCATGGCCAGCAGCGCGGCGAGCAGCACCGGGCGGCGCAGCAGCGCGGTTGCCGGCGCGGGTGCCGGGGACGGGGCTGCCGCGACCGGCGGCGGGACGGGCGACGAGGCGGGAGCCGGGTTGGGCGAGGGCGCGTTCATGGCGCTGCCATACAGCCTCGCCGCGGCCACGTCTGCCCCGATTCGAGGCCAAGCCGGCGAGGGGCGCGAAAACGGGCAGCCCGACGGTGCGGCGGCCCCGGCGGGTCGGGCAGGGGCGGTGCGCGCGCCCTTTGCCGGGCGGGGCCGGGGGGTGTGCCGCCGCCCGCCTCGTCGTCCCGGAACGGCAGCGCCCTTTCCACCGCGGCCGGGAGGCCGGGGCGGGGGCGGCCCTCCCGCGCTCGCCGCCGGCATGCCGCAGCGGCGCGCAACCCGGGCGTGTCGTGACGGCGCGTCATCCGGTTCACTTCACGTATATGTATCATCTGGCTTGCTTTTTCTGATCGACGGTTCTGCCCTTCACCCTTCCGCGGCGCCCCGGCGCGGGCTACATAGCCGCCCGATTCGGCACCACCTGCGCTGGCGCCGCACGATCCGGAGACATGCCGATGCGTTCATTGCTGGTCGTGGTTCTCGCCGCGGGGGAAGGCACCCGCATGGCCTCCCGCCTGCCCAAGGTGCTGCACAAGGTGGCGGGCCGCAGCATGGTCGGCCATGTGGTGGACGCCGCCGGCCGCGCCGGCGCCGCCCGGCTCGCCGTGGTGGTCGGGCCGGGGCGGGAGGATGTCGCCGCCGCCGCCCGCGCCGCCGCCCCCGCCGGGGTCGCGGTGGAGGTGTTCGTGCAGGCCGAGCGGCTCGGCACCGCCCACGCCGTTCTCGCCGCCCGCGCGGCGCTGGCGGAGCCGGCGGACGACGTGGTGGTGATGTATGGCGACACCCCGCTGGTGCGGCCCGAGACCATCGCCGCGCTGCGCGCCCCGCTGGCGGGCGGCGCGGCGGTGAGCGTGCTGGGCTTCCGTCCGGCCGATCCCACCGGCTATGGCCGCCTGCTGAGCCGGGAGGGCGAGCTCGTCGCCATCCGCGAGGAGAAGGACGCCAGCGCCGAGGAGCGGGCGGTCGGGCTCTGCAATGCCGGGCTGATGGCCTTCGACGGCGCCGTGGCGCTGGCGCTGCTGGAACGCATCGGCAATGCCAACGCCAAGGGCGAATATTACCTCACCGACGCGGTGGAGGTTGCCCGCGCGCTCGGCCGCACCGCCGCGGTGGTGGAGGCGGAGGTCGCCGAGGTGGCGGGGGTGAACACCCGCGCCCAGCTCGCCGAGGCCGAATCGCTGCTGCAGCAGCGGCTGCGCGCCGCCGCCATGGCCGGCGGCGCCACCCTCATCGCCCCGGAAACGGTGTTCTTCTCCCCCGACACCAGGCTCGGCCGTGATGTGGTGGTGGAGCCGAACGTGGTGTTCGGTCCCGGCGTCACCGTGGAGGACGACGTGACCATCCACGCCTTCAGCCATATCGAGGGCGCCCATAGCGGGCGCGGCGCCACCGTCGGCCCGTTCGCCCGGCTGCGCCCCGGCGCGGCGCTGGGGGAAAGGGTCGACGTCGGCAATTTCGTGGAGATCAAGGCGTCCGACCTCGGGCCCGGGGTGAAGGTCAAGCACCTCTCCTATGTCGGGGATTCCAGCGTCGGGGCGAACAGCAAGATCGGCGCGGGCTCCATCACCTGCAATTACGACGGCTTCCGCAAGCACCGCACCGTCATCGGCGCCGATGTCTTCATCGGCACCAACACCCTGCTGGTCGCCCCGGTGCGCGTGGGCGATGGCGCCTACACCGCGACCGGCGGCGTCATCACCGACGACGTGCCGCCCGACGCCCTCGCGGTGGCCCGCGCCCGGCAGGTGAACAAGGAAGGTTTCGCAAGTCGTCTGCGCGCCCGCTTTTCCGCCGGACTTTCGCCAAAGAAGTAAGACACGAAACGACATCCGAAGTGATTTCGGGTGTGGGGTGACGTTCGGTTAAATCCTGACGGCGTAACTTCATCAGGTTCTGTCAGGAGCTGGCTCGCGAAGATGTGTGGCATCATCGGCATTGTGGGCGATGCGCCCGTCGCCGACCGTCTGGTCGATTCCCTCAAGCGGCTTGAATATCGCGGCTACGACTCCGCCGGCATCGCGACGCTGGAAGGCGGGCAGCTCACCCGGCGGCGCGCCGAGGGCAAGCTGCGCAATCTGGAGGCGGTGCTGCGCGAGGCGCCGCTCAACGGCCGCATCGGCATCGGCCACACCCGCTGGGCCACCCATGGCCGGCCGAGCGTCGCCAACGCCCATCCCCACGCCACCACCGGCGTTGCCGTGGTCCATAACGGCATCATCGAGAATTTCCGCGAGCTGCGCGACGAGCTGCGCGGCGAAGGCTGCAATTTCGAGAGCGAGACCGACACCGAGGTGGTGGCCCATCTCGTGACCCGGGAGCTGCGCGGCGGCCGCGCCCCGGCCGATGCCGTGGCGGCCACGCTGCCGCGGCTGAAGGGCGCCTTTGCGCTCGGCTTCCTGTTCGACGGCGACGAGAACCTGCTGATCGGCGCCCGCAAGGGCAGCCCGCTGGCGCTGGGCTATGGCGACGGCGAGATGTATCTCGGCTCCGACGCCATCGCGCTGGCACCCTTCACCAGCCGCATCGCCTATCTCGAGGATGGCGACTGGGCGGTGCTGACCCATGAGCGCGCCGAAATCCGCAACGCCGCCAACCGGCTGGTGCGCCGCGCGGTGCAGAAGACCGCCGCCACGGCCTTCCTGATCGAGAAGGGCAACCACCGCCATTTCATGGCGAAGGAAATCCACGAGCAGCCGGAGGTCGTGGCCCACACGCTCGGCCATTATCTCGACATGGCGAGCGAGACCGTGCAGCTTCCCGGCCCGCTGCCGTTCGATTTCGCCGCGCTGGAGCGCGTCTCGATCGCCGCCTGCGGCACCGCCTATTACGCCGGTCTGGTGGCCAAATACTGGTTCGAGCGCTACGCCCGGCTGCCGGTGGAGATCGACGTCGCCTCGGAATTCCGCTACCGCGAGGCGCCGCTGGCGAAGAACGGGCTCGCCATCGTCATCTCGCAGTCCGGCGAGACCGCCGATACGCTGGCCTCGCTGCGCTATGCCCGCGACGAGGGCCAGAGCGTGCTGGCGGTGGTGAACGTCGCGAGCTCCACCATCGCCCGCGAGAGCGACACGGTGATGCCGACGCTGGCCGGCCCCGAGATCGGCGTCGCCTCCACCAAGGCCTTCACCTGCCAGCTCTCGGTCATGGCCTGCCTCGCCATCGGCCTCGGCCGCGCCCGCGGCAGCATCACGGCGGCCCAGGAGCAGGACCTCGTCCAGGCCACGAGCGGCCTCCCGGCCGTGCTGCTCACCCTG
>CAZIXP010000032.1:0-15492 GCA_964543245.1 uncultured Starkeya sp.
GATGTGGGGGAATTTCGACGAATAGGGGAAATTGAGCTCCTCGGCGGCACGAGTCCAGTTCCGGTCGGTGTGGCCGAGCCGGTCGGAGACGGCGAAGTCGTACTGGATGCCGACCCCGGTGTGGTCATAGACGATGCCGCCCGCCGCGCCCACCTGCGGATCGGCATAGGGCGCGATGAGCTGGCCCAGCCACTCCGGCTCGGGAAAGGCGTCGTCGTCGAGGAAGACGACGATGTCGCCCGCCGCCGCGGCGATGCCGGCGTTGCGGGCGATGGAGATGTTGCGCACCGGGCAATGCCGCACCTTGATCCGGTCGCCCAGCGCGGCCATCGCCTCGCGCGTGCCGTCGGGCGTCGGCCCGCACACCACCACCACCTCGAATCGGGCGGCTTCCAGCCAGTTGAGGCTCTCGATGGTCTTTACCAGCGCCTCGCGTCGCCCGTCGGAGACGATGACGATGGAGACGCTGGGCTCAAAGGACGTGCTGAGGTGAGGTATGGGCAATTGATGCACCGCCATGGTCGCCGCCGTGGCTTGATGGAAAAAGGGGCCGGGGTGCCGGCGCGGCGGGCCTTCTGCGGGACAACAGGCCGGCCGAGGTCACGAGGCCTTCTGCGACAGGCTGCGCACCTCGAACCGGCGGCCCGGCAGCTCCGGGTCGGTCTGCGGCGAAGGAGCCCCGGCCGCGCCGGCCACCGCGCTCTTCAGCGCCTCGATCTCGGCACGCAGCGCCGCGTTCTCCGCCTTCAGGGCGTCCACGTCACGGCGAACCCCGCACAGCTCGAAGCCGAACGCCTTCACCGTGCGCACCGCCGCGAGAAAGGCGGGGAGCTGCTCCTCCAGCGCGGTCTGCCGGGCGCGCTGCCGCCGTTCGGTCTTGCCGGACCAGCGGTCGAGATGAGGCTTCAGCCGGCGTTCGACGGGGCGCCAGAGCCTGGAGATCTTCTTGCTGAATGTGCGCATGATGCCAGCCAATGATTCTCTCCCGTCACCGATGCTGAGGCAGAAACGCCGCCAATGCATCAACGAAGAAACGCAGGATTGGACCCTTCTTCGCATCCGAATATTTCTAAGGTGCCGGCTGCGCCCCGGCAACGCCCGCAGCGGGACGGCTCCGGATTTTCCGTTCCAAAACTGGCAATTGTCCACCCGATGGGACAACCGGCGGATGTCACCAAAGTGTTCTTGGTTTCGAAATGAATGATAACGGTATCAGGATAGGTTGAGCGATGGCGGAGCAGGGCCGAATCGGTATCGGAATCGGGGGATGGGTGTTCGAGCCCTGGCGGGGCAGCTTCTATCCCGAAAAGCTCGCCCAGAAGCGGGAGCTGGAACATGCCGCCCAGCGGCTGACCTCGATCGAGATCAATGGCACCTATTACGGCTCGCAGAAGCCGGAAAGCTTCGCCCGCTGGCGGGAGGAGACGCCGGAGGGCTTCGTCTTCGCCATGAAGGGGCCGCGCTTCGCCACCAACCGGCGCGTGCTGGCCGAGGCCGGCGCCTCGGTGGAGCGCTTCATCGCCAGCGGCATCCTGGAGCTGCGGGAGAAGCTGGGGCCGATCAACTGGCAGTTCATGGCCACCAAGCGCTTCGAGCCCGCCGATTTCGAGGCCTTCCTCCGACTGCTGCCGCACAGCCATGAGGGCCGGGCGCTGCGCCACGCGGTGGAGGTGCGCCACGACAGCTTCCGCCACCCCGACTTCATCGCCATGGCCCGGGCCCACGGCGTCGCCATCGTGACCGCGGGCGACAGCGAGCACCCTCAGATCGCCGACGCCACGGCGCCCTTCGTCTATGCCCGCATCATGGGCACCCGGGAGGGCGAGCCGCTCGGCTATTCCACCGCCGACCTCGACGCCTGGGCCAAGCGGGCGCGCCGCTGGGCCGCCGGCGGTCGGCCGGCCGACCTCGCCCATGTCGGCGACGATCCCGCGCCGGCCGCGCCGCGCGACGTCTTCCTCTATGTCATTTCCGGCTACAAGGAGCGGAACCCGCATGCCGCCATGGCCCTGATCGAGCGGCTGGGCTGACGGCCGCCACGGCACCAACGGAGACAACGGATGGTCACCCTCTACGGCATCAAGACCTGCGACACCGTCCGCAAGGCGCGCGGCTGGCTCGACAGCCATGGCGTCGCCTATCGCTTCCACGATTTCCGCGCGGAGCGGCTGGAGCGCGACCGGCTCGGCGGCTGGATCAAGGCGGTGGGCTGGGAGACGCTGCTGAACAAGGCGGGCACCACCTTCCGCAAGCTGCCGGAGGAGCGGAAGCAGAATCTCGACGGCCTCGCCGCCTTCGAGCTGATGCTGGCCGAGCCCACCCTCATCAAGCGCCCGGTGCTGGAGATGGATGGCGGCGTGGTGGTGGGGTTCCAGCCGGGGCGCTATGAGGGGCTTTTCCCGGGCTGAGCGCCGAAGCGTCGGCGCTCGCGACGTCGGGGGCGTGCGCGCCCTTGATATTGCCGGGCTTCCCTGCCACATCCGCGCCCATGGACTCCCTCACCACCTCATCCCCCGCGCTGTCGCCGATCGCCGCTGAGGTTGCGCGCCGGCGCACCTTCGCCATCATCTCGCACCCGGATGCGGGCAAGACCACGCTGACCGAGAAGCTGCTGCTGTTCGGCGGCGCCATCCAGCTCGCGGGTCAGGTGCGCGCCAAGAAGGACCGCCGCTCCACCCGCTCGGACTGGATGGCGATCGAGCGGGAGCGCGGCATTTCGGTCGCAACCTCGGTGATGACGTTCGAGTTCGGCGGCCACGTGTTCAACCTGCTGGACACGCCGGGCCATGAGGACTTCTCCGAGGACACCTACCGCACGCTCACCGCGGTCGACGCGGCGGTGATGGTGATCGATGCGGCCAAGGGCATCGAGGCCCGCACCCGCAAGCTGCTGGAAGTCTGCCGGCTGCGCGACATCCCCATCATCACCTTCATCAACAAGATGGACCGCGAGAGCCGCGACCCGTTCGAGATCCTCGACGAGATCGAGAAGACGCTGGCGCTCGACACCACGCCGATGACCTGGCCGGTGGGGCGCGGGCGCGATTTCGTCGGCACCATGGATATCGCCACCGGCGGCATGCGGCTGCTCGACGGAGACGAGGGCAAGACCGGCCCGCTGCGCCAGATGAGCATGGCGCAGATCGCCGCGCTCAACGCTTCGCTCGACGAAGGCGTGCTGGCGGACGAGCTGGGTCTGGTGCGGGAGGGCTGCAACCCGTTCGACCTCGATTCCTTCCTGGAAGGGCACCTGACGCCGGTCTATTTCGGCTCGGCGCTGCGCAATTTCGGCGTTGGCGACCTGCTGGAGGGGCTCGGCCGCCACGCCCCGCCGCCCCGCGCCCAGGACGCCGACAAGCGCCGGGTCGAGGCGGAGGAGCCGCGCATGACGGCCTTCGTGTTCAAGATCCAGGCGAACATGGATCCCAACCACCGCGACCGCATCGCCTTCGCGCGGCTGTGCTCGGGCAAGCTCTCGCGCGGCATGAAGGCGCGGCTGGTGCGCACCGGCAAGCCGATGAGCCTGGCGACGCCGCAGTTCTTCTTCGCCCAGGACCGCCAGCTCGCGGAAGAGGCCTATGCCGGCGACGTGGTCGGCATTCCCAACCACGGCAATCTGCGCATCGGCGATACCCTCACCGAGGGCGAGGAGCTGAATTTCGTCGGCGTGCCGAGCTTCGCGCCGGAAATCCTGCGCCGGGTGAAGCTGGCCGACGCGATGAAGGCGAAGAAGCTGAAGCAGGCGCTGCAGGAGATGGCGGAGGAGGGCGTGGTGCAGGTGTTCCGCCCGCTCGACGGCTCGCCCGCCCTCGTCGGCGTGGTCGGCCCGCTCCAGCTCGACGTGCTCAAGAACCGGCTCGAGGCGGAATACGGCCTCGATGTCGGCTTCGACATGAGCGAGTTCCAGCTCGCGCGCTGGGTGAGCTGCGCCGATGCGAAGAAGCTGGAGGATTTCGGCACCGCCAACCGCTCCGCCATGGCGGAGGACCTCGATGGCGACCCGGTCTTCCTCGCCTCCTCGGCCTTCATGATCGGCTATACCGGCGACCGCTGGCCCGGCGTGGTCTTCACCGACATCAAGGACGTGAAGAAGGTCGCGGCGCAGGGTTGAGCGAGCCCACCAGACGGGCGCTCGCCATGGCGACGCGGTCCCGGCCGTGCCGCTTTGCGCTGTAGAGCATCTGGTCCGCCGCATTCAGCGTCGCTTCGAAGTCATAACCGTTCGGCTGGCCGAAGGCGATGCCCGCGCTCGCCGTGCAGGCGAGGGCGAGACGCTCCTGCACCAGGGCGGCGAAGCGCGCGCGGATCGCCTCCGCCTCGCGCAGCGCGGCATCGGCGGTGGTGCCGCGCAGCAGCAGCGCGAATTCCTCGCCGCCAAGCCGGGCGAAGATGGTGCGCGCCGGCAGCGGCTCCGGGTGGGTGGGCCGGCCCCGCCTGCCGGGGTCGGCACGCTCGCGCAGCGCCTGCGCGAAACAGGCCAGCACCTGGTCCCCGGCGGCATGGCCGCGCTCGTCATTGATGGCCTTGAAGCGGTCGACGTCGAACAGCACCACCGCCACGTCGCCGCGCAGCGGCTCGTTCGCCACGAGATCGAACAGCGCCCGCCGGTTGAGCAGCCCGGTGAGCGAGTCGGTCATCGCCTCGCGCTTGTGGGCGCGGGCGAGGCGGGTCTGGTTCAGCGCCAGGGTCAGGGCGCCGGCGCCCGGCACGGCGATGATGGCGATGATGACGTTGAGGTCCTCGGCCCAGTTCTGCGGCGGCCCCTCCAGCCGGGCCTCGCCATTGAGGACCAGCATGACGGCGCAGGGCAGGAAGGAGAGGCCCGCCAGCAGGTAGAGCCCGGCGAGTGCTGTCAGGGCGCCCGGCGCCTCCCGGCGCGCCTGCCAGTACTCCGCGGCGGTCGCGGCCAGCAGCGTCGCGGCGGCGATGTTGAAGAGCACGTAGCCGACCCCGTCATAGCCCGCCAGCAGAGGTGCGGCCACGATCGCGATGGCGAGGCCGCCGGTCAGCGGCGAGACCCATGAGGCCGTTCCGAACCGGAACTGGCGGGAGGCGCCGTTCAGCGTGGCGAGCCCGATGAGCAGCAGGCTGAAGGCGAAGGCGTCGAGGCCGGCCACCGGCCGCGCGATGTACAGGCTGTAGCTGAAGACGTGGAGGACGATCAGCCCCTGCCCGACCGCACAGGTCAGCAGGAAGGTCTCGGCCCGCGCCGTGATCCAGCTCGAGAACAGGATGACGGAAAGGCAGATGGCGGAGAACCCGATCGCGACCAACAGGGACGAGTAGTCGAGCAGCATGACCGGTTCCGCGACGAAGGACACCCCCGCGGGGTGTGAGGTCCGCCGGCTGATGTATGCACATTACCACCGGGAAGGCTTCAGTGCGCGATGATTATGCGGGTTTCCCGGCTGCCATAGCGTTGCACCAGCCCGAAAAGCTGCGCCGCGTTGCCGGGCGCCAGCCGGATGCAGCCATGCGAGGCCGGGCGGCCGAGCTGGCGCAGATGTTCGGTGCCATGGATGGCGTAGCCCGCGCGGAAGAAGATGGCATAGGGCATCGGCGCGTTGTCGTAGCGGCGGGAGAAATAGCGCCGGTAGAGGCGCTCGGGCCGGTAGCTGCCGGTGGGCGTGACGTAGCCGCGCCGCGCGCTGGAGATCGGCCAGCGGTAGAGCGGCTCGCCCTCAACCGAAACCTCCATGGTCTGGGCGGAAAGGTCCACCCGCGCCACCACGCTCTCGGCCTGTACCGGCATCGGCGCCAGCGCAAGCAGAAGGCCGGCCAATCCGGCAAGCCACCGTCCCATTCAGCTACCCTCCAGGCGCACCCGGCCTTCCCCATGGCAAGGCAAGCACGGCATTGGCGGGCGGGAAAGCCCCCGCCATGGCGGGACGGGCGGTGGGACGCCGCGCGGTGCGGCCGGACCCGTGGACGAACGCCGCGTGGCGCCGAGACTGGAATCCATCTAGCGTGCGAGCCGCCCCGACCGTCCAGTTACAAGACCGTCCCGCCCCCGACCGTCCAGCCCGGAGTTTCCGCCATGATCACGATGCTGATCGGCCTCGTCCTGTTTCTCGGCGCGCACGTCTTCACCACCCGCCGCGCGGCGCGCGCCGCGGTGATCGCGCGGATCGGGGAGGGGCCCTATAAGGGGCTCTACGCGCTGGTCTCCACCATTGGCCTGCTGCTCACCGCCTATGGCTTCGGCGAGTGGCGCTCGGAAGGCCCGCGCGTGCTCTACGACCCGCCGACCGGGCTGCGCCACCTCACCCTGCTGCTGATGCTGTTCGCCAGCATCGCACTGGTCGCGGCTGATCCCACGGCGCGATCACGCCCGGCGAGCGCCGCTGGCCCAGCTCGGCCGGGTCGCCGATTGCGATGCGCGTATCGCCGTACTTGGGAAGGAGCACGCTCGCCCACATCCGCGCCCGGCTCAAGCATCCCATGCTGGTCGCGGTGAAGATCTGGGCCCTTGCGCATGTCCTCGCCAATGGCGACGTCGCCTCGCTGACGCTGTTCCTCATCGTGCTGGCCTGGGCGGTGTATGACCGCATTTCCGTGAAGAAGCGCGGCGAACCCCTGCCGGTAGCGCCGTCCGGCTGGGGTGGCGACCTCGTTGCGGTGGCCGGCGGTCTCGTGCTTTATGCGGCGCTCGCCTTCCTGTTTCACCCGTACGTCGTCGGCGTGCCGGTGATGCCCGGTTGAAGAGACGCCCCCTAAAAGAGACGCTCATGTCCATCCAGTCCGCCGCCCGGCGGCTCACCGCACCCGACATCCGGGCCCGCAAGGGCGGGGAGCCGATCGTTTCGCTGACCTCCTACCACGCCCACACCGCCCGGCTGATCGACCCCCATGTCGACTTCATGCTGGTCGGCGACTCGCTCGGCATGGTTATGCACGGGCTGGAGACGACGGTGCCGGTCACGGTGGAGATGATGATCCTGCAGGGGCAGGCGGTGATGCGCGGCTCCTCCCGCGCGCTGGTGGTGGTCGACCTGCCGTTCGGCTCCTATGAGGGCAGCCCGCAGCAGGCGTTCGCCACCGCGGCCCGGGTGCTGAAGGAGACCGGCGCCGGCGCGGTGAAGCTGGAAGGCGGCCGCCGCATGGCGGAGACCGTGCGCTTTCTCGCCGACCGCGGCGTGCCGGTGATGGGCCATGTCGGCCTCACCCCGCAGGCCATCAACACGCTCGGCTCCTTCAAGGCCGTGGGGCGGGACGAGGCGGGCGCGGAGCTGATCCGCGACGACGCCCGCGCCATCGCCGACGCCGGGGCCTTCGCCATTGTGCTGGAGGCGATGGCCGAGCCGCTCGCCCGCGCCATCACCGCGGAGGTGGCCTGCCCGACCATCGGCATCGGCGGCTCATCGGCCTGCGACGGCCAGATCCTCGTGCTGGAGGACATGCTGGGCCTCTCCGACAAGGTGCCGCGCTTCGTGAAGAAATATGCCGACATCGGCCCCTCGATCGGGGCGGCGGTGGAGAACTTCGCCGCCGATGTGCGGGCGCGGGCCTTTCCCGGACCTGAGCACGTCTACGCCCCGAAGAAGAGCGCCTGAAGGCGTGGCCGGCGCCGCGGCGGGGCGGCGCCCGGACATTTGCCTTGATCGGGCCGCATCGATGATTTACCCGCGCTTCACGGATGGCCAGGCCTCACCTCTTCGGGCGTGAGGCGGGCTGTCGTCACCTTACTCTTTCCGCGTACGGACGTCCGATGGCAGACATCTTCCACGAGATCGACGAGGATCTTCGCCGCGAGCGGCTGAGCCGGATCTGGTCGCGCTACGGCGCCTATATCGTCGCGCTCGTCGTCGTCGTCCTGCTCGGCGTCGCGGGCTGGCGCGGTTATGAGTGGTACCGCACGCAGCAGGCCGAGGCGGCCGGCGCGCGCTTCGCCGCCGCGCTGCGGCTCGCGGGCGAGGGCAAGCACGAGGAGGCCGAGAAGGCCTTCGCGGCGATCGCGGCGGATGGCACTGGCGGCTATCGGGTGCTCGCCCGTTTCCGCGCCGCGGCGGAGCTGGCCGCCACCGACAAGCCGGCCGCCGTCGCCGCCTATGACGGCCTCGCCAATGATACCGCGCTCGACCCGCTCGCCCGCGACGTCGCCCGGCTGCGCGCCGGCTATCTCCTGGTCGACACCGCCCCGCTCGCCGACATCGAGGCGCGGATGAAGCCGCTCGACACCGATACCGGGCCGTTCCGCCATTCCGCCCGGGAAATCCTCGGTCTGGCGCAGTACCGGGCCGGCGACCTCGCCGCCGCCACCAAGACCTTCGAGACCATTCTGGCCGACCCGGAGACCCCGCCGGGCCTGCGCCAGCGCGCGGAGCTGATGCGCGGCCTCGCCGCCGGCGGCCCGGCGCCGGAGATCGCGCCGGCTCCGGCCGCAGTGATCGCCCCCGCGCCGACCCTCGACGCGCCGACCCTGCAGCTTCCCACGCCGATGCCCGATGCCCCCGCGGCGCCGGAAGCGGGCGCGCCGGAAACCGCCGCCCCCGGAGCCGCGGCCCCGGCCGAGGGTACGCCTGCCGAGGGGTCACCTGCCGACGCCGTCCCGGCCCCCGCTGCACCGGCGCCGGAGACGCCCGCTCTGGACACGCCTCAGCCCTCTACGCCGCCTGCCGCCGCTCAGGAGCCTGCCGCGCCGGCCGCGCCAGACGGCGCCTCGCCCGCCGCCCCGCAATAGGAGCCCGTCATGTCGAGCCGCCCGAAGGTACGCCGTCTCGCTCTCGCCGCCCTGGCTCTCGGTCTCTCCGTGGGGCTGGCGGGCTGCGAGTCGATGGATGCGCTCAATCCCTTCGCCCAGAAGGAGAAGAAGCTGCCCGGCACCCGGGTGCCGGTCTTCCCCGAAGGCGTGCCGGGCGTCGACTACAATGCGGCGCCGCCGCAGCCGGCCAATTCCGCCATTCCCGACTATCCCGCCCCCTCCGCCGAGGGCGCTGCCGCGCCGGCGGCGTCGGGCGCCGCGTCCGGCACCGTGTCGCGCGGCACCGTCACCACCCAGTAACGGGCGCGGAGGCGCTTCACATGTCCCTCACCGTCGCCATTGTCGGACGGCCGAATGTCGGCAAGTCGACGCTGTTCAACCGGCTGGTGGGCAAGCGCCTCGCACTGGTGGACGACCGTCCCGGCGTGACCCGCGACCGTCGGGAGGGCGAGGGTCAGCTCGGCCACCTGCAGTTCCGCATCATCGACACCGCCGGGCTGGAGGAGGCCAAGGCCGACAGCCTGGAAGCCCGCATGCGCGGCCAGACCGAGGCCGCCATCGCCGAGGCCGACGTCCTGCTGTTCCTGGTCGATGCCCGCAGCGGGCTGACCCCGACCGACCGCGTCTTCGCCGAGCTGGCGCGTCGCTCGGGCAAGAGCACCATCCTGGTGGCCAACAAGAGCGAGGGGCGCGGCGGCGAGGCCGGCTTCCTCGATGCCTATGCGCTCGGCCTCGGCGAGCCGGTGGCGATTTCCGCCGAGCATGGCGAGGGCATGGGGGAGCTGTTCCGCGCACTGCGGGAGAACTTCCCCGACGATGCCGAGGACGAAGGCGACGGCGAGGACGAGGACGAGGAGCCCGCGGCCGACGGCACGCCCCGGCGCATCCGCGTCGCCGTGCTGGGGCGGCCCAATGCCGGCAAGTCCACTCTCATCAACGCGCTGCTGGGCGAGGAGCGGCTGCTGACCGGTCCCGAAGCCGGCATCACCCGCGATTCGATCGCGGTCGATGTGGAGCGGGCCGGCGTGCCGCTGAAGGTGTTCGACACCGCCGGCATGCGCAAGCGCGCCCGGGTCGAGGACAAGCTGGAGAAGCTCTCGGTCGCCGACGGGCTGCGCGCCGCCAAATTCGCCGAGGTGGTGGTGGTGATGATGGACGCCACCCACCCCTTCGAGGAGCAGGACCTGCGCATCGCCGACCTCGTGCTGCGCGAAGGCCGCGCGCTGGTGATCGCCATCAGCAAATCCGATCTCGTGAAGGGCGAAGCCGGCTTCGTCACCCGCATGCGGGAGGAAGCCGACCACTGGCTGCCGCAGGCCAAGGGCATGCCGGTCGTCCTCGTCTCCGGCCTGACCGGGGAGGGGCTCGACCGCCTGGTCCACGCTATCGCCGGCACCTACGAGGTGTGGAACCGGCGGATCGCCACCAACCCGCTGAACCGCTGGCTGACCGAGACCACCAACGACCATCCCCCGCCGGCGGTGTCCGGCCGCCGCATCAAGCTGCGCTACATTACCCAGCCGAAAAGCCGGCCGCCGAGCTTCGTGCTGTTCTGCTCGCGCGCCGAGGCGCTGCCCGAGAGCTATCTGCGCTACCTCACCAACGGCCTCCGAACCACCTTCGACCTGCCCGGCGTGCCGATCCGGCTGACGCTGCGCGAGAAGGACAATCCCTACGCCGAGAAGGAATGAGCCGGCCGGCCGGGCGCGCCCAGCGCCCCTCAGTCCAGCGGCGGCAGGCGGCGCCGCACGGCGTGGCCCTTGACCACGGCGGTGCTGGTCACGGCGTGATCGGCGAGACCCGAGAGCACCGCGTCGAGCTGGTCGACCGAGCGGACCACGAGCTGGGCGAGGAAGGCGTCGTCGCCTGTCACCTTCAGGCATTCCACCACATTCGGGCATTCCTCGATCAGCCGCTCCACCAGGTGCAGCTTGCCCGGCAGCGGCCGGATGCGGGCCACCGCGCGCAGGGCGTAGCCCAGCGCCGCCGGGTCCAGCTCCACCGAGAAGCCCTTCAGCACCCCGTCCGCCTCCAGCCGGCGCAGCCGTTCCGCGACCGCGGGCGGGGACATGCCGACCAGCCGGGCGAGCGCGCTGACCGGCTGCCGGGCATCCCGGTCCAGCGCGGCGAGCAGCGCGGCGTCCACGGGGTCCAGCGCACGTCTTTCGTTTGCAAGGCGATTCATCGCTGTGACCGTCGTTTCGCAGGCACACTGCCCGACGCGCCGTCGATCCTCCATTCGAATCGCGGCCCGCGCCTGCCATCATAGCGCTCTCCCGCCATCGGACCTTTCCCATGTTTCTCGGCCTTCTCGCCGGCCTCACCACGGGCGCCCTGTGGGGCCTTGTCTTCGTCGCGCCGCGCATGGTCGCGCCCTTCACGGCGTGGGACTTCACGCTGGTGCGCTATGTGCTGTTCGGCATCGTTTCGGTGCTGCTGATGGCGGCGCCGCGGTTCCGGCCGTGGTCGATGTCGCGCCGGCGGTTGGCGGTCGGTTTCGGGCTCGGCGGCTTCGGCTATGTCGGCTATTTCCTCGCCGCGGCGTGGTCGGTGCACTATGCCGGCGCCGTGCTGCCGCCGCTCATCATCGGCACCTCGCCGGTGGTGCTGGCGGTGATCGCCAATCTGCGGGAGCGGGCGGTGGGCTGGGGCCGGCTTGCGCTGCCGCTGGCGCTGGTGGCCGGCGGCATTCTCGCCGCCCATCTCGGCGCGGCGCCGCTGCCGCCGGAGGCCGCGCCCGAGCGCTGGATCGGCCTTGTCGCCGCGGCGGCGGCGCTGGCGCTGTGGGTGCTCTACGGGCTGGTGAATGCCGAGGTGATGCGCGCGGGCGACGCCCCCGACGGCCTCGGCTGGACCGGGCTGCAGGGCCTCGGCGCCGGCCTTGGCGCGCTGCTGCTGATTCCGCTGCTCGGCGTGCCGCAGCCGGAGCTCGCCACGATGGCCGAGAGCCAGCGTTTCCTGTTCTGGACGGTGACGATGGCGGTGGTGGGCGGCTGGTTCGCGACGTGGTGCTGGATGGTCGCGTCCGCCCGCCTGCCCATGGCGCTGACGGCGCTGCTGATCGTGGGCGAGACGGTGTTCGGCCTGATCTATGGGCTGATCTACGAGCAGCGCCTGCCGACCCCGCCGGAGGGGATAGGCATCGTGCTCCAGCTCGCCGGGGTCAGCGCCGGGGTGCTGCTGTTCGCCCGCCGCCGCCCGGCGATGGAGCGGATTCTCGCCGCGGACGTCTCACCCCGGTAGGTGGAAATCGACCAGCCGGCCGGTGGGGAAGTCGTAGAGCCGGCCAGTGTCCTCGAAGCTGGGCAGGCACAGCCCGAGGATGGCTTCGGCCACCGCCTCCGGGGTCGGCAGCGTCTCCGGGTCCTCGCTCGGGAAGGCCTTGGCCCGCATCCGCGTGCGCACCGGGCCGGGGTTGAGCAGGTTGACCCGCAGGTTGGAGAGATTGGCGGTCTCCGACGCCCAGGTCCGCGCCAGAACCTCCACCGCCGCCTTGGTGACGGCATAGGGCCCCCAATAGGCCCGCGCCTTGTGCGCCGCGCCGGACGACACCAGCACCGCCCGCCCGGCGGTGGAAAGCCGCAGCAGCGGGTCCAGCGAGCGCACGAAGCGGTAATTGGCGGTGAGGTTGATGGCGATGATCTCGTCCCATTCCTTCGGCTCCACCTGCTGGAGCGGGGTCATGGGGCCTAGGATGCCGGCATTGCCGACGAAGATGTCCAGCCGGCCGAACCGCTCGTAGAGCGCGCCGCCAAGCCGGTCGATTGCCTCGCCGTCCTTCACGTCCATCGGCACCAGCGTGGTGGTGGAGCCGGCGGCGATCACCGCGTCGTCGAGTTCCTCCAGTGCCCCGGCGGTGCGGCCGGTGGCGATGATGTGGGCGCCGGCGCGGCCCAGCGCCACCGCGGTGGCATGGCCGATGCCGCGGGTGGCGCCGGTGACGAGGGCGAAGCGGCCGGCGAGCGGACGGGCGTCGGTGGCGTCGGTCATGAAGCTCCTCGGGAAAGGCCTAGCCGGCGTCGGTCATGACCACCGAGGCGGCGGAACGCACCGCGGGGCCGTGATACACCGCCTCGATGTTGTTTCCCGCCGGGTCCAGCACGAAGGCGGCGTAATAGCCGGGGTGATAGTCCCGCGGGCCGGGCGCGCCGTTGTCGCGCCCGCCGGCGGCGAGCGCGGCGGCGTGGAAGCGGCGGACCATCGCCTCGTCCGCTGCCTGGAAAGCCAGATGCGTGCGCCCGGTCAGCGGGTCGCCCGGCGAGACGAACAGCTCGTCGGCGAAGAAGTAGCCCTCGCCATCCACGAGCGGCACGCCGAGCACCTCGAGCACGGCGCCATAGAAGCGGCGGCAGGCGTCATAGTCGGCGACGACGAGCGAGATGTGGTCGATCAGCCGCCCGCGGTGCCACTGAGAAAGCTCGACCATAGGCCGCCTCCGGTCAGCTCGCTTCCGCCAGCAGCGACAGCTGCCGGGTCGGCACCTCGGCGGCGCGGTCGGTGAGCTGGGTGGGGTAGTCGCCGGTGAAGCAGTGGTCGGTGAACTGCGGGCGAACCGGGTCGCGACCCTCATAGCCCATGGCGCGGTAAATGCCGTCCACCGAGAGGAAGGCGAGGCTGTCGGCGCCGATATAGCGGCGCATGCCTTCCAGATCGTGGGTCGCGGCCAGCAGCTTGTCGCGGTCCGGGGTGTCGATGCCGTAATAGTCGGGATGGGTGATCGGCGGGGAGGAGATGCGGAAATGCACCTCGCTGGCGCCGGCCTCCCGCATCATCCGCACGATCTTCACCGAGGTGGTGCCGCGCACGAGGCTGTCGTCGATCAGCACGATGCGCTTGCCCTCGACCACCGAGCGGTTCGCCGAATGCTTCATCCGCACGCCCTGGTCGCGCACCGACTGGGTCGGCTGGATGAAGGTGCGGCCGACATAATGGTTGCGGATGATGCCGAGCTCATAGGGGATGCCGGAAGCCTGGGCATAGCCGATGGCGGCGGGCACGCCGGAATCCGGCACCGGCACCACCACATCGGCATCGGCCGGCGACTCGTTGGCGAGCTGCATGCCCATGGTCTTGCGGACCTGGTAGACCGAGCGGCCGCCCACGATCGAATCCGGGCGGGCGAAATAGATGTATTCGAAGATGCAGGGGCGCGGGGCCACGGGCGGGAAGGGCCGCAGCGTCTCCACCTTGTCGGAGGAGAACACGATAACCTCGCCGGGCTCGACGTCCCGCACGTAGCGCGCACCGATTATGTCGAGAGCGCAGGTCTCGGAGGTCATGATCGGGTGGCCGTCCAGCTCGCCGAGCACCAGCGGGCGGATGCCAAGGGGGTCGCGGGCGCCGACCAGCTTCTTGTTGGTGAGGCCGACAAAGGCATAGGCGCCTTCGATGAAGCGCAGCGCCTCGATGAAGCGTTCGGTGAAGCGGGCCTTCTTGGAGCGGGCGACGAGGTGGAGCATCACCTCGGTGTCGGAGGTCGACTGGCAGATGGCGCCGTCGCGGATGAGGTTGCGGCGCAGCGTCAGCCCGTTGGTGAGATTGCCGTTATGGGCGATGGCGAAGCCGCCGCCGTCGAGCTCGGCGAACAGCGGCTGGACGTTGCGCAGGATGGTGGCGCCGGTCGTGGAGTAGCGCACATGGCCCACCGCGATATGGCCCGGCAGGCGCTTGATCACCTCGGCGTCGGAAAAGGCGTCGCCGACGAGGCCGAGCCGGCGCTCGGAATGGAAGCGCTGGCCGTCATAGACGGTGATGCCGGCCGCTTCCTGGCCGCGATGCTGCAGGGCGTGCAGCCCCAGCGCGGTGATCGCCGCGGCATCGGGGTGCCCGAAAATGCCGAACACGCCGCATTCTTCCCGCAGCCGATCCGCATGGGGATCGAACGCCTCGGCATCGCCGCCGGTGGCTTTCACCGCAGCGTCATCAACCATCGTGTACGTCATGGGACCTCCGGTCCGTGCGCAGTCCGGCGGCTGCGCGTGCTCCCTGCGCTTCAACAACGCGTCCGTTAAGGACACAAACCGCCGAAACGATGACGTTGCGGCGGCTTACATCATTGCGCCGGCTGCGGCACCGGGGCCGTCGGCTCCGGCGGCGGCTCGGTGTCGGCATCCTTGGGGCCGCGGATCTCGCGGATCAGGCCTTCCGGATCGTCCGGCAACACGGAGATGAGCCAGTCACCCCCACTTTGCAAGACCACCCGGGAGCGCGCATCGCGAATCCAGCCGGGCTGTCCCTGCTCGTTCTGGGAGAGCCAGTTGAAGAAGAGAAAAGCCACAACCATGATGAGAAAGCCGCGGCCAAGGCCGAACAGGAAGCCCAGCGTGCGGTCCAGCACGCCGATGCGGCTGTCCAGCACGGCGTCCGAGATGCGCACGGTGATGATCGAGACGATCAGCAGCGTCAGCATGAACACGCCGCCCGCCGCGGCCGCGACCGCCAGCGTGTCGTGCGAGATATACTGCTTGGCCAGCGGCAGGGCGTGGGGATAGGCGTAGAGGGTGACGACGGCCGCGATGACCCAGGAGGCGATGGCGAAGACTTCGCGCACGAAGCCCCGGACCATCGCCAGCAGCCCCGAGAGCAGCATCACGCCGAGCAGAATGATATCGAGCAGCGTCAAGGACACCCACCTGGGAGGATTCGGGGACGAATCTGGCTCGCGGCCGGTTTCAAGGCGCGCGTGGTATAGCGTGCCCCGCCGGAATCGTCACCCTTCTTCTGCGGCCGCCTGTGGAGCCCGGCGTGGCGCCCGCGCGCATGTGGGCCAACGACTACGAGCCCCGCGAGCC
>CAZIXP010000032.1:15502-17253 GCA_964543245.1 uncultured Starkeya sp.
GATGAGCGCGCCCTTTATGGAGCCGATGCCGCCGATGACGATGACGACGACGACGACGATCAGCACTGGTTCGCCCATGCCGACCTGCACGGATTGCAGCGCGCCCACCATCGCGCCGGCCAGTCCGGCGAGCGTCGCCGCCGGCCGGATTGCCAGGGCGTTGTCGGAGGGCAGCGGGTCGCTCGCCAGCATCGGCGGCACCATGGCGCCCTGGAAGCCGAGCTTTGCCGCCTCCTTCAGCCGGGCCACGGTGTGGGCGACCGGCCGGATGGCGCCGGTGAGGCTGAGCTCGCCGAAATAGACATCCTCCGCCGGCAGCACCGCGCCGGTGAGGGAGGAGACCAGTGCCGCCGCCACCGCGAGGTCCGCGGCCGGTTCGCTGATGCGGAAGCCGCCGGCGACGTTGAGATGGACGTCATGGCCGCCCAGCTTCACGCCGCAGCGGGCTTCCAGCACCGCCAGCACCATGGAGAGGCGGCTCGGGTCCCAGCCGACCACGGCGCGGCGGGGCGTGCCGAGGCTGGTGGGCACCACCAGCGCCTGGATTTCGACCAGCACCGGCCGGCTGCCCTCCATGCCGGCATAGACCGCGGTGCCCGGCGCGCTGCGGTCGCGATTGGCGAGGAAGAGTTCGGAGGGGTTCGCCACCTCGCGCAGGCCGAGCCCGGTCATCTCGAACACGCCGATCTCGTCGGTCGGCCCGAAGCGGTTCTTCTGCGCTCGCAGGATGCGGAAGCGGTGGGCGCCGTCGCCCTCGAAGGAGAGCACGGCGTCGACCATGTGCTCCACCACCCGCGGGCCCGCGATCTGGCCGTCCTTGGTGACGTGGCCGACCAGGATCACCGCCGCTCCCGCCTTCTTGGCGTAGCGGATCAGGATCTGCGCGGAAGAGCGCACCTGCGTCACGGTGCCGGGCGCGGATTCCGCGGTCTCGGTCCACATGGTCTGGATGGAATCCACCACCACCAGCGCCGGCGCCCGTCCGGCGGAGAGGGTGGCGACGATGTCCTCGACATTGGTTTCCGCCGCGAGCTCCACCGCCGCCCCGGCAAGGCCGAGCCGCCCGGCGCGCAGCCGCACCTGCGCCACCGCCTCCTCGCCGGAGACATAGATGACGCGGTGCCCGCTCTGCGCCAGCGCCGCCGAGGCCTGGATGAGCAGGGTGGACTTGCCGATGCCGGGATCGCCGCCGATCAGCAGCACCGAGCCCGGCACCAGCCCGCCGCCGGTGACGCGGTCGAATTCGGCGATGGCCGAGACGGTGCGCGGCGCGTCCTCGCTGGTGCCGGCGAGGCCTTCGAGCGGGAAGATGCGGCCCTTGCGCTCGGTGCGCTGGGCGGCGGGCAGGGCGCTCTGGCCGCCCTGTTCCTCGGCGATGCTGTTCCACGCGCCGCAGGAATCGCATTTGCCCTGCCAGCGGGGATAGGCGGCGCCGCAGAGCGGGCAGCTGACGGAGGCGGGGCGTTTGGCCACGGCGGTCTCCGGGGCCGGTGGCGGCGCGAATCGGTGGGGGGCATGACGCCGCGGCGCCGCGGCGTCACCCCGCCCTGGCGCCGCCCTCAGTCACGCCAGACGCGGTGGTAGCGCCGGCCCAGCGCGGTCAGCACCTCGTAGCCGATGGTCTCGGCGTGGCGGGCCCAGTCGTCGACGCCGATGCCGGCGCCCAGCGCCGTGGCGAAATCGCCGGCGCTCACCTCGTCCTCCGGCACGTCGGTGACGTCGACCGCGGTGAGGGCCATCGAGAGGCGCCC
>CAZIXP010000032.1:17263-35283 GCA_964543245.1 uncultured Starkeya sp.
CGCCGGCCGGCGATCATCACCGCCGCCCCCCGGCGCAGGTCGGAGGAGCCGGCAAGCCGGGGCAGCCCGTCAGCATAGCCGGCCGACAGCACGGCGACGCGGGTCGGCCGCCGGGCGGTCTGCGCTGCGCCATAGCCGATCGGCTCGCCGGCATGCACGGCCCGCACCTGCACGATCCGCAGTTCCAGCGTCACCACCGGCCGCAGCGCTGGCAGGTCGGCGCGGGCGCGCCCGCCATAGAGCGCGACGCCCGGGCGCACGAGATCGAAATGCAGCGCGCGATCGCCCAGCGTGCCGGCGGAATTGGCGAGCGAGGCGGGAATGCCGGGGAACAGCGCGAGGATGGCGCGGAAATCCTCGAGCTGACGCTCGGTGAGGGGGTGGGACGGCTCGTCCGCGCAGGCGAGGTGGCTGAGGATCAGCGCCAGCGGGAAGGCCAGCTCGCCCGCCCGGTCGGCGAGGCCGATCGCCTCGGTGGGCGCGAGGCCGAGCCGGTTCATGCCGGTATCGACGTGGATGGCCGCCGGCAGCGGCCCGGCGCGGCCGCCGCAGAAGGCGCTCCAGCGCTCGATTTCCTCGACGCTGCCGAGAACCGGGCGCAGCTTCTGCGCGAGATAGACCGGCTCGGCCCCGGGGAACAGCCCGTTGAGCACATAGATGGTCGCCTCCGGCAGCACCGCGCGCAGCCGGCGCCCTTCGATGGGCAGGGCGACGAAGAATGTCCGCGCCCCCGCCTGCCACAGCGTGGCGGCGGCCGGCTCCAGCCCGAGGCCGTAGGCGTCGCCTTTCACCACGGCGGCGCATTCGGCCGGTGCCGCGCGGGCGGCAAGGTCGGCATAGTTCGCCGCCAGCGCGCCGGCGTCGAGGGTTAGGCGGCCGCCGGTTTCCTCCAGCGGAATGGTGGTGACGTTGCGCTCGTTCATGGCGGGCCGGTCACATTTCCTGCGGCGGCAGGAAGTCCTCGCGGGCGAGCGAGGAGAAGCGGGTGTACTGCGCCTCGAAGGCGAGCTTGACGGTGCCGGTGGGACCATGGCGCTGCTTGCCGATGATGACCTCGGCGGTGCCCTGCACCGCCTTCAGGTCGCTGTCCCACTTGAACCACTCCTCGGTGCCTTCCTTCGGCTCCTTGCCCTTAAGGTAATATTCCTCGCGGAACACGAAGAGCACCACGTCGGCGTCCTGCTCGATCGAACCGGATTCGCGCAGGTCCGAGAGCTGGGGGCGCTTGTCGTCGCGGGATTCGACCTGGCGGGAGAGCTGGGAGAGCGCCATGATCGGCACGCTCAGCTCCTTCGCCAGCGCCTTGAGGCCGGTGGTGATCTCGGTGATCTCCTGCACGCGGCCCTCGGAGGCGCGCTTGGACGAGCCGGTGAGAAGCTGGAGATAGTCCACCACCATGAAGTCGAGGCCGCGCTGGCGCTTCAGCCGGCGGGCCCGGGCGCGGAGCTGGGCGATCGAGATGCCGCCGGTGTCGTCGATGTAGAGCGGCACGGTCTGCATCATCTGCGCCCCGGCGGCGAGCTTGCCGAACTCGCTCTCGGAGATGTCGCCGCGGCGGATCTTGTAGGAGGGAATCTCGGTCTGTTCGGCCAGAATACGGGTGGCGAGCTGCTCGGCCGACATTTCCAGCGAGAAGAAGGCGCAGATGCCGCCATCCTCGGCCCGGGTGGAGCCGTCCGGCAGCGTCACGCCGCGATAGGCGGCGGCGATGTTGTAGGCGATGTTGGTGGCGAGCGCGGTCTTGCCCATGCCGGGGCGGCCGGCGAGCACGATGAGGTCGGAAGGCTGCAGGCCGCCCATCTTCTCGTCGAGGGTCGCCATGCCGGTGGCGATGCCGGAGAGGTGGCCGGCGCGCTGGAACGCACGGCTCGCCATGTCGACGGCCTCGGTGAGGGCGTCGTTGAAGCGCACGAAGCCGCCATCGTAGCGGCCGGTCTCGGCCAGCGCGTAGAGCCGCTTCTCGGCCTCCTCGATCTGCTCCTGGGGGGTGGAGTCGATCGGGGCCTCATAGGCCTCGTTCACGATCTCCTCGCCGATGGTGATCAGGTCGCGCCGCACCGCGAGGTCGTAAATAGTGCGGCCGTAATCCTCGGCATTGATGATCGTGGTGGCCTCGGCCGCGAGCCGGGCGAGATATTGCGGCGCCGTCATGCCGCCGATGTCGAAGTCGGCGGGCAGGAAGGTCTTCAGCGTGACGGGCGTCGCCACCTTGCCGGCGCGGATCAGCGAACTGGCGGTCTCGTAGATCTTGGCGTGGATGGGTTCGAAGAAGTGGGTGGCGTTGAGGAAGTCGGAGACGCGATAGAACGCCTCGTTGTTCACCAGAATGGCGCCCAGCAGGGCCTGCTCCGCCTCGATGTTCTGGGGCGCGCTGCGATAGGAGGGTTCGGTGCCGGCAGAGGCGCGTGCGGGTGTATCGAGCATTCGTCCACTGGTCCGTTGTCAGACCCGACAGCTACCGCCGTCCGGCCCGCGAGTCCGTGCGAATCAGGAGACGACCATCTTTGTCCTGTGGAGGGCCTGTGGACAGAGGATTCCGCCTTGACCGGCGAATCGGCCCGCCGCCGGGGCGGAGCGCGGCGCCGGACGGGCGCTGCCCCGCGGCTGTGGGTCATTCGCCGGCGAGGCGAAGCTCCGGCCGCCGCGCCGCCTCTATCCGCCGCAGCGCGGCCTCCGCCTCGGCGATGTAGCCCCGGGTCATCGGCACCACGCCTTCCTTCTTCGCCAGCTGGATCTGGAACACCATCATTCCCTGATGGCGGAAGGCCATCTCGGAGGCGGCGAGGTAGAATTCCCACAGCCGCACGAAGCGCTCGTCGTAGAGCCGCTCCGCCTCCTCGCGATGGGCGAGGAAGCGCTCGCGCCAGGCCTTCAGCGTCTCGGCGTAGTGCAGCCGCAGGATTTCGATGTCGGTGACGTAGAGCCCGGCCTTTTCCACCGCCGGCAGCACCTCCGACAGCGCGGGGATGTAGCCGCCGGGGAAGATGTAGCGGGCGATCCAGGGGTTGGTGATGCCCGGCCCTTCCGAGCGGCCGATGGCGTGGATCAGCGCCACACCATCCTCCGCCAGCAGATCGTTCACATGGCGGAAATAGGTCTCGAAATGGCTGATCCCGACATGCTCGAACATGCCGACCGAGACGATGCGGTCGAACGGGCCGGGGGTGTGGCGATAGTCCTGCAGGCGGAACGTGGCCCGGTCGGACAGCCCGCGCTCCTGCGCCCGCCCTCTGGCGACCGCGAGCTGCTCCTCCGAGAGCGTGACGCCGGTGACGCGGGCCGCAGCGTTCTCCGCGAGGTAGAGTCCCAGCCCGCCCCAGCCGCAGCCAATGTCCAGCACGCGCAGATCCGGCCGGTCGAGCCGCAGCTTGGCGGCGATGTGGCGGCGCTTGGCGAGCTGGGCATCGTCCAGCGTCTGCCCGGGATACTCGAAATAGGCGCAGGAATACTGCCGGTCAGCATCGAGGAACAGCGCATAGAGCCGGCCATCGAGGTCGTAGTGATGGGCGACGTTGCGCCGGGACCGATCCGGCGGATTGAACTGGGCGATGCGCCGCGCCATGAAGCGCAGCCACATCATGCCCTTGGCGCTGGCGCCGGGCGGCGAGAGGCCGACCTGCGCCATCAGGATCGCGAGAAGGTCGGCGATCGAGCCGCGTTCCATGACGAAGCCGCCATCGGTGTAGGCTTCGCCGAGCTTCAGCTCCGGGTCGAGCGCCACCGCGCGCTGCCAGCGCGGCGAGGTGAACCGCATCTCGACCGGCGGGCCGGAGCCGTCCCCGAACCGGCAGCGCCGGCCGGAGGCGAGAATCATCGTGAGGTTTCCGGTTCGCACGACCCGGGCAAGCACGCCAGCCAGCAACCGTTCCATCGGCCGCCTCCACCTGTCGCAACCCTCCATTGAGGGTATTCACCTGCATCGATCCAGAGCAATTCGGGCAAATGCCTAAATCGATTGCATCACAGGTGGCGGGCGGTCGCAATGTCCGTCGCAAGCTGAAAAAGCGAAAAAGCCCGGCCGGGTTCCGGCCGGGCTAGGCAATTCGACGTATGACGTAAAGTAACGTCGATCAGGCCTCTTCGGTTTCCTCGGCTTCCGCCTCAGTCTCGGCCGGCTCGAAAGCCTCGTCTTCATCCTCGTCGTCACGAACCACGGAGAGGTCCTCGCCGCGCGACTGGCGCACCGCTTCCTCGGCGCTGCGGGCGACGTTCGCCTTCACGGTGACTTCGACTTCGGGGTGCAGCAGCACCGGCACGACATGCAGGCCGATGGTCTTGATCGGGTGGTTGAGGACGACCTGCTGGCGGGCGACGCTGAAGCCGGCGGCGGTCAGGGCGTCGGCGATGTCGCGGGTGGACACCGAGCCGTAGAGCTGCCCGGTCTCGCCGGCCTGGCGGACGAGGACGACCTCGGTGCCGGCCAGCTGGGCGCCGACCTTGGAGGCCTCGTTCTTCAGCTCGAGATTGCGGGCCTCGAGCTGGACCTTCATGGTCTCGAAGCGGGTCTTGTTGTCCTTGGTGGCGCGCAGGGCCTTGCCCTTCGGCAGCAGGAAGTTGCGGGCAAAGCCGTCCTTCACGCGCACCACTTCGCCCATCTGGCCGAGCTTGGCCACGCGCTCCAGCAGAATGACTTCCATTTCAGTTCTCCGTCTTTTCGTCGTGATGTCTTGGTCGGTTCAAGGGTCGTTGGCCGCCGGCGGGCTTGCGCCCATGCGGCCGCGCAGGTCGAGGAAAAGGTCTGCCAATCCGAGCGCCGCCAGCGCCAGGAACGGCCAGCCGAGCACCAGCGTCGCCAGCCACACCGTGGCGAGGATGAGCCGGCGGCCGCCCGCGTTGCGGGTGATGGCGTGGATGACGGCGAATCCCAGCACGCCGAAGGCGGTGGTCAGCGTCGCGGCGAGCAGTTCGGCGAGCAGCCCGACGAAACCGGGCACCAGAACGCCGGTCGCCAGCGAGGCCGCCAGCAGCACGGCGGCGCCCTGCGGCAGCCGCATCTGCGCGAGGTCCGGCCAGGGCCGCATCAGGCGGTCCGAGACGCGGGCGATGCGGCCGGCGAGATAGAGATTGCCGAGCTGGGTGATCATGGTCAGCACCGCCGCCGCGGGCGGCATGACCACCACCATCAGGTCGACGAAGCGGCCGGCATCGGGCGGCAGGTCGCCGGCGCGGTCCTGCAGCATCGCTTCGAACAATTCGCGCAGCGCGGCCTGATAGGATTCGACGTCGCTGGCGACGAGCGGCACGAGTGCCGCCACCGCCACCACGCCGGCGAGCGCCGCGGCCAGCACCAGCCGGCCGATGGGGAACCATTCCAGCTCGCCGTCGCGGCCGGGCCGCGCCATGAGCGCGAGATAGGACAGTGCATAGGCCGGCAGGCCGACGCCGGCCACATAGGCCGCCACCAGCTCGGTGCCGAGCAGCAGCGCGATGGCCAGGGTGGCGGTGACGGCGGCGATGAAGGCGGCGCGGTGGGACCAGCCGATGCCGGCGATGAGCACCGGGAGCGGCGCCAGATAGAACAGCGGCAGCGCAATGACGCTACCCGAGGCGACGCTCGCCACGAGCAGGGCGGACGCCGCACCGGCGCCGAGCGCTATCAGAAAGGGTCCCATCGACGAGCTGTCCCGCATCGCGGTTAGGGGTCGGACGCCGCCGGAACGGCGGGCCTCCCCAGCCAACGACCTGCGGGAGGAGTCCCGCCGGCCGGTCGTTCTTCATGATGACCGTCCCCGGCGTGCCGGGGACGGAAAGGCGGGCCTCACCCGTGGGCGCAGCCGTGCGAACCGCTCAGCGGATCACGAAGGGCAGCAGGCCGAGGAAGCGGGCGCGCTTGATCGCCTGGGCCAGCTCACGCTGCTTCTTCGCCGAGACGGCGGTGATGCGCGAGGGCACGATCTTGCCGCGCTCGGAGATGTAGCGCTGCAGCAGCCGCACGTCCTTGTAGTCGATCTTCGGCGCGTTGGCGCCGGAGAACGGGCAGGTCTTGCGACGACGGAAGAAGGGGCGACGAGCGCCGCCGGCGGACGAACCGCCCGTAGGACCCAGAGCCATCATTCGCCCTCCACGTTGGAGCTGACTTCCTCACGGTCCCGGCGCGGGCCGCGATCTTCGCGGTTGAAGCCGCCACGGCCACCGCCGAAGCCGCGATCACCGCCGCCGAAGCCACGGTCGCCGCCGCCGAAGCCGCGATCACCGAAGCCGCGGTCGCCGCGGTCGTCACGGTCGCGCTTCTGCAGCATCACCGACTGGCCTTCCTCCAGCGCCTCGACCCGGATGGTCATGACGCGGAGAACGTCTTCGTCGATGCTCATCTGGCGCTCCATCTCGGCCACGGCGGCCGCCGGGGCGTCGATGTTGAGCAGCGAGAAGTGCGCCTTGCGGTTCTTGCGGATGCGGTAGGTGAGCGTCTTCACGCCCCAGTATTCGGTCTTGCCGACCGTGCCGCCATTCGCCTCGATCACGCCCTTGTAACGGGCGGTCATGTCCTCGACCTGCTGCGCCGTCACATCCTGGCGCGCGAGGAACACGTGCTCATAAAGAGCCATGTCTCGTGCCTTTCCCTTTGATCCCGCACCATTGCGGACGTCATCCCGACGGCGAGCCCTTCGAGCCTCGCGGAAAGGCTCGAAACCATCTCGAAGGCGGGGACACGGGACGTCGGCAACTCGGGTGTAGAGTGCCCTGCCGCGCCGTCTCCGCAGGAACGGGGACGCACGAAGCCGTCCGTTCAGCCCCCGGCCGGGACTGACGATGCGCGCGCTTATACTGAAAAGCCGCGCAAATGCAAGCCGCGGCGCCCTGACGGGACGCGCGCGCTTGACAGGGCAGGGCGGGGCGTGTTCCTCCCGCACCGTTTTCCACGATAAAGGATCGCCCCCGCATGAGCACCGCCTTCATCTTCCCCGGGCAGGGCAGCCAGGCCGTCGGCATGGGCAAGGCCCTGGCCGACACCTTCCCGGCCGCCCGCGCGGTGTTCGACGAGGTGGATGCGGCGCTTGGCGAGAAGCTCTCCGCGGTGATGTGGGACGGGCCGATCGAGACCCTGACCCTCACCGCCAATGCCCAGCCGGCGCTGATGGCCGCCTCCCTCGCCGCCATCCGCGTGCTGGAGGCCGAAGCCGGGCTCGATCTCGCGGCCGATGCCGCTTTTGTGGCGGGCCACTCGCTGGGCGAATATTCCGCGCTCGCCGCGGCCCGCAGCTTCACCATTTCCGATGCGGCCCGGCTGCTGCGGCTGCGCGGCACCGCGATGCAGAGCGCAGTGCCGGTCGGCGCCGGCGCCATGGCCGCGATTCTCGGGCTCGACTACGACAAGGTGGCCGCCGTGGCGCAGGAGGCTGCGGCCGGCGAGGTCTGCGACATCGCCAACGACAACGCCCCCGGGCAGGTGGTCGTCTCCGGCGGCACCGAGGCGATCGCCCGCGCCGTCGACATCGCCAAGCGGGAGGGCGCCTCCCGCGCCATTCTCCTGCCGGTCTCTGCGCCGTTCCACTGCCGCCTGATCGCCTCCGCCGCCGAGGCGATGCGCGAGGCGCTCGCCGGCGTCGCCGTTGCCGCGCCGGTCGTTCCGGTGGTGGCCAATGTCACCGCCGCCCCAGTGAGCGACCCGGACGAGATCCGCGCGCTGCTGGTGCGGCAGGTCACCGGCACCGTGCGCTGGCGCGAATCCGTGGCCTTCATGGCCGGCGCGGGCGTGACCCGGCTGGTCGAGGTCGGCTCCGGCAAGGTGCTGGCCGGCCTCGTCAAGCGGATCGCGCGCGAGATCGCGGCCGCCAACGTCTCGTCGCCGGAAGACGTCGCGGCCTTCGCCGCGTCGCGCCAGCCGGCCTGAGTTGAGGACACATCATGTTTGATCTGAGCGGCAAGACGGCGCTGGTCACCGGCGCCACCGGCGGGCTGGGCAACGCCATCGCCCGGGCGCTGCATCGCCAGGGCGCCACCGTGGCGCTGTCCGGCACGCGGCGCGAGGTGCTGGACGCCCTCGCCGCCGAACTGGGCGAGCGGACCGTGGTGCTGCCCTGCAACCTCGCCTCGGCGGAGGAGGTCGAGAAGCTGGTGCCCGCCGCCGAAGAGGCGTTCGGCGCGCTGGACATCCTCGTCAACAATGCCGGCATAACCCGCGACGGCCTCTTCATCCGCCTGAAGGACGAGGACTGGGACACGGTGATCGCGGTCAACCTGACCTCCGCCTTCCGGCTCAGCCGGGCGGCGGCGAAGTCGATGATGCGCCGGCGCACCGGCCGCATCATCGGCATCACCTCGGTGGTGGGCGTCACCGGCAATGCCGGGCAGGGCAACTATGCCGCGGCCAAGGCCGGCATGATCGGCATGTCCAAGGCGCTGGCCAAGGAGGTCGCGGCCCGCGGCGTGACGGTGAACTGCATCGCGCCCGGCTTCATCGCGACCCCGATGACCGACGTCCTCAACGACAAGCAGAAGGACGCGATCCTCGGCGCCGTGCCGGCCAATCGGCTGGGCACGCCCGAGGACATCGCCGCCGCCACGGTGTATCTGGCGTCCGACGAAGCCGCCTATGTCACTGGCCAGACGCTGCATGTGAATGGCGGCATGGCGATGATCTGACGAAATCGAGCAATTACGGCACTTTCCGGCGCGGGTCCGGGGTGCTGGCCTTGCTGGATGAAGTGTGCTAACAGCCGCTCCGGCTAACGGGAGGGACACCGCAAAGGTGTTCCGCACAACCGAAAAATCCTGTAATCGGGGCAGGAAACGGGCCGCCCACCGAACCGGTCGGAACGGTGTGGCATAGCGAAACAACTGATCAAACCTCCGGATACGGACGAGGGTGGACCGATGAGCGACATTGCCGATCGCGTGAAGAAGATTGTGGCCGAACATCTCGGCGTCGAGGCCGACAAGGTCACTGAGAACGCCAGCTTCATCGACGATCTCGGCGCGGACAGCCTCGACACCGTCGAGCTGGTCATGGCCTTCGAAGAAGCCTTCAACTGCGAGATTCCCGACGACGCCGCCGAGACCATCCTGACGGTCGGCGACGCGATCAAGTTCCTCGAGAAGAACGCGGCCTGAGCCGCGTAGCCGCGCCGCGACGGCTACGGCCGTCGCGGCCGCTGATTCAGCAGTGACAATCCGGAGAGTGCGGATGAGGCGCGTCGTCGTCACCGGCCTCGGCATGGTGACGCCGCTTGGATGCGGCGTCGACATTACGTGGCAGCGGCTCCTCGAGGGGCGGAGCGGCGCACGCCGCATCGAGCATTTCGAGGTTTCCGACCTTCCGGCCAAGATCGCCTGTCGCATTCCCCGCGGGGATGGCAGCGACGGCACCTACAATCCCGACCAGTGGATGGAGCCGAAGGAGCAGCGCAAGGTCGACGAGTTCATCGTCTATGCGATGGCCGCGGCGACCCAGGCGCTCGACGACGCCGGCTGGCACCCCTCGACCTATGAGGACCAGATCGCCTCCGGCGTGCTGATCGGCTCGGGAATCGGCGGCCTCCAGGGCATCTCCGAGGCGACGCTGCTGCTGCAGGAGCGCGGCCCGCGCCGTATCTCTCCCTTCTTCATCCCCGGCCGGCTCATCAATCTTGCCGGCGGCTATGTCTCGATCCAGCACGGCCTGAAGGGCCCGAACCACGCGGTGGTGACGGCCTGCTCCACCGGCGCCCACGCCATTGGCGACGCGGCCCGGCTGGTCGCGCTCGGCGATGCCGACGTCATGGTCGCGGGCGGTGCCGAATCACCGATCAATCGCCTGGCGCTCGCCGGCTTCGCCGCCTGCCGCGCGCTGTCGACCAGCTACAACGACACCCCGGAAAAGGCCTCGCGGCCCTATGACCGCGACCGCGACGGCTTCGTCATGGGCGAGGGCGCCGGCGTGGTGGTGGTCGAGGAACTCGAGCACGCCCTGGCGCGCGGCGCCCGCATTTATGGCGAGGTCATCGGCTATGGCCTGTCGGGCGACGCCTTCCACATCACCGCGCCGTCCGAGGACGGCGACGGCGCCTTCCGCTGCATGACGGCGGCGTTGAAGCGGGCGAACATCTCCGCCTCCGAGATCGACTACATCAACGCCCACGGCACCTCGACCATGGCCGACGAGATCGAGCTCGGCGCGGTGCAGCGGCTGGTGGGCAATGCCGCCGCCACCGTCTCGATGTCGTCGACCAAGTCGTCGATCGGCCATCTGCTGGGCGCGGCCGGCGCGGTGGAGGCGATCTTCTCGCTGCTCGCCATCCGCGACGGGGTGGCGCCGGCGACGATCAATCTCGACAACCCGGCGATGGAAACCCCCATCGACCTGGTGCCCAACACCCCGCGGAAGCGCAGCATCGACGTCGCGCTTTCCAATTCCTTCGGCTTTGGCGGAACCAACGCATCGCTGGTGTTCCGCCGCTACGCGAGCTGACGGCGCCGCGACGGCGGGACTTCCCCAACGGGAGGCTTCCCGCTTTCGCCATATTTGCCGTTAGTCTGCGTTTGGCCGCGTTGCCAGCCGCACGCCACGCGAGGCCAGAATGGACGATGACGTCGATACGCCGCCGGTCCGCCCCTCCAGCCGGGCACGGCATCCGCTGATCGTTGCGGGCAATGTGTTCTTCACCTTGCTCACGGTGCTCATCGTCGTCGGTGGCGGCATCCTGTGGGTGGTGAAGTCGGGCTTCGATTCGCCCGGTCCGCTGCAGCAGGATTCGACCGTCATCATCCCGAACCAGAGCGGTCTGGTGGAGATCGCCGAGCTGCTGGAGCAGAAGGGCGTCATTTCAGACCAATGGATATTCATCGCCGGCGCGCTGGGCAACCGCGCCTCCGGCAAGCTGAAGGCCGGCGAATACGCTTTCGCCCGGCAGGCCTCGCCCCACGAGGTGCTGGACACCATCGTCTCCGGCAAGGTGGTCGAATACGACGTCACCATTCCCGAGGGGCTGACCTCGGAGCAGATCGTCGAGCGGCTCACCGAGTCGCCGGTGCTCACCGGGGTAGTGCGGCAGGTGCCGCGCGAGGGCTCGCTGCTGCCGGAGACCTACAAGGTCACCCGCGGCACCTCGCGCGAGGAGCTGCTGCGCCGCATGGCGCGCGAGCAGCAGCAGGCGCTCCAGCAGATCTGGGAGGTCCGCTCGCCCGACATCCCGATCAAGACGCCCGAGGAACTGGTCGTGCTGGCCTCCATCGTCGAGAAGGAGACCGGCGTCGCCGAGGAGCGCCCGCAGGTGGCCGCCGTGTTCATCAACCGGCTCAACAAGAAGATGCGGCTGCAGTCGGACCCGACCATCATCTATGGCATTGTGCGGGGCAAGGGCCGGCTCGACCGCCCGATCACCCGCGCCGACATCACCGCGCCGACACCTTTCAACACCTACGCCATTGACGGCCTGCCGCCCGGACCGATCGGCAATCCCGGCAAGGCCTCCATGCAGGCAGTGGCCAACCCGGCCAAGATCAAGGCGGTGTATTTCGTCGCCGACGGCACCGGCGGCCATGCCTTCGCCGACACGCTGGACCAGCACAACAAGAACGTCGCCCGCTGGCGGCAGATCGAGCGCAGCCAGAAGCTGGACGCCGCCCCGGCTGGCACCAGCGGCACCACCGGCGTGACGCCGAGCCAGTGAGGCGGCTGGTCGCCGGCCCGCTTCCCCCGAACGGGGTGAAAACCGCGCCGGTTGCCGGCTATTGCGCCGCGACGGCTTGAGAGGGCGCCGCGCCGCCGCTAAGGTCCGCCGCCTTGATGGCGGGCAGGCGAGGACCTCGGAATGGCGTTGACCAGCATGACCGGATTCGCCCGGACGCACGGCTCGTCCGATGGCTGGAGCTGGGCGTGGGAGCTGAAGTCGGTCAACGGCAAGTCGCTCGACCTGCGCCTGCGGGTGCCGATCGGCTGGGACGGCATCGAGCCCAGCCTGCGGCAGATGGCCAGCCAGGCCCTGGCGCGGGGCAATGTCAGCGCCACCCTCACGCTGAACCGCGCCGGCACCGCGGTGCAGGTGCGGGTGAATGAGGAACTGCTGCGCGCCGTCGCCGCCGCGGTCGGCCGCGTCTCCGTCAGCCTCGGCATGCCGGCGCCCGGCCTCGATTCGCTGCTGGGTATGAAGGGTGTCGTCGACATCGCCGAGGCGGAGGACACCGAGGAACAGCGCCGCGCGCTGGAGGCGGCGGTGCTGGCGGGGTTCCAGCGGGCCGTCGCCGAGCTTGCCGCGATGCGCCGGCGCGAGGGCGACGCCCTCGCCGTCGTGTTGGGCGACCGGCTTGACGCCATCGCCCGCCTCACCGCGGCGGCGGAAGCCTGCCCGGCCCGCCAGCCGGAGGCGATCCGCGCCAAGCTCGCCGACCAGATCCGCGCGCTGCTCGACACTTCGTCTGCCTTCGACCCCGACCGTCTTCACCAGGAGGCGGTGATGATCGCCGCCAAGGTCGACGTCCGCGAGGAACTCGACCGGCTCGTCACCCATGTCGCGGCGGCCCGCGCCATGATCGCCGAGGGCGGTGCGGTCGGCCGGCGGCTCGATTTCCTCGCGCAGGAATTCAACCGCGAGACCAACACGCTGTGCTCCAAGGCCAATGACGTGTCGCTGACCTCGATCGGCCTCGAGCTGAAGGGCGTGGTCGAGCAGTTCCGCGAGCAGGTCCAGAACATCGAGTGAGGTTCATGCCCCCCGTCACGTCCCCGATCGTCATCGCGCGCCGCGGCGTCATGCTGGTGCTGTCCTCCCCGTCCGGCGCCGGAAAGTCGACCCTCGCCCGGCTGCTGCTGGACAAGCACCCGGAGATCCACCTGTCGGTCTCCGTGACCACGCGCGAACGCCGGCCCAGCGAGGTGGACGGCATCCACTACCACTTCATCCGGCGCGAGCGCTTCGAGCGGCTGCGCGACACCGGCGACCTGCTGGAATCGGCCGAGGTTCACGGCAATTTCTACGGCACCCCGCGCGAGCCGGTGGAGGCCGCGCTCTCCGCCGGCAAGGACGTGCTGTTCGACATCGACTATCAGGGAACCCTGCAGCTTTACGAGAAGATGCGGTCCGACATCGTCGGCGTCTTCATCCTGCCGCCGTCGGCGGTGGAGCTGAAGACCCGGCTGGAACGCCGTGCCGAGGACGCATCCGGCGTCATCGAGAAGCGGCTGAAGAACGCCCGCACCGAGATCGCCCACTGGGACCATTACGATTACGTGCTGGTGAACCAGGACCTCGATACCACTTTCCGCAGCCTTGAGGCCATCCTCGTCACCGAAAGGCTCCGGCGCGAGCGCATGATCGGCCTGCTGCCCATCATCGAGCGGCTGGATCAGGAGCTTTCCGAACTCACGCCCTGAGCCGCCGCCCGCCGCGCCGCCTCCTCGCGCAGGAGGGCGTTGGCGAGGGCGACGAAGCCCTCCACCGGGATTTCCTCGGCCCGCGCCGTCGGGGCGATGCCGGCAGCCTCCAGCAGCCGTGCCGGCTCGGTGCCGAGGCTCTTCAGGCTCTGCCGCAGCATCTTGCGGCGCTGGCCGAAGGCGGCCTCGGTGACGCGTTCCAGCGCCCGCAGCGAGCCGGGCAGCGGCGTCGCCCGCGGCACGATATGCACGACCGACGACGTCACCTTGGGCGGCGGCACGAAGGCGGACGGCGCGACGTCGAAGGCGATGCGCGCCTGCGCCCGCCAGCCGGTGAGCACGCCGAGCCGGCCGTAATGGTCGGAGCTGGGGTCGGCGACGATCCGCTCGGCGACCTCGCGCTGGAACATCAGCGTCAGGCTCTCATACCAGGGCGGCCAGGGGTCGGCGGACAGCCAGCCGATCAGCAGCGGCGTCGCGATGTTGTAAGGCAGGTTGGCGACGACCCGCGTCGGGCCTTCGGCCAGCGCCGCCATGTCGGTCTTCAGCGCGTCGCCCTCGACGATCTCGAGGCGGCCGGGATAGCGCGCGGCGACCTCGTTCAGCGCGGCGATGCAGCGGGAATCGCGCTCGATGGCGATGACCTTGCGCGCGCCGAGCGCCAGCAGCGCCCGCGTCAACCCACCGGGACCGGGGCCGACCTCGATGACGGTGACGGCCTCCAGCGCGCCGGCGGTGCGCGCGATGCGGGCGGTAAGGTTCAGATCCAGCAGGAAATTCTGCCCGAGCGCCTTGAGCGCGGAGAGTCCGTGCTCGCGGATGACCTCGCGCAGCGGCGGCAGATCGTCGATCGCGCTCACGAGGCCACCTGCATCGGACGCGGCGCCGTGGCGGCCCCGGCATCGGCGAGCCGACGGGCGAGGCGCAGCGCCGCGATCAGGCTGGACGGGCTCGCGCGGCCGGTGCCGGCGAGGTCGAAGGCGGTGCCATGGTCTGGCGAGGTGCGGATGAAGGGCAGCCCCAGCGTCACATTCACCGCCTCGTCGAAGGCCAGCGCCTTGATCGGCGCCAGCACCTGGTCGTGATAGGCGCCGATCGCGACGTCATAGGTGGCCCGCGCCGCGGGGTGGAACAGCGTGTCCGCCGGCAACGGGCCGCGCGCGTCGATGCCGCGGCGGCGCAGCTCGGCGACCGCGGGGCGCACCACCGCCTCGTCCTCGCCGCCCATCGTGCCCTGCTCGCCGGCATGGGGGTTGAGGCCGCAGAAAGCGAGCCGCGGGGCCGCGATCCCGAACCGGGCGGCGAACCGGTGCGCGGTGATTTCTCCTGTGCGCACAAGGAGTTCGAAGGTAAGCCGGGCGGGCACCTCGGCGAGCGGCACATGGATCGTCGCCGGCACCACGGCAAGGTGCGGCGACCACAGCAGCATCACCGGCAGGATGTCGGGATCGCCGGCGAGATCGGCCAGAAACTCGGTGTGCCCGGGAAAGGGGAAGCCGGCGGCGTAGAGAACCGCCTTGGAAATCGGGTTTGTGACAACGGCCGCGGCGCGCCCGGCCCGGGTCAGCGCCACCGCGGCCTCGATCGCGGCGCGGCTGGCCGGGGCGCTGGTGGCATCTGGTATTCCAGGTTGGGAGGTGGCAGGGGGGCCGGCGGGGACCACCGGCAGGGCGCGGCGGAAGACGTCGGGCGTTTCTTCGGGCGACACCCGCGCGATCGCCGCGTCGAGCCCCAGCAGCCGCGCCCGGCGCTCCAGCGCGGCGGGGTCGCCGGTGACGAAAAACGCTGGAACCTCATCGGCTTCGCGCCGGCTCCAGGCGGCGAGGGCGATATCCGGCCCGATGCCGGC
This sequence comes from uncultured Starkeya sp., assembly GCA_964543245.1. GTDB lineage: Bacteria > Pseudomonadota > Alphaproteobacteria > Rhizobiales > Xanthobacteraceae > Ancylobacter. The sequence goes on from CAZIXP010000032.1 coordinate 32,401, forward strand.
GGGGTCGCCGAGGGAGAGCGCGAGAGCGGGCATGGCGGGCGGTCGGGAGCCTTGGGCGCGGGTGGAGGGTCGGTGCGGTGAGGTGGACGATGAGGCCGATGGCGGCCGGTCGCGCGCCTAGCGGTATTCGATCAGCGCCGCCTTGCGGGCTTCCGCCAGCAGCCGGTCGGAGAGGGTGTCGAACTGCTTGCTCTGGAGCTCCTGCTGGACCTCCTTCTTCTCCGCGCTGTCGCCGATCACCTCGCGCTTGCCGCAGACCGCGACCATCTCGACGCCGGCCTGGGTGACCTCCGGTGCGGTGGCGCCGCCCACCGGGGTGTCGGCGAGGATCTTGCGCAGCCCGGCGGAGACGTCGGCGCCGGTGCGCACCACCGGGTCGCGGACCACGACCTCGCGCATCGCCCGGGCGGCGGCGACGCCGTTCTCGCAGTCGCCGTTGAATTTCTGCCGCAGCGCATTGGCCTCGGCGAGGCGGGTGGAGCGCATCGAGGCCGGCGCGGTGCGGCCCACCACCAGCACGATCTGGCGGATGGTGAACTCGGTGGTGCGCTGGGCCTGCCGGCTGTCGGTGCCCTTGGCGTTCAGGGCGGCGAAGATGTCGGAATCGCGCACCGAGGCGACCGAGGAGTAGCGGCCGCGGACATAGTTGCTCCAGACATAGTCGGCGCGCATCTTGTCCTTCAGCAGCCGGGCATCGACGCCGGACTGGGCCAGCGCCTGGGTGAGCTCGGCCGGGGTGCGCCCGGTGCGGCTCGCCATGTTGGCATACATCTTGTCGATTTCCGCGTCGTCGGCGGTGACGCCGTAGCGGTCGGCGGTGAAGATCTTCAGCCGGTCGTTGACGAGGGCGTCCAGCGCCTGCTTCTGGCTGAGCTTCTGGCGCTCGGTAAGCTGGGCGATGCGGATGCGCTGGGCTACGTCGAAGCTGGTGATCGGCTGGCCCTGCACCATCACCAGGATCTGCTGGGCGTGGGCGGCAGAGGGGGCGAGGGGGGAGAGCGGGGACAGGGCCAGCGCGGTGCCGGCAAGGCCAAGCAGCAGCCGTGCCACCCGCAGCGCCCGGCGCGCGGTGCGGCCGGCGCCTGCGGCGGGACCCTGCGGCCGGGAGGCGTTCGACCAGCGACCCGCCGTCCCGCAGCCCGCCATCCCGCGATCCGCCAGCGCGGACGTCATCCGGCCCGCGGCGGCGTGCCCTGCCTCGACAGCGTCCCGACTCCGGCTGATCCTCATGCTCTCGTCATCCCTGCTGGCGCCCCGCGGCGCGCGCCTCGATCCGGGCCTGCCGCTCCACGCACCCTGCGGCGCCACCCGTCGCCGGTCGTCACACGACCGACGTGTTGTGTGCAAGCCTTATGGCCTCAATGCGACAGGCGGCCGCCGGGGCGCGGAAAAGCGCCCGTCAGTTGCCGCCGAGGCCCGTGGAGAACCCGGCCTCGCCGAGCGTGCGCAGGCTGATGGTCAGCAGCACCTTGTCGTCGCGCTCGCGGTTGTTGTTCTCGGTGTAGCTGGAGATGTAGTTCAGCGCCACGCCGAGGCAGTCATTGAGATATTTGATGCCCAGCGTGGTGTAGTCGACCTGGTCCAGCGCGAGATCGTAGCGCACGCCGGCCGAGACGCTCCACTGGTCGTTGATCTTGTAGTTGCCGCTGCCGACGATGCCCTCGCGCAGGGTGTAATAGCCGAGGTCCGGCTGCGGGTCGTATTTGCCGTACAGCGCGCTCACCGAGAGGCGGTCCCAGCTCTTGTTGCCCTGAACCTCGACCCGCGACACGTCCATGGTGTCGTGGTCGAAGCGGAAGCGGCCCACCAGCGAGAGGTCGGGGGCGGGGGCGTAGTAGACGCGGCCGACATAGTCGGAGACGTCGTCCTGAAGCCCTGACTCGGCGCCGGTGTTGGCCATGTCGTACTGGCTGTAGGAGTTGACCCCGGCGAGCTGGTAGGACTGGCCGAACAGCGCGTTGACGAGGCCGCCGCCGTTCAGATTGGCGGTGTACTGCAGACCCACATTGGCGCGGGTGCCGCCCTCGACCCGGTCATAGCCGGAATATTTGCTGAGCGAGAACAGGTTGGTGTCGTCGAACACGAGGCTCTGGGCGTCCTCGTTCGGGAATTCGCCGATGTCGCTCTCATCCGGCCGCACGATCACCTGGGCGATCGGCTCCAGCGTCTGGGTGCCCCACTTCTCCACCGACATGAAGGGGTAGCGGTATTCCAGGCCGACCGCCGGCATGGCGCGGACCAGCTGGCTGTCGCCGGAGGCAAGCCACGGCTCGTTCTCGCTGTCGGAGGAGAGCGCGGCGACGTCGACCCGCACGTTCATGAACGGGGTCCACACCTGGCCGGCACTGTCCGTCACGCTCTTGCGCCAGTCGGCCTGGCCGGAGAGGCGGGAATAGGAGCCGGCCATGCCGCGCAGCAGGCAGTCCTGCGCGGGGTTGTTGGTCAGCGTCAGGTCGCATTCGTTGGTGGCGCCGTTGGTCTGGTTCGGCACCACGAAGCTGGCGGAGGTCGCGCGGATGTCGGCTTCCTGCCGCGTCAGGCTGATGAAATTGAAGTTGTAGCTGAACTGGCCGTCGAGGACGGGATGGTCCAGCACCTTGCTGTAGTCGATGACCGGGGCGACGAGGGCCTGCTGGTTCTCGTCGGCATAGGTGGTGAGGCCGTAGAACTGCATCACCCGGGCTTCGAAGAAGCTGCGCTCGCCCTGGCCGACGAGGAAGATCTGCGAGGTCACCTCGCGGCTCGAGGTGTTGGCCAGCGAATAGTCGCTGAGGAAGGTCTGGTCGGTCAGCAGGTAGCCGTCCCAGCCCCAGTACCACTGCGTGTTGATGTTGAACTTGCCGTGGCTTTCCAGCCGGCCGCGGCAAGTTCAACATCAACACG
>CAZIXP010000033.1:0-35277 GCA_964543245.1 uncultured Starkeya sp.
CGTGGCGGTAGAACATGCCGAAACCCTGGGCCGCGCCGATCCAGACCGCCCCGACCATCAGCAGCGGGAAGCTTCGTCCCAGCAGCGCATGGGCTACCGCCAGCCCCCCGGCGACACCGAGGCCGGCACCGATGGCGAGCGCGGCGCGGCGGCCGAAGGTGTCGACCAGCAGAAGCGCCGGCAGCGTGGCGCAGGCCGCGCCGAGCAGGAAGGCAGCGGTCGGCCAGCCCGCCAGTTCCGGGCGCGGCGCCGTCATCGCCCCGGCCAGCGGCAGCGCCCCCAAGGTCAGCGCCTGCGCCAGCGTCACCAGCGCGAAGCCAAGAGCCAGCGCCAGCGTCGGGATCGGCCGCGCCCGTCCTGCCACATCCTCCGGGCAGGCACAGGCGAGGTGACCCGCCCGCAGGACGGGGGAACCGATGCTCATGGATGCCGCCGCAGATCGTCGTCGCTCAGCACACGGATGGCGGCGCCCTCCATGTCGTCATACTGGCCGGTGCGCAGCGACCACAGGAAGGCCAGCAGACCGACGAGGCCGAGGCCGAGCGCCATGGGCAGCAGGTAGATCAGCACGTTCATGGCGTTTCCCTTTCCGGCAGGCGGGCGCGCAGTGCGTTCAGCGTGACCAGGGCGGAGGAGCCCGACATGGCGAGCGCCGCCACCAGCGGCGTCACCAGCCCGGCAATGGCCAGCGGAACCGCGAACAGATTGTAGATCACCGCGATCCAGAGATTCTGCCGCATCAGCGCGCGGGCACGGCGGGCGATCGCCATCGCTTCCGCGACGGGTGCCAGCCGTTCGCCGAGAAACACCACATCGGCCTGCGCCTTGGTGACGTCGGCGGCGCTGATCGGTGACATCGAGACATGGGCGCTGGCGAGAGCCGGCGCGTCATTGAGCCCATCGCCCACCATCAGCACCCGGCTGCCGGCTTCGGCGCGGGCTTCCAGAGCCGCGATCTTGCCGGCCGGACGCAGATCCGCGCTCCAGTCGGCAATGCCGAGCTGCCGCGCCACCGGCTCCACCGCGGCGGCGCGATCACCCGAGAGGATGCCGAGCGCCTCGCCCATGTTCCGCAGCCGCAGCACCGTGTCGCGCGCGTCCGCCCGCAGCTGCTGGCGCACCACCAGCAGGGCGGCGCGGTCGCCCCAGCGCACCGCCATCACCGAGCCGTCGTGGACATCCGCCGGCGGCTCCACACCGCAGAAGGCGGGGCTGCCGAGGCGCACCGTCTCGCCGTCAAGCTCGCTTTCGAGGCCGGCGCCGGGAATTTCCCGAACCTGCTCCAGCGGCGATCCGCCGCCCGCGGCAGCCACCGCGCGGGCCAGCGGGTGGCGGCTGGACACGGCCAGCCGGGACGCGAGCGCCAGCAGGTCGGGCGGCACCTCGCCGGCATTGCCAAGGCTCGGCTCCGGCAGTGTGAGGGTGCCGGTCTTGTCGAACATCACCACCTTGACCTCGGCGAGCCGCTCCAGCGCGTCCCCGGCGTTCAGCAGCACGCCGCGCCGCATCAGGGCCCCGGCGGAGACCACCTGCACCGCCGGCACGGCCAGCGCCAGCGCGCAGGGACAGGTGATGATGAGCACGGCGACCGCGATCAGCACCGCCTGATGCAGCGAGGCGCCGGCCAGCATCCAGCCGACGAAGGAAAGCGCCGCCGTGGCGTGCACCACCGGCGCATAGAGCCGCGCCGCCCGGTCCGCCAGCTTGACGTAACGGCCGCGGGCGATGGAGGCCCGCTCCAGCAGCCGCTCGATCTCTTCGAGGAACGTGCCGGTGCCCGCCGCCGTGGTGCGGATCTGCAGGGCGCCGTCATAGAGCAGGCTGCCGGCGTGAAGCTGTGCGCCCACCGTCGCGGTGCGGGGCAGCGTCTCGCCGCTCACCAGGCTTTCGTCGACCGCGCCGGCGCCGGCACACACCACCCCATCCACCGGCACCCGCTCCCCCGCGCTCACCAGCACGATGTCGCCGGGTTGCACCGCGCTGGCCGGCACGGCGACGACGCTGCCGTCCGGCTCGATGCGGCGGGCGAGATCGGCCTTGAGCGCCGCCAGATTCGCCGCCTCGGCCCGGGTGCGGCGGCGCATGGCGTGTTCGAGATAGCGCCCCGTCAGCAGGAAGAAGAGCAGCATGGTCGCCGAATCGAAATAGGCGTGCTCGGCGTGGTGCAGCGTCTCGTAGACCGAAACGCCGAGCGCGAGCAGCACGCCGAGCGAGATCGGCACGTCCATGTTGAGCGCGCGGGCGCGCAGGGCGCGCAGCGCGCTCTGGAAGAAGGGCTGGCCGCCATAGGCGCAGGCCGGCAGCGCGATGAGCGCCGACAGCCAGTGGAACAGGTCGCGGGTTTCCGGCGTGATGTCGGTCACGTTGCCGGACCAGACCGACACCGACAGCAGCATGATGTTCATCGCCGCGAAGCCGGTGACGCCGAGGCAGCGCAGCAGGTGACGCGCCCGCGCGGTCTCGATCGCCTCGGCGCTGCTCGATTCGAAGGGGTAGGCGGTGTAGCCGACCTGGGAAAGGGCGGCGAACACCGCTTCCGGCTCGGCCACCGGCGTGCTGCGCCAGCTCACCGCCAGACGGTGCGTGGTGTAGTTCAGCCGCGCCTCGCCAACGCCGGGAACGGCCTCGACCGCGTCCTCGATCTCGGCGATGCAGGCGGCGCAGTCGATGCCCTCCACCGCGAAGTCCATGGCGACGCCGCCGCCCTCCAGCGGGCGCAGGAAGGACGAGAAATCCCGGACCGTTGCTGCCGAAGCCGGAAGCACGCCCGGCAAGGATGCGGCGAGACTCGCCATCACGCCCTCACTTCAGCACGACGCGGTTGACGGAACGAAACACCCGCTCGCCGTCGCGGGTGAGCTCGATGACGAGGTTCCATTGGCCCGGACTGGCCTCCAGCGTGCCGGTCCAGGCGCCAGGGCCGGCCGGCGTGGTGGTGATCGGCGCGTCGAGCCGCCGGTCCGAGGGGTGGTGCAGCGCGGCCGACAGGGCAAGCCCCGAGAGCGGCTGGCCCTCCGCGGACAGGGCCTTCAGGCGAAAGCTGCTACGGTCGACATGCGCGTCGACCTCCCAGTGGCGGGCCGCCTGCGCGGCCGCGGCGATCTCGTCATTCTTGAAATCGAGCCCGGCCTTGTAGGAGCTGTCGGTCTCCACCCCGCCGAAGCTGTCGAGCGCCGCCCGCACCAGGAAGAAATTCGCGGTGAAGACCACGCCGAAGAAGGCGAGGAAGATGGCGAGAACCGTGCGTCCGGTGATCGGGCGTCCGGCAACGGCAGTTGCGGCCATGGCGGTTGCTCCTCAGGGGCCCTTGAAGTGATCGCGCGCGGAGGCCGAAGCGCCCGTGGCCAGATCGGAGATGGTGAACGCGACATCCAGCGAAGCGGCGGCGGGGAGCCGGGCATGGGTGGACACCAGCACGCGCACCTCGGCGGTCTGGTCCGGCCCGATGGCGACGACGGGCGTGCCCGCATCCTTCGGCTCACCCACCACCTCGATGCGGGCGTCCGGCACACCCTCCACCGCGATGGAGAAGCGCCGCTCGACCAACTCCTTGTTCACCAGCCGCACGGTGTAGGCATTGCGGATGGAGCCGTCGGAGAGCAGCACGAAGAGCGGATTGCGGTCGTGGATCACCGCCACGTTCTCGCTGGAGCGGGTGGCGAGCGTTGCCACCATGATGCCGCCGATCACCACGATCAGCGCCGCGTAAAGCACGGTGCGCGGGCGCAGCACGCGGTACTGCTCGGGCTTGCCCTCTTGCCGGGCGCGCACGTTCATTTCAGTGTCGTAGGCGATGAGGCCGGCCGGCCGCGACAGCTTGGTCATGACCGCATCGCAGGCATCGATGCACAGGCCGCACTGGATGCAGCCGAGCTGGGCGCCGTCGCGGATGTCGACACCGGTGGGGCAGGCCGCGACACACTGCTTGCAGTCGACGCAGTCGCCGCCCGGCAGCCCGGCCAGCCTCAGCGCCTCGGTCTTCTTGAAGGAGCCCCGGGGTTCGCCCCGGTCATAGCGATAGGTGACGTTGAAGGCGTACTCGTCAGTGAGCGCGGCCTGGATGCGCGGCCACGGGCACATATAGGTGCAGACCTGCTCGCGCATGTGCCCGGCGAGGACATAGGTGGTGAAGGTGAGGATGCCGATCCACGCATAGGCGACCAATGGCCCCTCGCCCCGGAGCAGCTGCATGGTGAGCGTGGGCGCATCGGCGAAATAGAGCACCCAGGCGCCGCCGGTCCACCACGCCACCATCAGCCAGAGCACATGCTTGGACGCCGCCTCGAAGGCGCGCTGGCCGCGCGAGGCATGCTTCAGCTTCTCGCGCCGCTCGCGGGGGTCGCCCTCAACCAGCCGTTCAATCGCCTGGAACAGGTCGGTCCACACCGTCTGCGGGCAGAGATAGCCGCACCAGATGCGGCCCGCCACCGCGTTCATGAAGAACAGCACCAGCGCCGCCAGGATCAGCAGCCCGGTGATGTAGTAGATTTCCTGCGGCCAGATTTCGATGAAGAAGAAATAGAAGCGCCGGCCGGGAAAATCGATCAGCACCGCCTGCGAGGGCGCGCCGGGTCCGCGGTCCCAGCGCACGAAGGGCAGCAGGTAATAGATGCCCAGCGTCACGATCAGGATCGTCCATTTGATCCTGCGGAAGCGGCCATGCACCGCGATGGGGTAGATTTTCCGCCGCGCCTCGTAGAGCGGGGCGTCGTCCTCGGTCACGGTCGCCGCTTCGCGGGCGGCCGCCTCAAGGCTGGCACTCATTTCAGGTCTCCCGGCATGCGGTGGGAGATCACCACGCGCGGAAAGACCCCGCATTGATCTTGGACAATGCGGGGTCGACGCGTTCTGCCGCGGAGATTCGCGGCCTCCGGACCGGGGCGGCGCCTATTTGCCGCCGCCGAGCGTGTGGACATAGACGGTGAGCGCCTTGATGGTGCCCTCGTCCAGCCGGCCGCCCCAGGCCGGCATGATGCCGCCGCGGCCATGGGTGATGTCGGCGACGATGTCGGCGCGGCTGGAGCCGTAGAGCCAGATGCCGTCGGTCAGGTTCGGCGCGCCGAGCTCCTGGTTGCCCTTGCCCTCCGGGCCGTGGCAGGCGGCGCAGTTGGCGGCGAAGACCTCCTTGCCCTTGGCGATCTGGGCATCGGGGGCCGGCGGCAGGCCGGACAGCGAGCGCACATAGTCCGCCGCCGCCACGATCTCCGGCCGCTGCAGGATGCCGTCAGTGCCGAAGGCGGGCATGTTGCCCTGGTGGCCGGCATCGTCGGTCGACCGCGCACCGTGGGTGATGGTGGCGTGGATCTGCTCGAGCGTGCCGCCCCACAGCCAGTCGTCGTCGTTCAGGTTGGGGTAGCCCTTGGCGCCGCCCGCCCCCGCGCCGTGGCACGGCGCGCAGTTGTCGCCGAAGGCCGCGCGGCCCTGGGCGCGGGCGAAGGCCAGCAATTCGGGATTCTGCTCGATCTGGTCGAGCGAAGCCGCGGCCAGCTTCTCCGCGAACACCGCGCGCTGCGCCCGCAGCCCGGCGAGCTGGGTCTGCACCGCGTCGCGCGAGCGCCAGCCCAGCACGCCCGACGTGTAGGAGCTCACCATCGGCCAGGCGGGGTAGACCACCCAGTAAGCCACCGCCCAGGCGATGCAGGCATAGAAGGTCCACAGCCACCAGCGCGGCAGCGGATTGTTGAGTTCCCGGATACCGTCCCACTCGTGCCCGGTGGTGGACACGCCGCTGGCGGCATCGACCTCGTTGTGATGGGTTTCAGCCATGATGGTCCCCGGCTCAATCGTCGCTGAGAGGCATGCGGGCGGCCGCCTCGAACTCGCCGCGACGCTTGGGCGAGAGCGCATAGGCGAGGACGCACAGGAAGACGCCGACGAAGTAGAGGAGCCCCCAGGTCTGGGCGAACTCCGCAAAGGCGCGATAGGTCTCGTTCATCTCATCCCCCTCAGCGCACATTCGCCTTGTCGTCGTAGAGCTTGAAGTCGACCATCGTGCCGAGCGCCTGCAGATAGGCGATCAAGGCGTCGGCTTCGGTGATGGTCGCGCGGTTGCCGTCGAAGTCGCGCACCTGCGCCCCGGGATAGCGGGCCTGCAGCGCGGTGGCGTCGGCGTCCTGGGTGGCCTGGGTGCGCAGGTCGGCCTGGGCGTCGGCGATCATCTCCTGGCTGTAGGGCACGCCCAGCAGGGCATTGACCTTCAGGTCTTCGGCGATGTGGTCGGCGTCCAGCGGCGTCTCCGCGAGGAAGGGATAGCCGGGCATGATCGAGCCGGGCACCACCGAGCGGGGATCAGCGAGGTGCTGGCGCTGCCACTCGTCGGAATACTTGCCGCCGACCCGGGCGAGATCGGGACCGGTGCGCTTGGAACCCCACTGGAACGGGCGGTCATACATGCTCTCGACCGCCAGCGAGTAATGGCCGTAGCGCTCGACCTCGTCGCGCAGCGGGCGCACCATCTGGCTGTGGCAGTTGTAGCAGCCCTCGCGGACATAGATGTTGCGGCCGGCCAGCTCCAGCGGTGTCCAGGGACGCACGCCGGACACGGTCTCGATCGTGCTCTTGAGGTAGAAGAGCGGCACGATCTCGACGAGGCCGCCGATGGCGATGACGATCAGGATGCCGAAGACCAGCCAGATCGAGTTCTTCTCGAAGAAGGCGTGCTTGGCCCAGAGCGACTGTTTCTGCGTGACGGTTGCCATGGTCGGGCCTCCTCACTCTGCCGGAACGAGGGAAGGAGTGGCGGCCGAAGCGGCCTCCGGCTCGCGGATGGTCATGTAGAGGTTGAAGGCCATCAGCAGGGCGCCGACCAGGAACAGCACGCCGCCCAGGGCGCGGATGACATAGAAGGGGTGCATCGCCTCGACGGTCTCGATGAAGGAGTATTCGAGGAAGCCGAGCGAGGTATAAGCCCGCCACATCAGGCCCTGCAGGATGCCCGCCACCCACATCGCCGAGATGTAGAAGACGATGCCGATAGTCGAAATCCAGAAATGCCAGTTCACCAGCTTGAGCGAATACAGCTCGCGCTTGTTCCACAGCCAGGGCACCAGGCAGTAGATCGCGCCGAAGGAGATGTAGGCGACCCAGCCCAGCGCGCCGGAATGGACGTGGCCGATGGTCCAGTCGGTGTAGTGGCTCAGCGAGTTGACCGACTTCACCGACATCAGCGGCCCTTCGAAGGTCGACATGCCGTAGAAGGCGACCGACACCACCATCAGGCGCAGCACCGGGTCGGTGCGCAGCTTGTCCCACGCGCCCGAGAGGGTCATCAGGCCGTTGATCATGCCGCCCCATGAGGGCATCCACAGCATGATCGAGAAGGTCATGCCCAGCGTCTGCGCCCAGTCCGGCAGCGCCGTGTAGTGCAGGTGGTGCGGACCGGCCCAGATATAGAGGAAGATCAGGGCCCAGAAGTGGATGATCGAGAGCCGGTAGCTATAGACCGGGCGATCGGCGCGCTTGGGGATGAAGTAGTACATGATGGCGAGGAAGCCGGCGGTGAGGAAGAAACCGACCGCGTTGTGGCCGTACCACCACTGCACCATGGCATCCTGCACGCCGGACCAGACGATGTAGGACTTGGGCGAGAACACCGAGACCGGCACCGTGGCGTTATTGCCGAGGTGGAGCACGGCAATGGTCACGATGAAGGCGAGATAGAACCAGTTCGCGACATAGATGTGCGGCTCCTTGCGGCGCCAGATCGTGCCGATGAAGACGCAGAAATAGGTGACCCAGACGATGGTCAGCCACAGGTCGGCATACCATTCCGGCTCGGCGTATTCCTTGCCCTGGGTGATGCCCAGCAGATAGCCGGTGCCGGCGATGACGATGAAGAAGTTGTAGCCCAGCACCACGAACCACGGCGCCAGATCGCCCACCAGCCGTGCCCGGCAGGTGCGCTGCACGACATAGAAGGAGGTGGCGATCAGCACGTTGCCGCCGAAGGCGAAGATCACCGCAGAGGTGTGGAGCGGGCGCAGCCGGCCGAAGGCGGTCCACGGCAGGTCGAGGTTCAGCGCCGGGAAGGCGAGCTGGAAGGCGATGATCACGCCGACCAGGAAGCCGGCGATGCCCCAGACCATCGCCGCGATGGTCGCGAACTTCACCGGCCCGAAATTGTAGTTCGGCTTGCCGTCGATCTCGAGGGCCGGCCGGGCGGCCGGCCGGTCGACATAGCGGTTGAGGATGGCGAAGACGCAGACGATGCTCGCCAGCGCCGAGAGATAGGCGTGGAAGGCGTAGGCCGCGGTTTCGGCGCCCGAGGCCACCACCAGCGCCCCGAGCGCCAGCACGGCGAACAGGAAGGCGAGGCCGCCTTCTCCATAGGTCATGCTCTTCTGGGGACCACCCGCCGGTCCCGTGGCTGCGGGGTCGGGTCGACCCAGGCTCAGCTCTGTCTGCATTCCGCTCTCCAGGAGCAAGCGCGCGCCGCGGCGCTGTGTGTCCTGAAAAAACCCCTAGGGAACCTTGGCGCTGGCCTCATTGATTGAAATCAAGCCAAACTGCGGCGTGACGACCGTCCGCCGGGTGCCGGGAAAACCGGCGCGGCGACGAGCCGCAGACGGTGCGCCGGCTTGCGCCACATCAAGCGGCGGCGCCGCAGCGGGATCATGCTGGCCACGCCAGAGGCATGACGGGAGGCGATCATGGACGCGATGGTGCTGCACGCGGCCGGCGCGACGCTGCGGGCGGAGACCCGCCCGGACCCGGTGCCAGGACCGGGTGACATCCGGATCAGGGTTGAGGCCTGCGCGGTCTGCCGGACCGATCTGCACGTGGTCGACGGCGACCTGCCCGACCCGGTGCTGCCGATCATACCGGGGCATGAGATCGTCGGGCGCGTCGACGCCCTCGGCGCCGGCGTCAGCGGGTTCGCGCTCGGCCAGCGGGTCGGCGTGCCGTGGCTGGGCCGCACCTGCGGCCATTGCCCCTATTGCGCGGAGGAGCGGGAAAACCTCTGCGATTCACCGGTCTTCACCGGCTTCACCCGCGATGGCGGCTTCGCCACCCACACGGTGGCGGATGCCCGCTTCGCCTTCCCCATGGCCGAGGATGCCGATCCGGTGGCGCTGGCGCCGCTGCTCTGCGCCGGGCTGATCGGCTGGCGGTGCCTCGCCATGGCTGGCGACGCACGGACGGTCGGCCTTTACGGCTTCGGCGCCGCCGCCCACATCATCGCGCAGGTCTGCCGGTGGCAGGGTCGGCGCGTCTTCGCCTTCACCCGGCCCGATGACCGCGCGGCGCAGGACTTCGCGCGCCGTCTGGGCGTGACATGGGCGGGCGGCTCGGATGAGCCCGCGCCGGAACCGCTCGACGCCGCGCTTATCTTCGCGCCGGTCGGCGCGCTGGTGCCGACCGCGCTGCGTGCCGTGCGAAAAGGCGGGCGCGTGGTGTGCGGCGGCATCCACATGAGCGATATCCCCGCCTTTCCCTACCGCATCCTGTGGGGCGAACGGCAGGTGCTCTCGGTTGCCAACCTCACCCGCCGCGACGGCGCCGAGTTCCTCGCCCTGGCACCGCAGATCGGCCTGGCGATGGAGACCACGCGCTACCCGCTGGCCCGGGCAAACGACGCGCTGGCCGACCTGCGCGCCGGGCGGCTGCAGGGCGCCGCGGTGCTGGTGCCGGAGCAGGCCGGCTGATGGCAGGCGGCGTACCGCCTGCCGGTTTGCCGACACGGCCGCGGGAGCCGGCCGTCAGAGTTCGGCGAAGGCGCGGAGCTGGAGGCGATCCTCCACCCGGCGCACGCCGGGCACATTGCCGGCGAGCAGCACCAGCGCGTCGCGCTCCTCCGCCGAGCGGATGAGGCCGAGCAGCTGGACCACGCCCTCCTGCACCGCGGTCACCACGGTCAGCGGGCTGGCCCAGGCCTCGCGCTGCAGGGCGGCATCGAGGTCGATCTGGATGTCGGCGTCCGAGCGCACGACCTCCGGCTCCTTGCTGCCGGTCTTGGCGGCCACGAAGGCCCGAACCAGATCGGCCCGGCTGATGATGCCGATCAGCTTCCCCGCGTCCAGCACCGGCACCCGCTTGATGCCGCGCCGGTCGAGCAGGTCCGCCACATCGGCAAGGCTGGAATCGGGATGCACGCTGAGCACGCGGCGGGACATCACGTCCTTCGCCAGCCGGCCATGCGACTTCACATAGTCCTGCGCCAGCGTCTCGCCGCTGGTGAACAGCTCCAGCCACCAGGAACGGCGGCGTTCGGTGCGGGTTTCCGCGCGGTGCAGCAGGTCGCCTTCGCTGACGATGCCCACCACATGCCCCGCGGCGTCGACGACCGGGGCGGCGCTGATGCGGTGGCGCACCAGCTTCTCCGCGACCGTGACCAGCGTGTCGTCCGGCGCCACGGTGATGACCGGGTAGCTCATGATCTCGTGGACGCGCATAATTTCCTCCCGCCAATAGGATGGCTGACCGCAAGGTCAAGCTATCCAGCCCGCACGGGCAGGTCCTTGATCCGCATCAAGTCTTCACATTGTCCGACACCATGCCCCTTCAACGTCGGAATCTCATTTCTTCCGCTAGGTCATCGTCAGTATTGCCGATGGACCCGGCCCGCGGACCTAGGGCAGGTCGTCGTCGAACAGCGCCACCGCCGCCCCGGCGACGCCGGGATCAAGTTCCAGTATTGCGCCCGAAGGCGCCGGTGCGTCCGGGCTGCGCTTGAGGCTGGAAACATAGAGCGTGCGCAGCTCCTCCCCGGCAAAGCACGGCATGGTCGGCGCCGGCACCGGCAGCGGGAGACGCGCCAGCAGACGGCCATCGGCGGCATAACGGTTGAGGCAGCCGGCCGAGACACCGCTGCTCCAATAGTGGCCCTCGGCGTCGCACGCCCCGCCATCCGGCCGGCCGTCCTCGTTGGACGGGGTGGCGATGCGGGTGCGGTTGGCGATCTCGCCGGTGGCGGGATCGAAATCCCAGCGGTCGATCCAGGGGCCGGCTGAATCGCTGTGGAACATCTGCCGGCCGTCCGGCGACCAGGCCAGCCCGTTCGACGCCTTCAGCCCCTCGATCATGCGGCGCACGGTGCCATGGCGGTCGACGCGGAACAGCGCCGCGATCGGTTCGCGCTTCGCGCTTTCCACGTCGTGGATGGTGCCGACCCAGAACGCCCCGTCCGGGCCGACCTTGCCGTCATTGAGGCGCAGGCGAGGAAAATCCGCTTCCACCGTGGCGAGCAGAACGCGCGCACCCGTCGCCGGATCGAACAGCACGACGTCGCCGCCGACCGCCACCACCAGCCGGCCGCTGCGGGCGAGGCCGAAGCTGCCCACCGGCCGGTCGAAGCGCCAGTGCCGCCGCTCGCCGCTCGACGGGGTGAAGGCATGGATGGTGCCGGCGGGAATATCGGCGAAGAGCAGCCGCCGGTTCACGGCATCCCACACCGGGGACTCCGCCAGGGTGCAGCCGGCGTCGACGGCGACGCGGATCTCGGGATGTTGCGACATGGGTGCCTCCACTGCCGGGCCGCCCGCCCGCCGGGGGCCGGTGCCGCTTCATAGACCGATCCGATGACGGCGGAAATGCGCGCCCACCCTAATGCAGGAAGCGACGGAAGCGCCGCAGCGCGAGGAGGAAGAGCACCGTCCCGATTCCGACAAGGGCAGCGACCTGCGGCCACACCACCTCAAGGCCGGCGCCGCGAAACAGCACGCCCTGCGCCAGCATGACGAAATGGGTGTTCGGCGCCGCCAGCATGAGGTTCTGGATGATCTCCGGCATGCTCTCGCGCGGCGTGGACGTGCCGGACAGCACCTGCAGCGGCAGCAGCACCATCATCAGCAGCAGCCCGAACTGCGGCATCGTTCCCGCCACCGTGGCGAGGTAGATGCCCATGCTGGTGGTGGCGAAGAGCTGCAGCGCCGCGCCCAGCAGGAACAGCGGCACCGAGCCCTCGATCGGCACCGCGAGCAGCCCCTGCACCACGACGGTGACGGAAAAGGCGGACGCGACGAGCACCACGAGCCCCATCGACCACACCTTGCTCACCATGATCTCGGCCGGGGTCACCGGCATCACCAGGAGGTGCTCCAGCGTCCCATGCTCGCGCTCGCGGATCAGCGCGGCGCCGGTGAGGATGATGGAGAGCATGGTGATCGAGGAAATGATGTTGGTGATGGCGCTGAACCAGCCCTTGTTCAGCTCCTGGTTGAAGCGGGCGCGCAGCGTGAGCCCGACGGGCTGAGAGGTGCCGCTACGGTTGCCATCCAGAAACTCGTTCACCTGGCCCGTGACGATCTGCTGGACATAACCGGCGCCGTTGAAGGCCTGGGCGATGCGGGTGGCGTCGACATTGAGCTGCAGCGTCGGCGAGCGGCCGGCGAGCAGGTCCTGCTGGAAGTTCGGCGGGATATCGAGCGCGAAGGTGTCGGTGCCGGCATCCATCCGCTCGTCCATCTGCTGCGGGGTGATGAGCCGGGGGCCGCTGAAGTAGGGCGGATAGAACGCCGTCACGAGACGGGAGGACATCGGGGAGCGGTCCTCGTCGACGATGGCGATGGGGGCGTGGTTCAGCGTCTCCGGCATCGAGCGGGACGCTGAGTAGATCGACAGGGTGAAGGCGTAGACGATCAGCAGCAGCAGCATCGGGTCGCGCTGGAGACCGCGCAGTTCCTTCACCCCGAGCCGCAGGACATTGGAGATGCGCATGGCTCACCCCGCCTGCTTGCGCAGGAACAGCGCGGCGAGCCCGAGCATCACCGGAATGGCGATGAGCAGCGGGATCATCGATCCCCACAGCGCCTCAAGTCCCAGCGCCTTGGAAAAGGCGCCGCGCGAGATGGTGACGAAATAGGCGGTGGGATAGATCCGCCCGATGAAGGCCCCGGCCCCCTGAAGCGAACTGACCGGGTCGGTAATGCCGGAATACTGCACGGCCGGGATCATCGTCATCAGCACGGTGCCGAACAGCGCCGCGATCTGGCTGCGCATGAAGGTGGAAATCGCCAGCCCCATGCCGGTGGTGACCATCACATAGAGCAGCGCGGCCAAGCCGTAGGCCGGCAGGCTGCCGGTGAAGGGCACACGGAAGGCGAACACGGCGAAGGCGGTCAGCATCGCGAAGTTCAGCATGGCGAGGCCGACATAGGGCAACTGCTTGCCGAGCAGGAATTCGCTGCGGGTGACCGGGGTGACATAGAGGTTGATGATCGAGCCCAGTTCCTTCTCCCGCACCACGCTGAGGACGGTGAGAATGGCCGGAATCATCAGCAGCAGCATCGGGATGACCGCCGGCACCATGGCGACGAAGCTCTCGATGCCGGGGTTGTAGCGGTAGCGGATGGCGAGCTGGAACCGGCCGCGGGTGGCGGCGTCGCCCAGGTGCTCGCGCGCCTTCCGCGTGAGCCAGGCGGCGTGGATGCCTTCGGCATAGCTGCGGATGGTCTCCGCGCGGGAGGGCATCGCCCCGTCGATCCACGCCCCCACCGAGACGTCGCGACCCCGCGCAACGTCCCGGCCGAAGCCCGGCGGCAGCTCGATGACGAGGCTCACCTCGCCGGAGCGCATGCGCCGGTCCAGTTCGTCGTAATTGGCGATCGGCGGACGCTGCGTGAAGTAGCGCGAACCTGCGATATCGAGGGCGTAATCGCGGCTCGTGGCGCTGTCGTCGCGATCAAGCACGGCGAAGGTGAGGTTCTCGACATCCATGTTGATGCCGTAGCCGAGCACGAAGAGCATGATGAGGCTACCCACCAGCGCCATCGTCGCGCGGATCGGGTCGCGCCTCAGCTCCAGCGCCTCCCGCCGGGTATAGGCGAGCATGCGGCGGGGATCGAACGCGCGGCCCCGGGCGGTGCTTGCGGGCGCCGGTGCCGGCGCCCCATCGGGCTGGGCTTGCGCGGTGGCGCCCTCGCCATCGGCACCGGCCTCCTCCAGACAGGCCACGAAGGCCTCCTCGAGCGTGCCGGCGCCGCGCTGCGCCAGGATGGCGGCGGGGGTGTCGCTCACCAGCACCCGTCCGGCATGCATGAAGGAGACGCGGTCACACAGCGCCGCCTCGTTCATGAAATGGGTGGAGACGAAGATGGTGACGCGCTCTTCGCGCGAAAGGGCGGCGAGAAGCTGCCAGAAGCCATCCCGGGCGATGGGGTCGACGCCGGAGGTGGGCTCGTCGAGGATCAGGATCTCCGGTTCATGGATGGTCGCCACCGCCAGCGAGAGCCGCTGCCGGATGCCGAGAGGCAGGGAGTCCGGCAGCGCCTCCATAACCTCGCCAAGGCCGAAGCGCTCCTGCGCCAGCGCAATGCGCGCGGCCATGCGATCGGCGGGCAGGTGGAACAGCCGGGCGTGCAGTTCGAGGTTCTGGCGAACCGTCAGCTCGGCATAGAGCGAGAACGCCTGGCTCATATAGCCGACCCGACGGCGCAGGCCGAGATCGGCGGCGTCCACCGCCTGGCCGAACAGCCGCGCCGTGCCGCTGGTGGCGGGCAGCAGACCCGTCAGCATCTTCATCGTCGTGGTCTTGCCGCAGCCATTGGAGCCGAGGAAGCCGAAGATTTCGCCGCGGGCGATACGGAAGCTCACATCGTCCACCGCGGTGAAACCGCCGAAACGCATGGTGAGGTGATCGGCTTCGATCGCGATGTCACCCGAGGCGCCGTCGATGCGAGGCGGAATGGCAAGCGCGCGATGGCCGCGCCGCCGCTCTTCCGGCAGCAGGGCGACGAAGGCCGCGTCGAGATCGGCCGTACCGGTGCGGGCGAGCAGCTCGGCCGGCGTGCCGGTGGCGAGCACCCGGCCGCCATCCATCGCCACCAGCCGGCCGAAGCCCGCCGCCTCCTCCATGTAGGAGGTCGCGACGATGACGCTCATGCCCGGTCGACCGGCGCGGATCGACTCGACGAGTTCCCAGAACTGAGAGCGCGCCAGCGGATCGACACCGGTGGTGGGCTCGTCCAGGATCAGCAGGTCCGGGTCGTGGATCAGCGAGCAGCACAGGCCCAGCTTCTGCTTCATGCCGCCGGAGAGCTTGCCGGCCGGCCGGTCGGCGAAGGCGGAAAGGCCGGTGCGCCGCAACAGCCCGGCGATGCGCCACTCCCGCTCCGCCCGGTCCTGCCCGAACAGCCGGGCGAAGAAGTCCACATTCTCGAAGACCGACAGGGTGGGGTAGAGGTTCTTGCCAAGCCCCTGCGGCATATAGGCGATGCGCGGGCAGGTGGCCGCGCGGTGGGCGGCCTCCGCCATGTCGCCGCCCAGCACCTCGATCCGGCCCTGCCCGACACGCTGGGCGCCGGCCATCAGCGCGAGCAGGCTGGACTTGCCAACCCCGTCCGGCCCGATGATCCCGACCACCCCGCCGGCGGGAAGCTCCAGCGTCACCCCGTCGAGCGCCCGCCGCGTACCATAGGCGAGGCTGACGCCGGCGAGACGCACCACAGGGAGCACCGCCTCTCCTGCCGCCGCGCCGCTCACTGGACCAGCGTCCCGGTCAGCGTGGCGGGCCAGGGAGCAGCGGGGTCGAGCTGGACATAGGCCATGCCGGGCAGGCCGGTCTTCACGTGCTGGACGTATTTGCGCAGAAGCTCCGGAGCGATCCGGGCCTTGATGCGGAACATCAGCTTCTGCCGCTCCTCCTCCGTCTCGACCGTCTTCGGGGTGAACTGGGCGACGTCAGCGACATAGGAGACCTTGGCCGGGATGAGGTAGGCCGGCAGCGCGTCGAGCGCCAGCCGCGCCTCCGCACCGAGCCGCACCTGGCCGGCCTGCGCCGTGGGGAGGAAGAAGGTCATGTAGACATCGCCGACATCGATCAGGTTCAGCACCCTTCCGCCGGCGCTCAGCACCTCGCCGGGCTGGGCGACGCGGTACTGCACCCGGCCGCTGCGCGGCGAGGTGAGCACGCTGTCGTCAATATCGGCCTCGATGCTCTCGATCGCCGCCTTCTGCGCGGCGACGGCGGCATTGGCGTCCACCACCTGCGCCCGGGCCGAGGAGATCGCGGCATCGGCGGCGGCGAGATCGGCCTTTGCGGCGGCAACTGCGGCCTTGGCCGCCTCCCGGCTGGCGCGGTCGTCGTCGAAGGTCTGTTCCGATACCGAGAAGGTCTTCACGAGCTGGCTGGAGCGCGCCAGCTTGCGCTCGGCGGCGTCGAGCTGGGCCTCGCGCTGGGCGATCACCGCCTCCGCGGCGTCGCGCTCGGCGAGGCGTTGGGTGACCAGCGCATTGGCGGTGTCGATGGCGATGACGGCGCGCTGCAGCTTGGCCTGGGCCTCGCGCTTCTGCGCCTCCAGCTGGGCGGTGTCCATGCGCGCCAGAACCTGCCCGGCCTCCACGAAGTCGCCCTCGTCGACCAGGATCTCGCGGATGCGGCCCGCCGTCTTGCTGGCGATGTCGATCTCCACCGCCTCGATGCGGCCGTTGCCGGCAGCGATACCCTCCGGCAAGCCATGATCGGCGAAGCTGCGCCAGGCGGCATAACCGCCGACGGCCGCCGCCACGAGCAACACCGTCAGGATGCCGTATCGCCGTACCCTGTTCATGCTGCGCCGTCTCCCATGGGTTCGACCGGGAGCATGAAGCGGAGAGCCGGCGGCGCATTGATCGGTGTCAACATGCGTTGACTCCGCCGCCGCTAGGGTGCCGGCAAAGGGGAGCGACATATCATGCCGGACGACGTGCCAAAGCCGGGGACCACGCGCGACCGAATCCTTGGGGCCGCGATCGCCGCCTTCGCCCGCGGTCCCTATGACGCGGTGAGCCTGCGCGACATCGCCGCCGCCAGCGGGGTGGACGTCGCCCATGTCCATCGCAGCTTCGGCTCGAAGGAAAAGCTCTTCGCGCTCTGCCTGGAAGCCACGCTGCGCTCCGGGGAGGTGCTCGCCGAACCGCGTGACGTGCTGCCGCAGGCGCTGGCGCGGCAGGTCATGACGAAGGAAGCGGCCATCGGTCCGCTCGACGTCGCGATCCACTCCCTGGCGAGCCCGGCCGCCCGCCCCGTGCTGCGGGACGTGCTGGTGCGCGATTTCCTCCATCCTCTGGCCCACCGCATGGGGCGGCCGGCCGATGCCCGCGTCGCGCTTGCCGCCGCCCTGCTGGCGGGAACCGACCTGCTGCGCGAGGTGCTGGGGCTGGAGATGCTGCGACAGGACCCGGCCGGCGAGGTCGAGGCGCTGCTCGCGGGGCTTCTCACCGCGCTGCTCGTGCCTTCCCCGGCAGAGGGATAGCCGCCGTCACGGGCCGAACCCGACGGCGGCCCGGGTCAACTGCTCTCCCGCACCATCAGCTCGAAGCCGAGATCGAGTGCGGGATCGCCCACCGATTCCCGGTCGATCAGGCGCAGCAGGTGCTGCGCGGCGGCCTCGCCGACCCGCGCGCGCGGGGTGCGGACGGAGGAGAGCCGCGGCACCATGTGGGCGGAGATCGGCAGGTCGTTGAAGCCCACCACCGCGACCCTGGCGGGAATGTCGATGCCTTGCCGCAACGCCTCGAACAGCGCGCCCTGCGCGAGGTCGTCATTGTTGAAGAAGATGCCGTCGACCGAGGGGTGGTCGCGCATGAGCTGGCCGAACAGCCGGCCGCCGAGTTCCACGGAGGATGGCTCCGACGTCGTCAGCTCGGTGCAGGAGGCGGCACTTCCGGCCTGCCGCAACGCCCGGCGGAAACCATCGCCGCGCTCGAGCGTTCGCACATCGAGCTGGGCCGCGACATAGGCCAGCCGGCGGCGGCCGCGTTCCAGCAGATGGCGCGCCACCGCGGCGCCCGCCTCGATCTGTGAGAAGCCGACGCAATGTATGCCGGGCTCACGCCTCAGATCCATCATATGCACGCAGGGCACGCGGCTGCCGGCGAGAAGCTGGCGGGTCGGCTCGGCCTGGTCGAAGCCGGTGAGGATCAGGCCCCGCGGCTGATAGGCGAGATAGTTGCGCACCAGGCTCAGCTCTTCCTCGGCGCTGTAGTGGAAATTGCCGATCAGCATCTCCAGCCCGCGCCGCGCCAGCACCGCATGGATCGCCTCCAGCGTCTCGATGAAGAGCAGGTTCGAGAGCGAGGGAATGAGCACCACCACCGAATCGCTGCGGGCGGAGGCGAGCGTCCGGGCAGCGGAATTGGCGACATAGTCGATCGCCGCCGCGGCCTCGCGCACCCGGCGGGCCAGCTCGGCATCCACGCTCGTCACCCCGCGCAGGGCGCGGGAGGCGGTGATGGGCGACACGCCGGCGATGCGGGCGAGCTCGGCCAGCGTCGGGCGGCCGCTGGCGCGCGACTTCGATCGGCTCATAGAGCCGCTCCCCTCTTGATGATGGCGCAAATGCGGCTTAAGATAGCGCTATCTCCTGTCAGAAAAGCAAGAAAATTGCGCGCTTCGCGGGGAGGAAGCGCCGGTGACACTCGATTTCTAAAGTCGGTCCGGCACAGCGTCCAGAGTCGTTCTGGCGAAGGCGGACCGCTGTCCTGGGAGGGACGCTCATGAGCCTTTCGTCTCCGGCCCTCGTGGTGATGGGCGTCGCCGGCTGCGGCAAGAGCAGCCTGGGCGCGGCGGTCGCTGCCCTCGCCGACGCCGTCCTCATTGAAGGCGACACGTTCCATCCCGCGGCCAATATCGCCAAGATGTCCGCCGGCATCCCGCTGGACGACGCCGATCGCGCCGGCTGGCTGGAACAGCTCGGGATCGAGCTGCGCCGGGCCTTGAAGGCCGGCGAGCGGCCGATATTGACCTGTTCCGCCCTGAAGAAGCGTTATCGCGACACATTGCGGGCCGCGGTGCCGGATCTGGGCTTCGTCTTTCTGGAGCTCACCCGGGAGGTAGCGGCCGAACGTGTCGCCCATCGCCCCGGCCATTTCATGCCTGCCAGCCTGATCGACAGTCAGTTCGCCGCGCTGGAGCCGCCCTACACCGAACCGCGCACCCTGACGCTCGACGCGACACTGCCGCTGCCGGACATGGCCGCCCGGGTGATGGCGTGGTGGGCGCCGGACAGGTCGCCGGCCGCCGCCCGGCCGTCGAGCCCCGCCCGCCAGCCGGCGCCCTCCGGGGCCTGAGCCGACACCAGCCCGCGGGGGCTGGACGCGTTCTGATGAGATAGCGCTGTCTCGACTAAAGGCAGCCAACCGCCGAACCTCCACAGCACCACCCCGTTCCCCAAGCGGCACAACGATGCCGTGCGCCCCTCACACCGGGAGAAACACCATGCTCGGCATGACCAAGGAGACGTTCCTTCTCGTCGACGCCGCCGTCACCATCATCGGCCTCGTGCTGCTCATAACCCGCTTCAAGGTCCATCCCTTCGTCGCCCTCACCCTCGCGGCGGGGTTCCTCGGCCTCACCTCCGGCATGGCCGCCGATCTCATCGTCAAGTCGTTCCAGGACGGCTTCGGCGGGGTGCTGGGCTTCGTCGGCATCGTGCTCGGTCTCGGCACCATGCTCGGCAAGCTGATGGCGGAATCGGGCGGCGCCGACCAGATCGCGCAGACCCTCATCCGCGCCTTCGGCCGGGAGCGGGTCCACTGGGCCATCATGCTGGCGGCCTTCCTCGTCGGCATCCCGCTGTTCTTCGAGATCGGCTTCGTGCTGCTGATCCCGCTGGTGTTCATCATGGCGAGCCGCACCGGCGTCTCGCTGGTGAAAGTCGGCATCTCGCTGCTGGCGGGGCTTTCGGCGGTCCACGGGCTGGTGCCGCCCCATCCCGGGCCGCTGCTGGCGGTGGGGGTGTTCGGGGCCGACATCGGCAAGACGATCTTCTATGGCCTCATCGTCGGTCTGCCCGCCGCCGCTGTGGCCGGGCCGATCTTCGCCTCCTTCATCTCCCGGCGGATTCCCGGCAACGCCTCCCCCGCTCTCACCGCGCAGTTCGTCCAGGAAAGCCGAAGCGGGGATCTTCCCGGTTTCGGCGTGACCCTCGTCACCATCCTGCTGCCGGTGGTGCTGATGCTGATCAAGGCCTTCGCCGACGTCGCCTTCGCCAGCGGCAGCCCGGTGCGGGCCTGGATGGACCTGATCGGCAATCCCATCACCGCACTGCTGGCGGCGCTGCTGCTCGCCTTCTACACCTTCGGCACCGCGCGCGGCTTCTCGAAGGAGAAGATCGTCGACCTGCTGAACGACAGCCTCGCGCCGGTGGCGTCCATCATCCTCATTGTCGGCGCCGGCGGCGGCTTCAAGCAGATGCTGGTCGCGAGCGGCGTCGGCGATGTCATCGGCCATCTCGCGGTGCGGGCGGAAATCTCGCCGATCCTGCTGGCCTGGCTGGTCGCCGCGGTGATCCGGGTGGCTACCGGCTCGGCGACGGTGGCGACCATCACCGGGGCGGGCATCGTGGCGCCGGTGGTGGCTCTGGTGCCGGATGTGAACCGCGAGCTGCTGGTGCTCGCCACCGGCGCCGGCTCCGTCGTGCTGTCCCACGTCAACGATGCCGGCTTCTGGCTGGTGAAGCAGTATTTCAACATGACGGTCGCCGAGACGTTCAAGACCTGGACAGCGATGGAGACCATCCTGTCCGTCGTCGCGCTCGGCCTCATCCTGCTGCTGTCGCTGGTGGTGTGACGCCCATTCCTGAGGCCGGCCCCCGGGCCGGCCTCAGCTGCGCAGGCCGGGCGCCTCCTGCCCGGTGCGGGCGACATATTCGGTATAGCCGCCGCCATAGGCATGGATGCCCTCGGGCGTCAGCTCCAGCACCCGATTGGAGAGCGCGGCGAGGAAATGCCGGTCATGGGAGACGAACAGCATCGTCCCCTCATAGGCCGCGAGCGCGCTGATCAGCATCTGCTTGGTGGCGATGTCGAGGTGGTTCGTCGGCTCGTCCAGCACGAGGAAATTCGGCGGGTCGAACAGCATGCGCGCCATGACGAGCCGCGCCTTCTCACCACCCGAAAGCACCCGGCACTTCTTCTCCACATCGTCGCCGGAAAAGCCGAAGCAGCCGGCCAGCGCCCGCAGCGAGCCCTGCGCCGCCTGCGGGAAGCTGTCCTCCAGCCACTCGAACACGCTGCGCTCGCCATCCAGCACCTCCATGGCGTGCTGGGCGAAATAGCCCATCTTCACGCTGGCACCGAGCTGCACCGTGCCCGCATCGGGATCGGTGGCACCGGTCACCAGCTTCAGCAGCGTCGATTTGCCCGCGCCGTTGACACCCATCACACACCAGCGCTCGCGCCGCCGCAGCTGGAGGTCAAGCCCCTCATAGATGGTGCGGCTGCCATAGCGCTTGTGCACGCCCTTGAGGCTGACGACGTCCTCACCCGAGCGGGGGGCAGGGCGGAACTCGAACTCCACCACCTGCCGGCGCTTGGGCGGCTCCACCCGGTCGATCTTGTCGAGCTTCTTCACCCGGCTCTGCACCTGCGCGGCGTGGGAGGCGCGGGCCTTGAAGCGCTCGATGAAGGCGATCTCCTTCGCCAGCATCGCCTGCTGGCGCTCGAACTGCGCCTGCTGCTGCTTTTCGGCGATGGCGCGCTGCTGCTCGTAAAAGGCGTAGTTGCCGGAATAGGACGTGAGCGCGCCGCCGTCGATCTCCACAACCTTGCCGACGATGCGGTTCATGAACTCGCGGTCGTGCGAGGTCATGAGCAGGGCGCCCTCATAACCCTTCAGGAACTGCTCCAGCCAGATCAGGCTCTCGATGTCGAGATGGTTGCTCGGCTCGTCGAGCAGCATGGCGTCGGGGCGCATGAGAAGGATGCGGGCAAGGGCGACGCGCATCTTCCAGCCGCCGGAAAGCTTGCCGACATCGCCGTCCATCATCTCCTGGCTGAAGCCGAGACCGGACAGCACCTCCCGGGCGCGCCCGTCCAGCGCATAGCCGTCGAGCTCCTCGAAGCGCGCCTGCACCTCGCCATAGCGCTCGATGATCGCGTCCATCTCGTCGGCCCGGTCGGGATCGGCCATCGCGGCCTCCAGCGCGTGGAGCTCGGCGGCCACCTCGCTCACCGGCCCGGCGCCGTCCATCACTTCCGCCGCCGCGCTGCGGCCGGCCATTTCCCCGACGTCCTGGCTGAAATAACCGATGGTCGTTCCGCGATCGACCGAGACCTGGCCCTCGTCCGGCGCCTCCTGCCCGGTGATGATGCGGAACAGCGTGGTCTTGCCGGCCCCGTTCGGGCCCACCAGCCCGACCTTTTCGCCCCGCAGCAGCGACGCCGAGGCTTCGATGAAGACGATCTGCTTGCCGTTCTGCTTGCTGATGTTGTCGAGCCGGATCATGCGTGCCTGCGCGGAGGAGTGACGAGCTGCCGCCGGACATAGGCCACCCCGCTTCGCGGCGAAAGGGGCCTGGGCGCATGGCTGGCTTCACGGCATCCGGTCACAGGGCTGCGCAGGGCCGGCCTTCGGCAGCGCCCGCCGGCAACGCCTGCCCGAGACGCTCTTGCCGGCCGGCTGGACGACGTCGGGCTGCAGCGACGGGCAAGCCCGGCGCCAAGGCCCGACGCCGAGGCGCCAGAGCATTTTCGAGCGAAGTGGATTCCGGTTCGCGTGAAGAAAATGCAAAACAACAACCTGGAGCGTATCCGGTGAACGTGAGTTCACCGGATACGCTCTAGAAGCGATACGCCACGCCGAAGACGGGGCCCTGCATGACGACATCGTACAGGAAGCTGCCATTCTCGTAGTCGACCGACAGCGCACGGTAGCCGGCACGCAGCGAGAGCTTGTCGTTCCACTGGTAGTTCACCGTGCCGATGACCTGCCAGGTCGACTGGGAGCCGACTCCGAACCCGCCAATGTCCCCCGTCAGCGTCAGGCTCCACGGCCCGCCGAGACGCGCCTGGATGCGGCCGACGACGAGGGGATCCGCCCAGTCCTCCATCTCGCTCATCGAAAAACCGTTGGGCAGCAGGCCCGGCTCGATGGTGAGCGAGTTGTCGAGGTGCCAGTAGCGCACGCCGCCGCCCGCGTCGACGTTCAGCGCGTCCGACTCATACAGGCGATAGAGCACCGCGCCTTCCAGGGTGAGGCTGCGCGAAACCACCTCGACCTTCGACGCGTAGGGGCCGGGCAGCGTGCCGTCCGGCGAGACCTGGGTCAGCATCAGGTCGCCGATGACGATCCAGCGATTCTTGCGCAGCTCGATCGCGCCCATGATGCCGCCGTCGAGATCCTCCAGCACGTCGCGGAAGCTGAGATCGACATGGGTGGGCGGCAGCGGCGGCAGGGTGGAGGTGGTGCCGCTGAGCTTGGTCGCCCACAGATAGAAGGTGCCGGTCACGACAAGCGCGTCCGCATCGGCCACCGGGGCGGCGGCCACGACCGGCGCTGCCGGCGGAGACGGCTCGAGGTCCGCCGCCGAAGCCGTGCCGGCCAACGCGCCGAGCACCACGCCCGCGGCAACAGGACCGGCGACGCGCCCCCCGGCAGAGCGGAGGAGAAGGCGGAGCAGGCGCATCAGTCGTTCTCCAGACCCATTTCGTAAAGCGCCTCGCCGGGTGTCGACAGCGGCGCGGAGAGCGTAGCCTTCAGCGCCGCCGTGTAGAAGAGCGGCGGTGCCATGGTGCGGGCGAGATCCACCACACGCCGCTGCAGGAGGGCGACCTTGTCGGGATGGGCTTCGGAAAGATCCGTGCTTTCGGAGGGGTCGTCGGCGAGATTGAACAGCTCGACCTTGGGCGGCAGCACCACATGCCAGACCAGCTTCCAGTCGCCCTCGAGCACGCCGCCCTGCGTCGGCTCCACATTGTAGACGACCTCGCCGCGGCCGGGCTGGCCGGCAGCGAGCGCCGGCCAGACATCGGTGCCGTCGAGCGGCTTGCTCTTGTCGAGCCGGGCGCCGGCGAGCTTGGCGAGCGTCGGCAACATGTCGACGACGTGCATCACGCCTTCCGACGTGCCCGGCTGGATGCGGCCGGGCCAGTTCGCCAGCGCCACCACGCGGGTGCCGCCTTCATAGATCGAGCCCTTGCCTTCACGCAGCGGCGCGTTGTTCGGCGGCAGGTCGCCGGCGACGCTGCTCTCGCCGGTGAACATCTTGTTGCGTGTTCCGCCATTGTCGCTGTGGAAGACGATCAGCGTGTTCTCGCGCAGGCCCCGCGCGTCCAGCGCCGCGATCACCTTGCCGATCTGGTCGTCCATGGCGGTGATCATCGCCGCATAGGTCCGGCGATCCGGGTCGGCGATGCCGGCATACTGGTCGAGATAGCTCTGGGGCGCCTGATAGGGCGTGTGCGGGGCGGTGAACGCGAGATAGAGGAAGAGCGGGGTCTTGGGGTCGTGGCCGCTGATCTGCCGGACCGCCTCGGCGCCGAACAGTTCGGTGTCGTAACCCTCTTCCTTCAGAAGCGTGTTGTCGCGGTACCAGTCGGTGACGCCATGGGCTTCGTGCTTGAAATGGTCGATCTCACCGACGAGCGGCCCATAGAAGTAGTCGAACCCGCGCTGGCGGGGCCAATATTTCTGGTCGGCATGGCCCAGATGCCATTTGCCGACCAGCGCCGTGCGGTAGCCCACCTCCTTGAGCGCCTGCGGCAGCAGGAATTCGTCGGTGGCGAGGCCGTAGCTGGAGCCCGAAGGGATCACGCCCACCTGAAGCCCGTACCGCATGGGATAACGGCCGGTCAGCAGCGCTGCGCGGGTCGGCGTGCAGAGGGGCTGGGTGTAGAACCGGCTGAGCGTGGCGCCTCCCGCCGCCAGCGCGTCGAGGTTCGGGGTGCGGATGTCCGAGCCCCGGAAGCCGACATCGGCGAAACCGAGGTCGTCGGCGACGATGTAGACGATGTGCGGACGCGGCGCGCTTTCCGCCCGCGCGCCGGTGGCGAGCAGCGAAAGGCCGGAAACCGCGGCGAGAAAGCCGGCGCTGCCGGCCAGCACGTCGCGGCGGCTGGGGGCGAGGGCGCGCTCAGCCATGTCAGGGGTATCACGATCGGTCACGGCGGTTCCTCGGAATCGGGTCGTCGAAGGGAGGGGCGTCATGGTGTGGCGGGGCGGCGGATGCATCGGAAGCCGATATGCACCGACGCGGTGTCGAGTGTCTGGGGCTGGCGGGCCGCCGGGCGGTAGCGCCGGCAGTAGCTGGGCGCGCACAGATGCGAGCCGCCCTTCAGCACCTTGCGGGGCGCGTCGGGTGCAGCAGGATCGCGGCTGTCTTCCCGCCGGCCGCCCCGTGGGTTGCGCGGCAGGCAGCAGGCTTTCGCGGCGGCGGGCTCATGGGGAGCATACCAGTCGTCGGTCCACTCCCACACATTGCCGATCATGTCGTGAAGGCCGTAGCCATTCGGCGGGAAGGCGGTGACCGGCGACGTACCGGCATGGCCGTCCTCGCAGAGATTCTCCCGGGGAAAGCGGCCTTGCCAGGTATTGGCGCGGTGCACGCCGCCGGGCGCCAGTTCGTCGCCCCAGGCAAAGTCGGCGCCGTCCAGCCCGCCGCGGGCGGCAAACTCCCATTCCGCTTCGCTCGGCAGATCCTTGCCGCACCAGCGGGCATAGGCCAGCGCGTCGGCATGGCAGACATGGACGACGGGATGGTCCATCCGCGAGCCGATCGCGCTGCCCGGGCCTTCCGGGTGGCGCCAGTCGGCGCCCGGCATGAAGCGCCACCAGCGCGTCCAATCCTCGCCCGGGCCGTCGTCATCGGGCCGGACGAAGACGAGAGAGCCCGGCACCAGCAGGCGGGGATCGGCGCCGGGATAATCCTCGGGCCGCGGCGCGCACTCGGCGAGCGTCACATGTCCGGTCTCGGCGACGAAGCGGGCAAAGTCGCGGTTCGTGACCGGGGTGACATCCATGAAGAAGCCATCCATGGCGACACGATGCGCCGGGGCCTCCTCAAGGTAATGACGGTCCGACCCCATGAGGAAGGCGCCGGGGGGAATCCAGGCCATGCCGGCGTATGCCGGCGCGACATCCGCCTCGTTACAGGCCGTGCCCGTCATAACCGTCGGCACCCTGCTGCCCATCCCCGTCCGAAGCCGGCGGCAACCCGCGGTGCGGGCCTTGGCAACCGGACTTCATTCGCCCGCTAAAATATTTAGCGACGGAGTCGGGCGTCAATTGCCATTTCGCGCCAGCCCGGTCTCGCGCCAGCGCCGCGGCGGCTGGCCTTCCCAGCGACGGAACGCCCGCACGAAATGGGCGGGGTCGCGGTAACCCAGCATCCGCGCGACCGAAGCGATCGAGAGGGTGGGATCGGCGAGATGCCGGTGTGCCTGGTTCCGCCGCCAGCCGTCGACCTGCATCTCGAACGAGGTTCCAAGCCCCGACAGCCGGCGCTGGAGGCTGCGCGGCGATAGGCCGAGGCTGCGCGCCGCGTCGACGAGCGACAGGCTTCCCGACAGCGCGGCCGCCCCGACGATGAGCTCCAGCGCCGCGAGCAGCCGCGACTCGTCGCGCCATTCCCGCTCCTGCGGATCGGCCGCGCCCTCGCCCAGCGACGGCAGCGCACGGGCGAACATCGCGTTGGGTCGATCCAGCCAGGCGGCATCGAAGCTCACGGCGATGCCCACCCCATTGCCGAAGGACACGCCGGCTTCGAGCGTGTCCTCATAATACCGGGCTCCCATGCGGGCGCGATGGGGAAGGCTGACATGGAGTCGCCCGCGCGCTTCCCCGGAGACAGCGCGCAACGCCGCGACCATGAAGGCCGAGACCCCCTCATTGAGCACGGCGGCGTGCTCGGCGTTGCTGTCGGCGAAGGCATGGCGCCAGCAGGCCCGCCCGCCGCGCTCGGTCAGCGCGATATGCACCCCGCTCTGCAGGCTGGGCATGTGGCGGGTGTGGGCGTGGAGGCATTCGCGCAGGGTCCGGCCGCTGAACAGGGCCTGACCGGAGGGGCCGAGCTGGAACGGATCTGCACTGGCGGCCAGTTCCAGCCCGATGCCGGGCGCCCCCGACCGGCGCGACAGCTCGTCCAGAAGCGTCGCGACCTGCGCCCGCGCCACGCTGCGGCCGGGCGCCAGGGTCCCGCTTATGCCGGCCCGGGCCACCAGCGGCGCCAGCGCCACGCCCTGCGCCTCGGCAACATCCGGCAGCATGTGCAGCAGCGACAGATTGACCGGATGGCGGTCCCACATGGGCTACGTCCCGCGAGCAAGGCACGATGGCGAGGATTGCTAGCGCCCTGCCCGCCTTATGGCCACCGGCTTCGTCGCCCGGGCCGGCATATGCGGCTCACGACGTGGCGAGGCCGGCACAACCCTATACCCCTGGCAACGATCCGGCCTATGATGAAACCCCACGTTGCAGCGTCATTCCCATAGGCCTACGCCATGGATACGGTCTACGCCCATTCCCTGCCCGGCCTGCCGCTTGAGATGTGGGAGACGCTGCCCGCTCACAGCCGCGCCGTGGGGGAGCGGGCCAGCGGGTTCGCCGCCTCGCTCGGCTATGACGAGCTGGTGCGGCTCGCGGGCGGGCTCCACGACCTCGGCAAGGCCTCTCCGGCGTTTCAGGCCTATATCAGGGGCGAGCGTCCGTCCGGGGGCGACCATTCCTCCGCCGGCGCCCGCGTCGCGCTCGACCTCTATGGCACCGATCCACGTGGAGTGCTCGGCACCATCCTCTCCGCACTTATCGCCGCCCATCACGCCGGCCTTGCCGACGGCGTCGACCTGAAGCGCCGGATGGAAGCGGCGGGCAAGCTGGTGCCGGCAGACTGGCGCGACCATGCCGGGCCGTTGCCGGAAGCGGCAGGGCTGGTGCCCAGCGTGCCGTTCCCCAAAGGGGGGCCCAAGCACTTCGCCCTGAGCTTCCTCGTGCGGATGCTGTTCTCCTGCCTCGTCGACGCGGATTTCCTCGAGACCGAGCGGTTCTATGCGCAGGCCGAGGGCAAGCCGGTGGAGCGGGGTGGCCACACCGATCTGGCGGTGCTGCGCGGGCGGCTCCGCGCCTTCATGGCCGCCAAGGCGGCCCGCGCCGATCGCACGCCGCTGAACGGGCTGCGCGCCGACATTCTCGCCCATGCGGTCGGCAGGGCGGCGATGGAGCCGGGGCTTTTCAGCCTCACCGTGCCGACGGGCGGCGGCAAGACGCTCGCCTCGCTCTCTTTCGCGCTGGAACATGCGGTCCGCCACGGGCTGCGGCGCGTCATCTACGTCATTCCCTACACCTCGATCATCGAACAGACGGCGCAGGTGTTCCGCGAAGCGCTGGGTTCGGAACACGACATCCTCGAACATCATGCCAGCTTCGACTGGGAGGCGGCCGGCCGGCGGCAGGCCGACGACGACGAAGGGCGCGACGGGCTGCTCAAGCTGCAGCGGGCGGCAGAGAACTGGGACGTGCCGATCGTGGTGACGACGGCGGTCCAGTTCTTCGAAAGCCTGTTCGCGAACCGCACCTCGCGCTGCCGCAAGCTGCACAACCTCGCCGGCAGCGTGGTGGTGCTGGATGAGGTGCAGACCCTGCCCCTGCCGCTGCTGATGCCCAGCCTCGCCGCGATCGAGCAGCTGGCGCTGAACTACCGCACCAGCGTCGTGCTGTGCACCGCGACCCAGCCGGCGCTGCGCCGGATCGACGGCGCGCTGCGCGACGGCACGGGGGCCCCGCTCGGGCTCGATGTGGCGGCGGAGCGGGAACTGGCTCCCGACCCGGCGGGGCTCTATGTCCGGCTCCGGCGGGTAGCGGCCGAACGGCGGGCCGAACCTGTCGCGGATGCGGAAATCGCCGCGCGCTTTGCCGAACAGCCGCAGATGCTGTGCATCGTCAATTCCCGCGCGCATGCACGGGCGCTGTTCGACGCCATCCGTGTCCTGCCCGGCGCGGCGCACCTGTCGACGCTGATGTGCGCGCGTCATCGTCGGGCGGTGCTGGCCGATCTGCGGGAAAAGCTGGAGGCCGGCCTGCCGGTGCGGCTGGTCGCGACCTCGCTGATCGAAGCCGGGGTCGACATCGACTTTCCCGAGGTGTGGCGGGCGGCGACCGGCATCGACTCCGTCGCCCAGGCGGCGGGCCGCTGCAACCGGGAAGGCAAGCTGCGCGACGCCGGGGAACGGCCACGCCTCGGCCGCGTCGTGGTGTTCGAACCGGCGGAAGGCCACCTTCAACACGAGGCGAAGCTGCGGTGGCAGGCGGCGCAGCCGGCCTTCGCACGGCATGACGACCCGCTCGGCCTGGACGCGGTGCAGGACTATTTCAAGGAGCTCTACTGGCGCAAGGGCGACGCGAACCACGCCTTCGACACGGCAAAAATCGGCTCCTATCCCGGCATCCTGGCCGCCATCGGGGAAAGCGGCGCCGAAACCCCTTTCCGCTCCATCGCCGAGGCCTACCGCCTGATCGACGAGGCGATGGAACCGGTGGTGGTGCCGTGGTCTTCCGGCCCGGAGGACGACGAGGCCGAGCGCCTTCTCGCCCGCATCGCCGCCATGGACCGCCCGCTCACGCCGGACCTGCGGCGGCTGCAGCATTATGTCGTGCCGATCCCGTAGACGCCGCGCGACGAATGGCTGAAGCGCGGGGTGCTGAAAGCGGTTCATCCCGGCCTCGGCGAGGCGATGCTGCGCTTTGCCGACACCGCACATTACCGGCCGGACACGGGGGTGGACCTTGCCGGGACGACGTATCGGGAGGCGGAGCGGAACGTGTTCTGAGGGAGCCCAGCATATGGCGGGCCGCCCGACGCCTGCTCAATCACCGGTGGACAACGTTTCGAACATGCAACTGTCTCTGTTGCATGTTCGAAGGTGTTGGGACGAGGATCATGCACGTCCTTCCGGCTGAGCATCGGCTGAGGTTTCGCGATGTCCTATGGTGTCCGATTGCGCGTCTGGGGTGAGCGGGCGTGCTTTACCCGACCCGAAATGAAGGTCGAACGCGTCTCCTATGACGTAATGACGCCTTCCGCGGCGCGCGGAATCCTTGAAGCGATCCATTGGAAGCCGGCGATCCTCTGGGTCATCGACCGGATTCATGTGCTGGCGCCGATCCGGTTCCAGTCGTTCCGCCGCAATGAGGTGGGCGCAAAGGCAAGCGCCGCCGCCGCCGGCACCGCCATGCGGGCGGGCACCACGGCCGGGCTTGGCCTCGTGGTCGAGGACAACCGGCAGCAGCGCGCCACCCTGTTCCTCACGAAGGTGGATTATGTCATCGAGGCGCATTTCGAGCTGACCGCCAAGGCCGGGCCGGACGACACCGAGGCCAAGCATCTCAGCATGTTCAACCGCCGCGCCGCGGCGGGCCAGTGCTTCCACCGCCCCTGCCTCGGCACCCGGGAATGCGCTGCGGATTTCGAGCTGCTCGCCCCCGGCGCGCCGCTGCCCGACAGCCGCCTGCCCGCCGACCAGCGCAACCGCGATCTCGGCTGGATGCTGCACGACATCGATTTCGCCAACGGCAGCACCTCCCGCTTCTTCCACGCCCGGCTCGAAGACGGGGTGCTGGACGTGAAGGCCTGCCTCGCGGGAGGCACCGTGTCATGACCGTGCTTCAGGCGCTGGACCGCTATTACGACCGCATGGCCGCGCGGGGGGACGTCACCCCGCCCGGTTGGTCGATCGAACCGGTGGGCGTGGTGATCGTCCTCGGCACGGACGGCAGCATTGTCCGCGTTTTCGAGCGGCTCGACGACAAGGGAAAGCGCGGCCTGCCGGCGCTCGTCCCCAAATGGTTTGGCCGCGCGGGTCAGGGGTCGACACCCTTCCTGTTCTGGGACAACACGGCCTATGCCCTCGGTGTCAGCACGAAAGACCCGGGCAAGACCAGTCGTGATCGAGGCCTTTAAGGCGCTGCACCGAAAGGTGCTTGAAGACCAGACAGATGACGGGCTTGTCGCACTGCGCCGTTTTCTGGACCAATGGAGCCCGGAGAAGTTCGCAGCCCCACACTTTCACGAGAAGATGACGGCCTTCAACGTCGCGTTCCAGCTCGACGGGACGGAGCGCGAACTCATTCACGACCGGCCGGCGGCCGTTGCGATCTGCGACGAACAACGGACGCAGGTCGCCGCCACCACCACGGCCTTCTGTCTCGTCAGGGGGCGACGGCTTCCGGTCGTCCGGCTGCATCCCAAGATCAAGGGGGTCGACAATACGGCCTCCCCCGAGGTCCCCCTCGTCTCTTTCAACGAACCTTCCTTCACTTCTTATGGGAAGGAGCAGGGCTATAACGCCCCGACCTCGGAGGAAGCGGCGGGGAGATATACCGCTGCCCTGACCGCACTGCTCAACCGGAGCACCAGCCGCAACCGGCTCGCCCGCGGCATCGGCGACGCCACCGTTGTGTTCTGGGCCGACACCTCGGCCGCGGCCGACGAGGCGGCGGCGCAGGCGGCGGAGGCCTGGTTCGCGGCGGCCACCGAGCCGCCGGGCGACGCGGAGGAGGCCAAAAAGCTCCGCGACCAGCTCGAACTCGTAATGGCGGGGCGTCCGGTCGAGACGCTCGCCGCCAGCCTGCAGGCGAAAACCCGCTTCCATGTGCTCGGCCTCGCGCCAAACGCCGCGCGGCTGTCGGTACGCTACTGGATGTCGGACGATTTCGGCGCGTTTGCGAACAGAATTGCTCAGCATTATCAAGCTCTACGCATAGAGCCGGTTCCGCGCGCATGGGACCTGCCTTCGCTCAACCTGATCTTGGCACGAACGACGGCACTGCTCGGCAAGTTCGACAACATCCCAAGCGGGCTCGCGGGTGAAGTGGCCCGTGCATTCCTTACCAGCGCACCCTATCCACGAACTTTTCTCATTGCCGCTCTGACGCGATTGCGGGCCGGCGACGATCCCGGTTCGGGATGGCATGCCGCGGTCGTTAAGGCGTGCCTCAATACCAACCCTTTCGAGGAGGACCTTCCCGTGGCGCTCGAACCTGACAACCCAAGTGCGGCCTATCAACTCGGTCGGCTGTTCGCGGTGCTTGAGGCTGCGCAGTTCACTGCACTTCGACAGGTAAATGCATCGATCGGTGATCGTTATTACGCCGCCGCCTCCACGACGCCAGCGCGGGTGTTCGGAACACTGCTGCGCGGCCTCAAGAACCATGTGTCCGATGCGCGAAAGCGCGGCCAGGGCGGCTGGATCGAGCCAAGGGTTGCCGAGATCATTTCGCGCTTGCCAGTGGAATTGCCAAAGACGCTGAAGCTGGAAGACCAAGGCCGTTTCGCGGTTGGTTATTACCATGAACGAGCAACACCTCGTGCCAAGACCGATGAGACAGCACCGACCGCAGAAGTCTCGGCAAAAGGAAACGATCAATGAACTCTGTTAGCCAGTCTCTTCAGTACCGCCATGAGTTCGTGCTTTATTTCGACGTCATGAACGGCAATCCGAATGGCGATCCGGATGCAGGCAACCTACCACGTATGGACCCGGAGACTGGCCACGGCCTCGTCAGCGACGTGAGCCTGAAGCGCAAGGTTCGTAATTTCATTGACATGGCAAAATCTGACGCTGTCGGGCACCGCATCTACGTAACGGAAGGCTCTATCTTAAACGAGAAGCATCGCGAGGCTTATCTTCGGGTAAGACCGGACGATGCCGAGACTAAGAAGGCCAAAAAACTCACGCCGAAGTCCGACGACGAAGCAATGCAGATCCGACAGTTCATGTGCGATAATTTCTTCGACATCCGTGCGTTCGGCGGCGTGCTCTCGACCGGTATAAATGCAGGCCAAGTCCGCGGTCCCGTGCAGTTTGCCTTCGCCCGCTCGATCGAGCCGATTCTACCGCTCGAGGTTGCGATCACCCGGATGGCTGCGACAAACGAGGCCGAAAAAAAGGAGCGTCAGGAAGGGGCCGACGACGAAAAACGCGGCGACAAGCGCACCATGGGCCGCAAGCACATCGTGCCCTATGGGCTGTACCGTGCCCATGGCTATGTCTCGGCGCCCCTCGCCTCGCACCCCACCAAGGGCACCGGCTTCTCGCAGGCCGACCTCGACCTGCTGTTCGAAGCGCTCGCCAACATGTTCGAGCACGACCGCTCGGCCGCGCGCGGCGAGATGGCGACTCGCAAGCTCGTCATCTTCCGCCACGCCTCGGCACTGGGCAATGCCAAGGCGAACGAGCTGTTCGACCGCGTGAAGAGCTGGCGGGTGGTCAAGGGCGAGCGCTATGAGCCCGGCGACGAAAGGCTCGACAACGCCCGGCCGGCGCGCGGCTTCGACGACTATGCCATCACCATCGACCGCGATGGCCTGCCCGAGGGCATCGAGATCATCGAGCGGTAGGAGGCACCCATGCCCGCCTCCCCCATCGACCGCGAGACGGAGGAGGCGCTGGTCCCGATCTCGGCGCTGCAGCACCATCTGTTCTGCCCGCGCCAGTGCGCGCTCATCCATGTCGAGCAGCTCTGGGCGGAAGACACCGCCACCGCCGAAGGCCGGCTGCTGCATGAGAAGGCGGATGCCGGCGGCGGCGAGACGCGGCCGGGGATACACATTGCGCGCGGCCTCGCGCTGCGCTCGACTGAACTCGGCGTCACCGGCAAGGCCGACGTGGTCGAGTTCCACGGCGCGGAACGTTCAACGCCGTTTCCGGTCGAATACAAGCGCGGCAAGCCGAAGGCCCATCGCGCCGACGAGGTGCAGCTCTGCGCCCAGGCGATCTGCCTGGAGGAGGCGTTCGGCGTCGCCGTGCCCGCGGGCGCGCTGTTCTACGGCGAGACCCGCCGCCGGTTGAACGTGCCGTTCGACGCGGCGCTGCGGGCGCTCACCCTGCAGACCGCCCGGGCCGTGCGCGCCATGATCGCGGCGCAGGCGACGCCCCCGCCGGTCCACCGGCCCGCCTGCCGGCGCTGTTCGCTGGAGACGCTCTGCCAGCCCGCGCGGCTGGAGCGGCCGCCGGCGGTCGCGGGCTGGCTTGCGGCCCAGTTGGGATCATGAGGCGGCCATGCGGCGAATGCTCAACACCATTTACGTCACCAGCGAAGATGCCTGGCTGCGCAAGGACGGCGCAAATCTGGTGGTGGAGGTGGAAGGCGCCGAGCGGGGCCGCGCGCCGCTGCACATGCTGGAGGGCGTGGTCAGCTTCGGCCGGCCGGGGGCTTCGCCGGCGCTGCTCGCCGCCTGCGCCGAAGCCGGGATCACGGTCTCGCATCTCGATCCGAACGGGCGCTTCCTCGCCCGGGTGGAGGGCCCGCGCACCGGCAATGTGCTGCTGCGCCGAGCCCAGTTCCGCTGTGCCGACGACCCGGAGCGCGGCGTTCCCATCGTGCGCGGCATCGTCGCGGCCAAGGCGGCGAACCAGCGCACCGTCATCCGCCGCGCGCTGCGCGACCATGGCGGCAGCCTTTCCCCCGAGGCCCTCGACCGGCTCGAGGCGGCCGAACGGCGCCTTACCGACATAGCCCGGCGCACCCTCCCCGCGGCGGAGGTCGCCCTGCTGCGGGGCCTCGAAGGGGAGGCCGCGCAGGTCTATTTCGGCGTCTTCCATCATCTGCTGCGCTCCGGCGACCCCGCCTTCGCCTTTGGCGGCCGCTCGCGCCGTCCCCCGCTCGACCGGGTGAACGCGCTGCTCTCCTTCCTCTATGCCCTGCTTGGCCATGACTGCCGCGCGGCGCTGGAGGCGCACGGGCTCGATCCCCAGGTCG
This sequence comes from uncultured Starkeya sp., assembly GCA_964543245.1. GTDB lineage: Bacteria > Pseudomonadota > Alphaproteobacteria > Rhizobiales > Xanthobacteraceae > Ancylobacter. The sequence continues at coordinate 34,385 of CAZIXP010000033.1, forward strand.
GGTTCCTCCATGCCGACCGGCCCGGCCGCGCGAGCCTCGCGCTCGACCTGATGGAGGAGTTGCGCCCCGTCCTGGCGGATCGGCTCACGCTGAGCCTGATCAACCGGCGGCAGATCGCGCCGAACGACTTCATCGTCGAGGAGGCCGGCGGCGTCCGCCTCACCGACGATGCCCGCAAGCGCGTTCTCATCGCCTGGCAGGAGCGCAAGCGCGACGAGCTCAGCCATCCCTTTCTCGGCGAGACGCTGCCGCTCGGCCTCCTCGCCCACGCGCAGGCCCAGCTGCTCGCCCGCCACCTGCGCGGCGACCTCGACGGCTATCCCGGTTTCATCTGGAAGTGATGCATGCTGATGCTGGTGGCCTATGATGTCCGCACCGAGACGGCCGCCGGCCGCCGGCGGCTGCGCCGTGTCGCCCGGGCCTGCCTCGACTACGGCCAGCGCGTTCAGAACTCGGTCTTCGAGTGCGAGGTCGAGCCGGCGCAATGGGTGGAGCTGCGGGCACGGCTGATCGGCGAGATCGAGCCGGCGACGGACAGCCTGCGCTTCTACCGGCTCGGCGCCGACGGCAAGCGCCGGGTGGAGCATGTCGGCGCCAAGCCCACCCTTGATCTCGAGGGCCCGCTGCTCTTCTGAGCGCGCGCGAACCTGAAGCGCACATCCGCGGGCCGGGACTTTCGCGCGCGCCTCAACCCCTTGGCGCGCCTCGCATCCCCCGCCGCACCCGCCCCACGGCCGCCCGCTCGCGGCTCCGCCGGCAGGGGATCCGGCAAAGGATCGCGCAAAAGGCCGCCTTCTTTGTTGCGCTCCAACATGTTAGGACCCCGCCCGTCGCCCCCCGCGCGGGGGCGTGGATCGAAACAGCCGAGAGCGTCGTTAGGGTCTTCGGCCGTG
>CAZIXP010000034.1:0-18091 GCA_964543245.1 uncultured Starkeya sp.
GGCGCTTCAGGGCGTGGATGCGGGGATCCGGCATCACCCCGGCCCGCAGCGCCTGAAGCGCGTCCTGCGCCGCCTCGAGGTCGATATCCTCGCCGTCCAGCCGGCGGCGCTGGCGATCCGGCCGACCGAGCCGGGCCCGCCGGACCAGCGCGTCGATGCGCGCCCCGACGCCGCGGGCCGCCTCCAGCCGGGCCTGAAGCAGGCCGGGCGCGGCCGCCGCGGCGGGGTAGAGCCGCACGGTGACGTGGTCGGGCTGCTCGGCGCGCAGGACATGGTGCCATTCGGGATAGAGGGCCAGCGTCTCGGCGGGCTCCTCCTCCGGCGGGGCGGAGCGGGCGCGGGCCGGCAACGCCTCCGGCCGCTCGGGCGGCTGGGCATCCGCTACCGCCTCCTCCTGCCGCAGCCGGGCCGCCTCGACCGTCAGTTCCAGCCGCTCCGCGGCGGACGGGTCGGTCTCGTCAGGCTCGAACAGACCGAGCCCGTCGTCGCGATAGGCCGGCTCCACCCGGTAATTGCGGGCATCGAACGGAATGCGGAGCTGGCCGAGATCGTGGCCGATGATCCGGGCGATTTCGGTCACGAAGCCCTGCCGTTGCGGCTCGTGGGCGAAGGCGCGCTCGAACAGGCCGCGGGCCTTGGCGATCCAGCCGTCGACGTCCTCAAAAGCGGGATCGGCGAGACCGCGCGCGAGCCGGGCGAACAGGGAAGGGACGGTCTGGGCCGGCGAGGCCGGCGCGGTGTGGAAGCCTCCCCACAGCCGCCCGAGGCCGGGAAAGGTCGCCGTCGCCAGCCGCTCGACCCGGGCATCTTCCAGCAGGGCGACAAGCGCGAGCTGCACCGGCTTCATCCCGGCCGGGGCGAAAAGGGTCGTGGTGAAGGCACGGTGGGCCGCCGCGTGCAGCACGGTGGCCTCGAAGAAGCGAGCCGCCTCGGCCCCGCCCAGCCCGTCGAAGCGCGCCGGCATCAGCAACACCCCGCCGGCCAGGCGGGTCCGCCGCAGGGAGGGGTGGGCGAGGATCTGCACCTGCGGTTCGAAGCCGAACAGGGCGCGGCTGAGCCGGCGCAGCCGCTCCTCATGGGAGGCGTAGCGCGCGGCACCGGCCCGCTCCGCCAGGCGCAGCCGGGCGAGCGGATCGGCGAGGCGGAAATAGGCCGCACGGCGGCGGCGATCGGCGGGGTAGAGAGCGAGGCCATCGTCGATCCAGCCCGCCAGCCCGGCGGCGTCCAGGGTCCGCGCGAGCTCGTCGAACGCCTCCAGCAACGGCAGCACCGCATCGGGCGCACGTGCGGCGAGGCCCGCCAGCGCCGCGAGGCGGGCCGCCTCTTCCCGCCCTGTCCCGCCATGCCGCAGTCCGCCACCCACCGCGGCCAGCGCCGCCCGCGTGGCGCGGACCCCGGCATGCCGGCACAGCGCCCGCGAGCTGTCCCACACCGCAAGCAGGGTGTCCGCCTCCGCGCCGGGCAGCAGGCGCGCCTCCAGCTCATGCAGCGCCGCGAGGACGGCGGGACCGGCATTCGCCTCATAGAGCGCGCGCACCCGCAGCGCCCACCCCTCCTCGGCGGCGGCACCGAGCGCCCGGCGAACCCGGCCGCGCGCGGTCGCAAACCGCGCCGCGAGCTCCGGCCGACCCCGCAACTGGCGTTCGAGGAGAGCCGCAGCGGCAAAACCGGAAGCGGTCTCGGACATCGCCGCTGCCATGGACGGGCTCACAGGCAGGCGGAGACGACGGAGCGCAGGGCGCCGCGGGTGTCGCGATCGTCGGTCAGCGGCGCCACGATCGCCATGTCGCACGCATCCGCGGGAGCGATGCCCCGCGCGATCAGCTTGCCGGTGCGGATGAGGGTGCGGGTGGAGGCGCCCTCCTCCAGCCCGTGCCCACCGAGATTGCGGGAGGCGACGGCGATGCGGACGAGCTTCTCCGCCACCTCCACGCCGATGCCGGCCTCCTGCGCGACGATGGCGGCCTCGCGGGCCGGCTCGGCGTAGCTGAAATCGATTGCGGCAAAGCGCTGCTTGGTCGATTCCTTGAGGTCCTTCACCGCGCTCTGATAGCCAGGGTTGTAGGAGATCACGAGGAAGAAATCGGGATGGGCGGCGACCAGCTCGTTGCGCTTGTCCAGCGGCAGCACGCGGCGCTCATCCGTGAGCGGGTGGATGACCACCGTGGTGTCCTGCCGCGCCTCGACGATCTCGTCGAGATAGCAGATGGCGCCATGCCGCACCGCCTCGGTCAGCGGCCCGTCGCGCCACACCGTACCTTCCGCCTCCAGCAGGTAGCGCCCGACCAGATCGGCCGCCGTCATGTCCTCGTGGCAGGCGATGGTGACGAGCGGCCGGCGCAGCCGCCAGGCCATGTGCTCGACGAAGCGGGTCTTGCCGCAGCCGGTAGGACCCTTGAGCATCAACGGGACATGCTCGTGGAACGCGGCCTCGAACAGCGCTATCTCGCCCGCGACGGGGGTGTAGAACGGCTCTTCCGTCATCCTGAAATGATCAAGGCTCATGGCGCGGCTCCCTGTGCCGGCTCTCCCGGCGGGGTGGACGGAAGGCACAAAAAAACCCCGCTCGGGCGGTGAGGCCCGATGCGAGGCTGCGATGCCAGCGCCGCGCACGACACTGTGCGGCGGCTATCGATAGAGATGATGGTCGAACCGAGGTTGCGGTGCAAGAGCCTGCTGAGGGCCACGCTGCACCGGTCGCCCCGGCAGCGCCGGAACGGCGTGGAATCCGCGCCCGGTCCTCACTCGTCGTCGGAATAGCGCTCCTCGGTCCAGGGATCGGCGTGGTTGTGGTAGCCGCGCTCTTCCCAGAAGCCGCGCTTGTCCGCGGCCATGAAATCGATCTGCCGCACCCATTTGGCGCTTTTCCAGAGATAAAGGTGCGGGATCAGCACCCGCACCGGCCCGCCATGTTCGCGTGCCAGCGGCGCGCCTTCCCAGCTGTGCACCAGCAGCGCGTCCTCGGCGGCGAAGTCCTCCAGCGCGACATTGGTGGTGTAGCCGTCATAGGAGTGCATCATCACATGGCTCGCCTCCGGCTTCGGCATGACGATGTCGAGAAGGTCGCGCACCAGCACGCCCTCCCAGCCATTGTCGTAGCGCGACCAGGTGGTGACGCAGTGCATGTCGGTGACGAGCTTCGACTGCTTCTGGGCGAGGAACTCCTGCCAGCTCCACGACACCGGGTGCTCGACCAGACCGGTGATGTCGAGCCGCCACTGCACCCGCGAGATTGCCGGCTGCAGGCCGAGGTCCAGCACCGGCCAGTCCCGCACCAGATGCTGGCCCGGCGGCAGCCGGTCGGACTCCGGCCGGGTCACGCGGCCGGTGAGGAAGCGGCCCTCGCGGGCCCAGCGCTGCTTGGTGGTGGTCAGCTTGCTGTCCGCCGGCAGGCCCGGCGCGGCGGGGGCGGTCTCGTCATCGGCCATGGCGGGGCTCCGTGAGAACTCTCGCCGCGGAGCTTAGCACTCCGCCAACGTCGTGCGCACGCCCTGGCGAGGGGAGGACGAACGCCGTTTCGCGAACGCACGGCGCCGCCCGCCGGGAAGCGGGCAGCGCCGGCCGTTGTCAGTGGCCGCGGCGGCGGCGCTGGATCATGTTCAGGGCCTCGACACCGGCCGAGAACGCCATGGCGGTGTAGATGTAGCCCTTGGAGACATGCGCGCCGAAACCTTCCGCGATCAGCGTGGTGCCGATGAGCAGCAGGAAGCCCAGCGCCAGCATCACGATGGTGGGGTTGCGGTTGATGAACTCGGCGAGCGGATTGGCCGCCAGCAGCATGCACAGCACCGCGACCACGACCGCGATCACCATGATCGGGATATGGTCGGTCATGCCGACGGCGGTGATGATGCTGTCGACCGAGAACACCAGATCGAGCACGAGAATCTGGAAGATCGCCGCGCCGAACGTCATCTGCACGACCTGCCCGACGCCCGTGTCGGCCTCGTGCGGCTCCATGCTGTGGTGGATTTCCTTGGTCGCCTTCCACACCAGGAACAGGCCGCCCGCGATCAGGATGAAGTCACGCCACGAAAAGCCGCGGCCGAACAGCTCGATCACGGGTTCGGTGAGCTGGACGATGAACGCCACCGTGCTGAGCAGGCCGAGCCGCATGACGAGGGCGAGGCCGATGCCGATCCGGCGCGCGCGCCGGCGCATATGCTCCGGCAGCTTGTTGGTGAGGATCGAGATGAAGAGCAGATTGTCGATGCCCAGCACCACTTCCATGGCGATGAGCGTGACGAGCGCGGCCCAGGCGGCCGGATCCGCAGCGAGCTGAAGCAGGTAGTCCATCGATCACTCCGCGGGAGATGTCGTCGAAACAAGCGGTACGGACAGGCGGGTGCAGGGTGCACTCCGGCCGTGGGGCGGGCAGGACGCCCGCGCAAGGCTCACGCGGAGGGGTGGCAGGCGAAGCAGCGACACGAGGCCATTCTCTTTCGGCCGGCGGGTGACGTCGGGGAGAGATCCGACATCACGCGAACGCCGGCTCGGCTCGCGTCAGAGGGGCCCGGATCGGGTAGCTCTATTTAAATTCGACCGTGCAGAACGGCAAGAGGCATGATGATGACGTCGCCGCGATGGCGGCGGGGCGGGTTTCGCTCCGGAAGCCGGGCGGCCGGCGACAGCCGCAGCGACGGCTCGTGCACGCGTGGCTGCTTGCCGGACGCGGCTCGGCTAGGATGCTCACCAGCCTTCGCGATCACCACGCCTCCCTTCCCGCGCTGACAGCCCAAACGCCGCATGCCGTGCCCGGTTCCGCTCCCGCCCGATGTCTTTCCAGCGCCGACCCTGCGCGGATGCCCGATCGCGCTCGGGCGCGCGACGCTGTGCGCGGCCGCACTGGGGCTGTCAGGGACCGGCCCGGCCACCGCCGAGCCCAGCCGGATTCCCGCGCGCGCGGAAACCGTGGTCGAGGCACTCTGCCGCATCGTCGACACCTCAGCGGCGGCCCAGAACCTGCCCGGCGATTTTTTCACCCGGCTGATCTGGCGGGAGAGCGCCTTTCGCACCGACGCGGTCAGCCCGAAGGGCGCGCAGGGAATCGCCCAATTCATGCCCGGCACCGCCAGCGAGCGCGGCCTCGCCGACCCGTTCGATCCGGAAAGCGCGCTGCCGGCCTCCGCGCGGCTGCTGGCGGAGCTGCGCGGCCGCTTCGGCAATCTCGGCCTCGCCGCCGCGGCCTACAATGCCGGCCCGGCCCGTGTCGAGCGCTGGCTGGGCGGCCAGGGCGGGCTGCCGCTGGAGACCCAGGCTTATGTGCTGTTCATAACCGGGCGCGAGCCCGAGGCGTGGGCCGACGCGTGGGCCGAGGAACGCAAGAAGGGGCCGGCCGGCGCCGGGAATCCCGCCGCGCCGCGCACCGCGGCGGATGCCGCCGCCTCGGACACGGCGGCTCCGGCCAATTGCCTCACCGTCACCGCGGCGCTGCGCACCGGCGGCGGCGCGATCGCCGAGGAGATCGCCAGCGTGAGCGCGCCGTGGGGCGTGCAGCTCTCCGGCAATTTCTCAAAGGCACGGGCTCTCGCTTCCTACCAGCGGGCGCAGCGGCGCTACGCCGCCGTGCTGGAGGGCACCGAGCCGATGGTCATCGGCCAGCGGCTGCGCTCTCGCGGCTCGCGGGTCTTCTACCGCGTCCGGGTCGGCCAGCCGACCCGCGAGGCCGCCGACCGGCTATGCCGCGCCCTTCGCGCCGTGGGCGGCGCCTGCATCGTGCTGCCGAGCTGACGCGTGCGCTGCAGCGATTCACAAGCGGCCGTTATGATGTTGAACATAACCGACGGTTGGCCTGTCAGGGCGCGACACACCCTGTTGCCGGTGTGAAAGCCGTGTCATCGTCCGTTCATTGGCTCCGACTAGAGCGGGGCCGCTACACCCGCGTGGGGTGGAACATTGTTCTGGGAGGCTCTGATGACCCGCTTTACCCGCCGCGATATCATGAAGGCGGGCGCGTTCGCCCTGGCCGCTCCGGCGGTGCTTCGCGCGCATGACGCCCTCGCTTCCTCCGGCTCGATCAACGTCTATGCCTGGGGTGACTATTTCGACAAGAACACGCTGGTCGCCGACTTCACCAACGCCACCGGCGTGAAGGTGAACCTCTCGACCTACGGCTCCAACGAAGAGTGCGAGAACAAGCTGCGCGCCGCGGGCGGCAAGGGCTTCGACGTGATCTTCCCCTCCGTCGACACCGGCCCGAACTACTACAAGGACAGCCTGCTGCAGCCGATCGACGAGGCCAAGTTCAAGGTCGCGCAGGTCGTTCCCTCGATCTACCGCAACTCCATCAGCCTCGGCGCGTCCTATCGCGGCAAGCGCTACCTCGTGCCCTTCGACTGGGGCACCGAGGGCATCACCTGGGACTCCAGCAAGTTCACCAAGAAGTCCGGCGAAATCTCCTATGCCGACCTCTGGCTGGCCGGCAACCCGAAGCAGACCGCCATCCGTCAGAAGTCGGTGTTCAACGGCGTCGCGCTCTATCTCGACTCCACCGGCGAGCTGAAGTCCGACCGCGGCCTTGACCTCTACAAGTCGGAAGCCGAATCCCGCCGCGTGTTCGAGGGCTGCCTGAAGTTCATCGTCGCCCACAAGGGCAACATCGGCGCCTACTGGAACAACGCCACCGAGGCGACCGCCGCCTTCACCGACGCCGGCTGCACCATCGGCCAGACCTGGGATACCACCGGCATCCTGCTGCACCGCAAGACCGACAAGAAGTGGGCCTATGGCATGCCCAAGGAAGGCGGCCTCGCCTGGACCGACACCTTCGGCATCCCCGCCGGCGCGGCGAGCGTCGACCAGGCCTATGCCTTCGTGAACTTCCTGTATGACCCGGTGAACGGCGCCAAGTTCGCCAACACCACCGGCTACAACACCTGCGCCGCCGGCGCCGACCAGTACCTCTCCGACGAAGCCGCCGACGCGTTCAAGGCGGCCTATCCCGCCGGCACCATCGACAACCTGTTCTGGTGGCCGATGCAGACCGACTTCTACGCCAAGCTGCGCGGCGAATACGTCGAGAAGCTCACCAACGCCTGATACCGGCCCGGCCTTCGCCGCCGGTCCACGTGCCGCCTCTCCGCCCGGGGCCGATCGCCCCGGGCGCCTTCCCCCAAGATTTCCCCCAAGATTTCCCCGCGCAGACGGGCATGGACGGGACGGTCCCGGCCCTGCCGGCCATTCCGGCCCGCGCGGCCCCCGTCAGGACCCTCTCTCATGCGCGGCAAGGACGTCCGCCTCGACCAGGTCGCGATCCGCTTCGGCGGCTCCACCGCCGTCCATCCCACCAGCCTCGCCATCGAGGCGGGAGAGTTCTTCTCCATCCTCGGCCCCTCGGGCTGCGGCAAGACCACCATCCTGCGAGCCATTTCCGGCTTCATCGAGCCGTCGGAAGGCCGGGTCCTGCTGGGTGGCGAGGACATGGCCGGCAAGGGCCCGAATGAGCGCCCCACCGCGCTGATCTTCCAGAATCTCGCGCTCTTCCCGCTGATGAGCGTGGCCGAGAACGTCGCCTTCGGGCTCGAGGCGCGCGGCGTCGGCCGGCGCGAACGCCTCGCCCGGGCCGAGGAACTGCTCGACCTCGTCGCGCTCGGCGGCTTTGGCGGCAAGAAGCCCGCGGACCTTTCCGGCGGCCAGCGCCAGCGCGTGGCCATCGCCCGCGCCCTCGCCGTCGAACCCTCGGTTCTGCTGCTCGACGAGCCGCTCTCCGCGCTCGATCTCAAGCTGCGCCAGCACATGCGCACGGAACTGCGCGCGATCCAGCAGCGGGTCGGCATCACCTTCATCTACATCACCCACGACCAGGGCGAGGCGCTCGCCATGTCCGACCGGGTCGCGGTGATGAGCCGCGGGCGCATCGAGCAGGTGGCGGCCGCCGACACCATCTATGCCGACCCTTCGACCCCCTTCGTCTCCACCTTCGTCGGCGAGCAGAACGTGCTGCCGGGCACGCTGGTCTCGCTCGCCAAGGACGAGGCGACGGTGGACACGCCGATCGGCCGGGTGACGGGCCGCCCCAAGGGCGACCTTGCCCCCGGCGCCGCCGTGCTGGTGATGGTCCGTCCCGAGCGCATGGCGCTGGACGGCCGGCGCGAGAACAGCCTCACGGCCCGGCTGACGGCCCGGCACCTCGAAGGCGCCAGCGTCAATCTCGACTTCGACGCCAACGGCCGCCGCCTTCTGGTGGTGATGCCGAACGGCCCCGCCGCCCGCGACATTCCCGACGAGGTGACGCTGAGCTTCGGCCGCGCCGACGCCCTCGTCTATGCCGAGGGGCCGCTGGCAAATGGGTAGCCTCGCGCGCGCCTATGGCCGCCCGCTGGCGGCGCTGATCGCCGCCATCACGGTGGTGTGGGTCCTCGTCCTCGTTCTGGTGCCGCTGGGCGCCATGATCGAGCAGTCGCTGTGGTGGCGGGAATCGAAGGGCGACACCTCGCTCGCCATCGACCGGCTCTACAACGACATGTCCACGCTGCAGCTCGACCGCAGCAGCGCGACCGACCCGGCCCGGCAGGCCGCGCTCGACGCCCAGATCGCGGAGAAGCAGGCCCAGGCCACCGCGCTGGAAGCGCAGGAGAAGAACCCGCCGAAGGTCTATGGCTTCGACAACTTCACCCGCATCAGCGAGCTGCACCTCTACATCTTCGCCCGCACGATCCTCTACGCGCTGATGGTGACGCTGCTGGCGCTGGTGGTCTGCTATCCCGTGGCCTATTCCGTGGCGCTGGCGAGCGGGCCACGCAAGGCGGTGATCCTCACGGTCGCGCTCATCGTGCCCTACGCCATCAACGAGCTGCTGCGGGTCTATGCCTGGCTGATGATCCTCGACTATCGCGGCGTCATCAACGGCGTGCTGGGCTGGCTCGGCATTGTCGACCTCGACAACCGCGGCTGGATCCCCTTCCTCGAGAATCCCTCCGCCGTCTTCGTGGCGATGATCTACACCTATGTGCTCTTCATGGTGTTCCCGATGGTGAACACGCTGGAGACGCTGGACCGCAACCAGATCGAGGCGGCGCGCGACCTTGGCGCCTCCTCCTTCCGCATCCACCGCCGGGTCATCATCCCCCACGCCAAGCCCGGCATCGCGGTGGGCTGCATCATGACCTTCATGCTCTCCGCCGGCTCCTACTCGGTGCCGCAGATCATGACCCGCGGCCAGGGCGGCGACTGGTTCAGCCAGCTCGTGTACCGGCAGTTCTACGAGAGCAACAACTGGAACATGGGCTCGGCCTATGCGGTGTCGCTGCTGGTGGTCTGCACGGCCTTCATCCTCATCATGATGCGCCTGTTCGGCGTCGGGCTGAGGGACATCGCGAAATGAGCGCTTCCACCGAGGGCCGCGGCGCCCAGCTCGTGCTCAACATCTATGTCGGGCTGTTCTGCCTGTATCTGTTCCTGCCGCTGGCGGTGATGTCGGCGGCAGCGTTCAACGCGTTCGACTACCCCTCGGTCACCCAGTGGCACGGCTTCACGCTGAAGTGGTTCGTGGCGCTGGCCCATGACCAGCGCCTGTTGCAGGGCCTCTACAACTCGGTGATGGTCGCGCTGGGGGTCATCGTGGTGTCGATCCCCACCGGGCTCGCCGGCGCCCTCATCCTCACCCGGCTGGGCGAGCGCTCCGGCACCATGCTCTATTCCGTGCTGGTGTCGCCGGTGCTGACGCCCGGCATCATCCTCGGCATTTCCAGCCTCATCTTCTGGCGGGAATTCGGCGTGCCGGGCGGGCTGTTCGTCGCGGTCATGGCGCAGTCGAGCTTCATCGCCTCCTACGCCATGCTGCTGTTCCTCGCCCGCCTGCAGCGTCAGGACCGCACGCTGGAAGAGGCCGCGCTCGACCTCGGCGCGGGGCACTTCCTCGTCTTCCGGCGGATCACCCTTCCGTTCCTGGCACCCACCGCCTTCACCGCCGCGGTGGTGGCGTTCCTGCAGTCCTTCGAGAACTACAACACCACCGTGTTCGCGGTGGGCGGCGACTGGACGCTGGTGACCGAGATCGCCTCGCGCCTGCGGTTCGGCCTGTCGCCGGTCATCAATGTGGTGGGCGTCATCTTCGTCGCGTTGACCTTGCTCGCCGCCACCGCCTATGTCTTGCTGAAGGGAAAACCGGCCCGCTGAGCGGCTGGACAGCAGGGTCGCCCGGCTTCGGACGTCGCGCCGAAAACGTCCGGCCGGCGGTGTGGAGGTGAACATGCGCCGGATACTGCTCGTCGCGTCGCTGCTGGTTCTTCCAACCGCAGCGGCGCAGGCCGGCAGCACCACCATCGGTGCCGATGTCACCAGCGAGCGGGTTCCCGGCGATTTCAGCGCCACCAAGTCGACCGACTGGGAGGTCACCCTCGCTCACACCTTCGACAGCAACGTGATCATCGCGGCAGGGGTGAAGTATTACGACACCGCCAACACGACCGATTCCAAGACCAACGTCCAGGCGCTGGTCGGCTACACTCATGATTTCGGCGGGTTCGCACTCACGGGAATGATCGGGGCCGGCCAGCACTTCATCTCGGCCGATACCGACAGCAGCTTTCCCTATTATGTCGCAACCCTGGCGGCGAACATCCCGGTGACGGACAAGCTGGTGTGGACCGCGGCGCGGCTGCGCTACCGCAACGCCTTCGACACCCGCGACGACTACAACACGCCCGAAATCGCCACCGGCATCAACTACCGCCTCGATGCGCACGGCACGGTGACGCTGTTCGTCACGCGGGACTGGTCGGATGGCGAACCGAACTACAACGGCATCGAACTCGGCTATAAGCACAGCTTCTGACCGGGACCGTTTCACCCGATCGTGAAAGCTGGCGCCGTGACCGCAACGGGGCGGGCCTCTAGCTTTCCGGCGCGCAACAGGGACACCCCATGACCAGCATCTCCCGCCGCTTCCTCTTCGGCGCCGCCGCCGCACTGCCCGCCTATGGCGCGCTGTCCACCATGCTGCCCACGGCCGCGAGCGCAGGGCTGTCGCCGATCGGCCAGCAGGTGCCGGGCCTCTACCGCTACAAGGTCGGCACGATGGAGGTCACGGTGGTGAGCGACGGCGCCCGCACCGTGCCGCTGGCCGAGGGCTTCGTGAAGAACGCCTCGCTGGCCGAGGTGAATGCCGCGCTCAAGGCCGCCTTCCTGCCGGAAGGCCAGACCACGAACCAGTTCAACCCGCTGCTGGTCAATACCGGCGGCAAGCTGGTGCTGATCGACACCGGCAACGGCCCCCAGAGCGGCGGGGCGACCGTCGGCCAGCTCATGGCCAATCTCGCCTGGGCCGGCGTCAAGCCGATCGACGTCGATACCGTCATCATCTCCCACTTCCACCCCGACCACATCAACGGCCTGCGGGACGACGAGGGAGCGCTGGCCTTCCCCAATGCCGAGGTGCTCGTGCCGGCGGCGGAGTGGGCCTACTGGATGGACGATGGCGAGATGAGCCGGGCGCCGGAGGCGCGTCAGGGCGCGTTCAAGAACGCGCGCCGGGTGTTCAAGGACATCGAGACCCGGGTGCAGCGGTTCGACGCCGACAAGGAGATCGCGCCGGGCATCACCTCGGTGGCGACCTATGGCCATACACCCGGCCACACCTCCTTCGTGCTCGCCTCGGGTGACGACAAGGTGTTCGTCCAGGCTGACGTCACCAACCTGCCGGCGCTGTTCGTCACCCACCCCGAATGGCAGGTGCAGTACGACATGGACCCGGCCAAGGCGGTCGAGACCCGCCGCCGGGTCTACGACATGCTCGCCGCCGACCGCATGCGGGTGACGGGCTATCACTTCCCCTTCCCCGCCCTCGGCTACGCGGCTAAGGACGGCGATGGCTACCGCTTCGTGCCGGCGGACTGGAGCCCCATACTCTGACGGAAGCGGCGGTTGGCTTCGTCGGCGGGGGCCGCTATGTCTCCCGCCGATCCGCCCCGCCGCGCGTGCCTGACCTGAGGAGTTCTCCATGGCCGACACCCTTCCCGACCGCCTCTCCAGCGACCCCACCAGCCCGTTCTACGATGCTGACCTGCTCGAAAAGGGTGTCGGCATCCGCTTCAAGGGCGCCGAGAAGACCAATGTCGAGGAGTACTGCATCAGCGAGGGCTGGATCCGCGTGTCGGTCGGCAAGGCCCGCGACCGCGCCGGCAACCCGATGACGGTGAAGCTCCGCGGACCGGTCGAGGCCTATCTGCGGGCGCCCGAGCAGCCGTGAGCGCCGCGGGCGCGCCGGCTGAGCCCGCGATCGCCTCGTCGATCCAGCCGAGATAGGCGGCATCGCCGCCGCCGACCGGCAGAATGAGGATGGCGGGCGTCTTGTCGGGATGGCGGGCCCACGCCGCCTGCGCCACCGGGCCCGCGAGCGCCGCCGTGGTCTTCGGCAGCATCCCCGCCTGTTCGGCGCCCGCGATGTCGCCCTGCAACGAAAGAGGGCGATCCTGCCAGGCAGGGCGTTGACGCAGGCCCGCAACCCGCCGGTGACGATAGCACGGCCCGCGGGCTCGGCGTCGAGGGCAGATGGCCGTCGTGTCGGCGACGATTGTGCTATATGCGTTATCCGGCACCGCCATCTCATCCCCGTGCATCAGGCCTGCCCGATGAATCACGTTGCCCGCCCCCGCCTCGACGGGTCCGAACCCGGTGAGCCCGGCGCGCCATCCGGCTCCGCCCGGCCGGCCTATCGCCGAATCGCCTTCGTCGCGAGCGAGGCGCGCGATGCCGGGGAGGCCCGCGCCCAGCTTGCCGCCCGTTACGGCGGGGTCGCGCCGGAGGATGCCGACGTCGTGGTGGCGCTGGGCGGCGACGGCTTCATGCTGCAGACCCTGCATCGCTTCCGCGACACCGGCATCCCGATCTACGGCATGAACCGCGGTTCGGTCGGGTTCCTGATGAACGCCTACCACCTCGACCACCTGCCCGCCCGCATCGCCGAGGCGCAGCGGGTCGACATCCATCCCCTGATGATGGAAGCGACGGATTCGAAGGGCGCCGTCCACCGCGCCCCGGCCATCAACGAAGTGTCGCTCATCCGCCAGTCCTATCAGGCCTCGAAGCTGCGCATCGCCATCGACGGCAAGGTGCGGATGGAGGAGCTGATCTGCGACGGGGTGCTGGTCGCGACGCCCGCGGGCTCCACCGCCTACAACCTCTCGGCCCAGGGTCCGATCCTGCCGATCGGCACCCCGCTGCTGGCGGTAACGCCGATCTCCGCCTTTCGCCCGCGTCGCTGGCGCGGGGCGCTGGTGCCGGACCGGGCGGTGGTGGAGATCGAAGTGCTTGAAGCGGAAAAGCGGCCGGTGAACGCCACCGCCGATCATTTCCAGGTGCTGGGGGTGACGAAGGTGCGGGCGCGACTCGATGCGGCCTCGTCCATGACGATGCTGTTCGACCCCGACCACTCCATCGACGAACGCATCCTGCGCGAGCAGTTCGACTGCTGAGCCGACGGCGGTCCGGGCCGGCAGCCCGCACGGCGGGCGACCGCACCCGGCGCGGGCGGGACCACGTTGGCGCCTATTATTCCTGAATGTCGCCGGTCGGCTGCTGCGGGAGGCCGGCATTGGCGTCGACGGAGAGCTCGATCGCCGCGTTATTGCCGGCCTGGACCTCGAATTCCTTGCTGTAGGTCTTGCCGTCATTGCGGGCGATGGCGGTGTAGCCGCCTTCGGCGAGCACGAAGGTCGGCGTGGCGCCGATGGATTCCTTGATGGTGTCGCCGCCGGGGGTCAGCACCGACCATTGAGTGTCGCTCAACGCCTCGCCGCCGGCCTTGGCGGCCAGCTTGAGGGTGATTTCCGCCGCGCGGTGGTGGATGGTGGCGTCGGTCAGCTTGCCGGGCTGGACGGTGAGGTCCGCCTGAATCACCGCATTGCCTTCGCCATAGGTGGAGACGACGTGGTAACTGCCGGCCGGGAGCACCACCACGGAGCCCGACTCGGCATCGCGGAAATAGGGCCGGGTCGAGGTCTTGCCCTGCAGGAAGCTGCCCTCGAAAATATCGAAGGTCACCTTCTGCGCGGGAATCAGCACGTCATTGACGTCGCCCTGCAGCTTCATCGCCCCGGCTTCGAGATCGAACTGCTCGCGGCGCGAGCTGGAGCCGACGACGAGACGGCGCACCGCGCTGGCAAGGCCATAGGAGACGTGGACGACGTAGCCGCCGGGGGAGAGAAAGAACACCGGCGAGGGATCGACCGCCTCGGCGACCAGCGGATAGGCCCCCGATGCCTCCGGCTTGTCGGCGAAGACGCGCCACACCAGCCCGCGCGGAATCAGCGGCTCGTTCGCACCGAAGCGCGCGCTCACCCCGATGGCGGCCTTGCCGGCGGGCGGCTGCGGCAGCACGGTGTGGGGATCGCGCGCCGTGCCCGCCCCGGTCGGCGGGGCGACGCCGGGGGAAAGGATCGGCGCGGGGGCGAAGCCGCTCATCGGCGGCACCCGCCCCGCCGAGCCGGGAACGCCGCTGAAGGGCATGACCTGCGACATGCCACCGGGCAGCGTGCCGGTCTTGACCGTGGCGTTCTGCGCCGAGGCGACGGCGGGCGTGAGTGCCAGCAGCACCAACAGGCCTCGTGCGGCCGCCTGCGGTGCGACACGTGCAGGGGCGCCCCAACGGCGCGGTACGGAAACGGGCGAACGACGCAACTGCATGATCCCAAACTCGTGCCCGCAAACCGGGGCGAATTCAAGTCGCCGTTGCGCGGCGGAACGGCGGCGCAGGCTCCCGCCTTGGAGGGGCGATGGGGCCGTGCTACCGCGGGAGAGAACGAGGATGCGCGGGAGAGAACGAGGATGATCCGACCATGACCGACGCCCTGACCCTGCTCGAAACCCGCAAGAGCCCGAAGATCTTCGATCTCGTCGCCCCCGGCCCCTCGGCGGCGGAGATCGACCGCATGCTCACCATCGCCTCCCGCGTGCCAGACCACGGCAAGCTGGCGCCGTGGCGGTTCATCGTCATCGAGGGGGAGGCGCAGGCCCGCGCCGGGGAGGCGATCGCCGCCGTCTTCACGCAGGACAATCCCGATGCCGCGGCGGATCGGCTCGCCACCGAGCGCACCCGCCTGTCCCGCGCCCCGCTTGTGGTCGCGGTGGTGTCCCGCGCCGGCGCGCATGTGAAGATACCGGAATGGGAGCAACTCATGTCCGGCGCCGCCGCCTGCACCCTGCTGCTGCTGGCGGCGCATGCCCTGGGCTATGCCGGCACCTGGCTGACGGAGTGGTACGCCTACGACGCCCGGGTGCGCCACGCCTTCGGGCTGGCCGAGGCGGAACGCTTCGTCGGCTTCGTGCATATCGGCACGCTCGCCCGCCCGCAGGAAGACCGCCCCCGTCCCGCTCTCGCCGATATCGTCACCCGCTTCTGACCGCCTGGGAAACGCCGCATGTTCTACGAGCCGCGCCTCGCCAATCACGGCCTGCCGTTCGGGCCGCTGAAGGCCATCGTCACGCCCCGGCCGATCGGCTGGATTTCGACCCTCGCGCCGGACGGCACCGCAAATCTGGCGCCCTATTCCTTCTTCAACCTGCTGAGCGAGGCGCCCGACATCGTCGGCTTCTCCTCCTCGGGGGCGAAGCACTCCATGCGGAACGCCGAGGCCAGCGGCGAATTCGTCTGCAACCTCGCCACCCTGCCGCTTCTGGAGCAGGTGAACCTCACCGCCAAGGCGGTGGCGGCGAGCGAGAGCGAGTTCGACCTGGCTGGGCTCGAGAAGGCGCCTTCCCGCCTCGTCGCCCCTCCCCGCGTCGCCGCTTCGCCCTGCGCGCTCGAATGCCGCTACATCGAGACCGTCCGGCTCAAGGATTCCATGGGGGTGGCCTCGAAGAGCTTCCTGGTCCTCGGCGAGGTCGTGGGGGTCCACATCGATGACCGCTTCATCGAAAAGGGCCTGCTGAAGGCGGAGCGGCTACAGCCGGTCGCGCGGGGCGGCTATTTCGACTATTCCTGGGTGGACCGGGTGAAATCGGTTCCCCGCCCCTGAAAAGGGGTGGCGCGCCGCACCGATGGTGCCGACATATTCTTGAATCTACGCAGAGAATTCTCTGCCGTGGCGCCGCTGCAATACCCGTGGGGACGCCCACCGGCTAACATCGGCGCAGCATCTGATTCCGGAGCCACGCCTTCTCATGCGCCAATCTCGCCGCCGCCTCCTTGCCGGCCTTTCCGTGGCCAGCGTCGCCATCGGGCTGGCGGGATGCCAGTCGACCTCGACGCCCGCGCCCTCGGCCTATCTGCCGACCACGTCGGTGCTGCCGGCGACCCCGATCACCATGTCTTCGCTGGGCTTCATCGCGCCGGACTACGGCCCGGTGCAGGACAAGTTCCCGGTCGCGGGCATCGACACCAAGAAGCTCGACCGCAAGTACCTCCGGCAGGAGGTCGACTTCGTCACGACCGAGCCGCCGGGAACGATCGTCGTCGACCCGCAGAACAAGTTCCTCTACTTCGTGCAGCCGGGCGGTCGCGCCATCCGCTACGGGGTCGGCGTCGGCAAGGCCGGCTTTGCCTGGTCCGGCGAAGCTACGATCAACTCCAAGCAGGAATGGCCGGACTGGTATCCTCCCAAGGAGATGATCGAGCGCCGTCCCGACATCAAGCCGCAGCTTACCCAGCTGCAGAGCGGCATCGGCATGCATGGCGGCCCGGGCAATCCGCTGGGCGCGCGCGCCATGTATCTGTGGCAGGGCGGCAAGGACACGCTGTTCCGCATCCACGGCACGGTGGAGCCCTATTCGATCGGCTCCAACGTGTCGTCCGGCTGCATCCGCATGATCAACCAGGACGCCATCGACCTGTATAACCGCGTCGATGTCGGCGCGCGCGTCGTGGTGCTGGGCAACGGCACCAAGGTGTCCGATATCGTGAAGCAGCAGAAGCCGCAGCCGAACCAGCCGCCGAAGCCGGCTGCGGGCTGAGCCTTGGCCCTCGGGCTCCCGCCGCTTGCGGAGGAGGCCTGAAGGGTGCAACGCTGCGGCGGGGAACGGGGCGCCATGGCCGGCAGGATCATCACCATCGCGCAGCAGAAGGGCGGCTCGGGCAAGACCACGCTCGCCGCCCACCTGGCCGTGGCCTTCGTGCTGGCCGGCGCCGGAAAAGTCGCCCTGCTGGATTGCGACCCGCAGGGCAGCCTGGGCGAATGGTTCGAGGCCCGCGAGACCTCGCTGGGTGAAGACGCCACCGGGCTCGATTTCCGCACCGCCAGCGGCTGGGGCGCCCGCCGCGAGGCCCGCAGCCTCGCCCGTGACTATGATCTCGTGGTGATCGACACCCCGCCCAAATCCGACATCGAATCCCGCCCCGCCATCGAGGCCGCCAGCCTGGTCGCGGTGCCGGTGCAGCCGACGCCCATCGACCTCTGGGCCACCGCGCCGACGCTGGAGATGATCGCCAAGGAAGGCACCGCCTCGCTCATCGTCATCAACCGCGCGATCTCGCGGGTTGGACTGACGGAGGAGATGAGCGCCGCCATCCGCGCGCTCGGCCACCCCGCGGCGCAGACCCGGCTCGGCAGCCGCGTCGGCTTCGCCGCCAGCATGGGGGCGGGACGTACGATCCAGGAGACCGATCCCGGCTCCAAGGGGGCGCTGGAAATGGCCGCGCTCGCCGCCGAAATCCGCCAGGCCCTCGGCGGCTGACCAGCCCTCGACGGCTGAACCGCCGACGCGGCCGCGCAAGGTCCTTGCCGGTGTCGCCGCGCTACAGCACGTCGCTGCGCTCGCGCGCGACCTCGTCGACGCGCTCCTCCGGCAGCACCTCACCCTTGGCCTGCCGCCGCTTCCGCGACTGCATCGTGGCATAGACCAGCGCCGCCAGCAGCAGCAGAAGTCCGATGGGGTAGACGACTTCCATGCGCTCCTCCCGGGGTTTCACCGGGGTCAACGGGCAAGTCGGGGGGAAGTTCGCCCTGCGCCGCCGGGCCATGGCGGCGGCGCAGGGCGGAAGGAACGAAAAAGGCGCGGGAGCGTGCCCGCGCCTTTCCCAGGCCCGAGGGTGCCCTTCAGTCCGCGTCGCGCATCACGTCCGGCGACTGCGCTTCCGCCAGCAGGCTGGCCAGCGCCTCGTCCAGCGTCATCGCGGTCTGGTTGGGCGAGCCGAGCCGGCGGATGGAGACGGTGCGCT
>CAZIXP010000034.1:18101-35066 GCA_964543245.1 uncultured Starkeya sp.
AGGACTTCCTGCGCATTTCCGCCGAGACGGCGGAGCGCGACGGTACGCCCTTCCGCTTCCTTCTTGCCGACGACCAGCAATGCCGGCACTTTGGCCAGCGAATGCTCGCGGACCTTGTAGTTGATCTTCTCGTTGCGCACGTCGAGCTCGACCCGCAGCCCCGCCTTCTTCGCCAGCGCCGCGATCTCGCGGGCATAATCGTCGCCCTCCGAGGTGATGGTGGTCACCACCGCCTGCACCGGCGCCAGCCACAGCGGGAAATGCCCGGCGAAGTGCTCGATGAGGATGCCGGTGAAGCGCTCCATCGAGCCGCAAATGGCGCGGTGGATCATCACCGGCGTCTTCTTCTGCCCGTCGGCGTCGACATAGAAGGCGCCGAACCGCTCCGGCAGGTTGAAATCGACCTGGGTGGTGCCGCACTGCCACTCGCGGCCGATGGCGTCACGCAGGGTGTATTCGAATTTCGGGCCATAGAAGGCGCCCTCGCCGGGCAGGATGCCGGTCTTGATCCGACCGCCGGATTGCGCCTCGATGGTCTTCAGCACCCGCGTCATCACCTCTTCGGCGTGATCCCACACCGCGTCGGAGCCCACCCGCTTCTCCGGGCGGGTGGAGAGCTTCACCACGATCTCCTCGAAGCCGAAATCGGCATAGGTGGAGAGGATGAGATCGTTGATCTTCAGGCACTCCGCCGCCATCTGCTCCTCGGTGCAGAAGATGTGGGCGTCGTCCTGGGTGAAGCCGCGCACCCGCATCAGCCCGTGCAGCGCACCCGACGGCTCGTAGCGGTGCACGGCGCCGAACTCGGCGAGACGCATGGGCAGGTCGCGGTAGCTCTTCAGCCCGTGCTTGAAGATCTGCACATGGCCGGGGCAGTTCATCGGCTTCAGGGCGAAGACCCGCTCATTGTCCTCATTGGTGCCGGCGGACTGCACCTTGAACATGTTTTCCTGGTACCAGCCCCAGTGACCGGAGGTCTCCCACAGCGACTTGTCGAGCACCTGCGGGGCGTTGACCTCGTCGTAATCGGCGCGCAGGCGCCGGCGCATATAGGCGACGAGGTTCTGGAACAGGCTCCAGCCCTTCGGGTGCCAGAACACGACGCCCGGCCCTTCCTCCTGGAAGTGGAACAGGTCCATCTCGCGGCCAAGCCGGCGGTGGTCGCGCTTCTCGGCTTCCTCGAGCTGATGGAGATAGGCGTCGAGCTCTTCCTGGGTGCGCCAGGCGGTGCCGTAGATGCGGGTGAGCATGGGGTTGCGGGCATCGCCACGCCAATAGGCGCCCGCCACCTTCATCAGCTTGAAGGCGGTGCCGACCTTGCCGACGCTCGGCATGTGCGGGCCGCGGCACAGGTCGAACCATGTGCCCTGCCGATAGATGCGGATCGACTGGTCCGCCGGGATGGCGTCGACCAGATCGACCTTGAACGCCTCGCCCTTCTCGGCGAAGACCCGCTTGGCCTCGTCCCGGCTCCACACCTCCTTGGTGAAGGGGGCGTCGCGGGCGATGATCTCGCGCATCTTCTTCTCGATCGCTGCGAAATCCTCCGGGGTGAAGGGCTCGTTGCGGAAGAAGTCGTAATAGAAGCCGTTCTCGATGACGGGACCGATGGTCACCTGGGTGCCCGGCCACAGCGCCTGCACCGCCTCCGCCAGCACATGGGCGGTGTCGTGGCGGATCAGCTCGAGCGCCTCCGGGCTCTCGCGGGTCACCAGCTCGAAACGCGCATCGGCGGTGACGGGGTCGGACAGGTCGGCCAGCGCGCCATCCAGCTTCATCGCCAGCGACTTCTTCGCCAGCGACTTGGCGATCGAGGCCGCGACCTCGGCGCCGGTGGTGCCGGGGGCGAAGTCACGCACGGCGCCGTCGGGGAATGTCAGGTGGATCATCATCGTCTCTCCAGCCCACTCCTGCGAACCGCGCAGGTAGGCGTGTTGGGGTCGTCGCGCGGGGCGGCCAACGGGCCTCGGATCACGGGCCCGGCGGGCCTGGCCGGGGCTTTCGCGCGTAGCGCCACGGCATATACCAGCGGGCATGGCGCGGCAATTCCGCCGGCACGGCCTCGAAGCCCGAACCGCCCCAGGGGTGGCAGCGGCACACCCGGCCGGCCGCCATCCAGCCGCCGGCCCAGGCACCGTGACGCGACAACGCCTCTTCCGCGAACTCGGAGCATGTCGGCAAATAGCGGCACTGCCGCCCCATGACGGAGGACAATGTATAACGATAGGTCAACACCAATCCCCGCAGAACATATTCGGGAACGCGCGCAACATGCCTCATCATTACCATGGGTCAACAACCGAAAACCTTACGACCCTCAGATCATCGGTAACATGGAACAGCAGATGACATGCTGGCGTCATGGTCGCATCGCTAGTTTCGCGGCCTCGACTCATGGCCCGGAGGCCCTCATGTGCCGCATCGCCCTGTTCTCCACCCTTCTCGTGCTGCTCGCCACCCCGGTCCTCGCGGATGGCGGAAACTACATCGCCCGCGAACAGCTCGACCTCACCAAGATCCTCGCGCCGCCGCCCACGACCGATTCCGCCACCACCCGGGGCGAAATCGAGCAGCTGCTCGCGATCCAGCAGAGCCGCACACCCGAGCAGGTCGCCGCCGCGCAGGCCGACGTGGTCGAGAACGTGTTCCGCTTCGCGGACGTGATGGGCCCGGACTTCACCGCGGAAAAGCTGCCCGTCGCCACCGCCTTCTTCGCCCGGGTCGATGCCGACGAAGGCTTCATCGTCGACCCCGCCAAGGACTTCTGGAAGCGCCCGCGCCCCCACATTGCCGACAGCCGCGTCAAGCCGGCGGTGAAGCTGTCGAGCAGCGGCGCCTATCCCAGCGGCCATGCCAGCTTCGCCTATCTCACCGCCATCGTGCTCGCCAACATGGTGCCGGAAAAGAGCCCCGCCATCTTCGCCCGCGCCGCCGACTTCGCCAACAACCGCATCATCGGCGGCATCCACTACGCCAGCGACATCGAGGCCGGCCGGATCGCGGGATCGCTGATCGCGGCGCAGGAAATGCGCGACCCGCAGTTCCAGAAGGACTTCGCTGCCGCCAAGGCCGAGGTGCGCCACGCCCTCGGCTATGCCGACTGACGCACCGCTTCGGGAACCGCTTACCGATCGGCGCATTTAAGCAGGCACGACGCCACGAGCGAGGAGCCTGCCATGCCGATCCACCGCCTCCCGATCGCCGCCCCCCTCGCCGTGACCCTGGTTGCGGCATGGGCCGCGTCCGCCGGACCGCTGCACGCGACGACGCTGGCGCAGGGCACGACGCCGTCGCCAACCGCTCCCGCGACGGCCCCCGCGCCGCCGCAGAAGCCGGCTGTCGAGGCCCCTGCCCCGGCAGCCCGGCCGGCCGATGCCGCCGCTTCGCCGCCGGCGCCCGCCCCGGCCCCGCCGGAAAAGCCGGCGGCGGCTGAAGCTCCCCTGCCGCCCGCCGCCAGCGGCACCGAACCGCCGGCCGCGGGGCCGGACCCCGACATGCAGCGGGTGGCCGCCTGCAAGGCGCAGGCGCTGGCGCGGCTGAAGCAGGCCTCCCCGACCATCGACGATATCTTCATCGACGTCGACGGCCTCACCATCGCCGATGCCAACTCGAAGCTCGGCGACACCGAGGTGAAGGGCGTGCTGATGGGCGAAGCCTATATCCAGCGCGACCGCTCGGACCGCGCCAACCGTTTCCTCTGCCTCACCGGCGCCGACGGCAAGGTGCTGTTCACCTTCTTCACCGAACGCTGAGGCCGCCCCAGCCGCAAGCCCGCCTCAGCCCGCCGCGGCGGTGGCGACGCCGGCCTTCGCCTCGATCTGGTCGAGCGCATCGACCACCGCGTCGAAGGTCAGCAGGGTCGAGGCGTGGCGCGCCTTATAGTCGCGCACCGGCTCCAGCACGGCGATTTCCGCCCAGCGGCCCTCCGGCGGGGCGCCGTTCTCCTTCAGCATGCGGCGCACGCTGTCGCGCACGGCGCGCAGCTCGCTGGCGGTGGAGCCGACCACGAGCCCCGCCATGATGGAGGACGAGGCCTGGCCGAGCGCGCAGGCCCGCACCTCATGGGCGAAGTCGGTCACCACACCGTCCCGCACCGCAAGGTCGATGGTGACGGTGGAACCGCAAAGCTTGGAATGCGCGGTTGCGCTGGCATCGGGGTGCGGGAGACGGCCCAACCGTGGTATGTCTGCCGCCAGTTCCAGAATCCTGCGATTATAAACGTCGTTGATCATGAGGTCGGTCATCCGCCGGGTAGGGGCAGCGTATAAGCTGCTGTTGCGGCCCTTTGTTGCTCCCTTATATAGGAGTGCAGAGTTGGTGACGGAAGCGGCTCGCGCGCAAGGCGGGCGACGCACCGGCGCCATCTGGCATGTGCCCTGTTCGGCGGTGGAGTCGGCGAGGACCGACGCTGCCGCGCCCACATGGCGATCGCAACCGGTGACACCCCGGCGCTCCGGAAGTCAAAGCGCCGTCGAACGGAGTTCGTCATGGATGCCGTGCTTAAGTCTCTGATGCAGCGGGCAAAGCGTGAAGAGGAGGCCCGCGCGGCCTCGACCCAGGATCTGCCCCGGCCGAGCCGCGAGGAAGCGGAGGCCGCCGTGCGCACGCTCATCGCGTGGGCGGGCGACGACCCCAGCCGCGAGGGCCTGCTCGACACCCCGAAGCGGGTGGTGAAGGCCTATGAGGAACTGTTCAGCGGGTACCGCATTCCCGACGAGAGCGTGCTCGACCGCACCTTCGGCGAGATCGGCAATTTCGACGACATGGTGCTGGTGAAGGACATCACCTTCCACTCCCATTGCGAGCACCACATGGTGCCGTTCGTGGGCAAGGCCCATGTCGCCTATTTCCCGGTTGAGCGGGTGGTTGGCCTGTCCAAGATCGCCCGCGTCGTCGATCTGTATGCCCGCCGCCTGCAGACCCAGGAACACATGACCTCGCAGATCATCACCGCCATCGACGAGGCGCTGAAGCCGCGCGGCGTCGCCGTGATGATCGAGGCGGAGCACATGTGCATGGCGATGCGCGGCATCCAGAAACAGGGCGCCTCCACCATCACCACCCAGTTCACCGGCATCTTCCGCGACGACCCGCAGGAGCAGATCCGCTTCCTCAGCCTCGTGCGCGGGGTGCGGCTCTGAGCGCGCGGGCATGAGCGAAGCCCTGTTCGCTCCGCCCGCCGGCAAGGCGGAGACGGAGGAAGGCGACCGGCTGCGCCCCAAATTCGACCGCGATGGCCTCATCACCGCCGTCGCGGTCGATGCCGATGGCGGCGAGGTGCTGATGGTCGCGCACATGAACGCCGAGGCGCTGGCGCGGACCATCGAAACCGGCGAAGCTCATTATTTCAGCCGCTCGCGCGGGCGGCTGTGGAAGAAGGGCGAGAGCAGCGGCCATGTGCAGAGCGTGGTGGAGTTGCGGGTGGACTGCGACCAGGACGCGGTGGTGATGCGCGTGCGCATGGCGGGCCCCGGCGCGGCGTGCCACACCGGGCACCGCTCCTGCTTCTTCCGGTCCGTTCCGCTCGGCGCGCGCCCCACCCCCGAGCTGGCGCTGTCGGTGAATGACGGCGGCAAGCTGTTCGACCCCGACGCGGTCTACGGCGTGCCGGGACCCACCGACACGCCGCGCTTCTGAACGGCCGGGTCGGCGTTCAGGTCGACATGATGTATTCGCGCATGGCGTGGCTCTCCCGCTCCATCTCCGCCACGCGGTGCTTCACCACGTCGCCGATCGAGATGATGCCGACCATCCGGCCGGCGGTGACGACGGGAATGTGGCGGAAGCGGCCCGC
Organism: uncultured Starkeya sp.; assembly: GCA_964543245.1. Taxonomy (GTDB): domain Bacteria; phylum Pseudomonadota; class Alphaproteobacteria; order Rhizobiales; family Xanthobacteraceae; genus Ancylobacter. The sequence goes on from CAZIXP010000034.1 coordinate 23,896, forward strand.
CGTCATCTTTTCCATCACCTGATGCACGGTCTCGCTGCCGTCGCAGGTGACGACCTTGCGGGTCATCACGGTGTCGACGGTGTCCGCGAGCCGCTCCGGCCCGTCGGTCCCCACCACGCGCACGACGTCGCGCTCGGAAAGGATGCCGACGACGTTGCGGCTGCCATCCACCACCACGATCGCGCCGATGCGGTTTTCGGCGAGAATGCGGGCGGCCTCGCGCAGCTGGGCGTCAGGCGTGATGGTCAGGACGTCGGGGCCCTTGGCATTGATGATCGATCGAACGGTCATGGTCTTCCTCCTTGAAAGGCGCGCGATCATTCAACCGTCGCGCGCTCCTGGGTGCCGCCGTGGCGGCTTTCCGAGGGAAGATGATCCGTCCATCCGGTTTTTCGGGCAATAGGCAGTTTCGATCGGGCGTTGAATGCCCTCGCGGCGTTCAGGCGGGGTCGCGGTCGAAGGAGGGGTCGTCGTCGACATCCCGCTTCAGCCGCGGCAGCGGGTCGAACAGCGGAAACAGCAGCAGCCCGGCGAGGAAACCGCCGATATGGGCCTGCCAGGCGATGGTGCTGCTCGCTTCGGTCCCCACCGGCAGCCCGGCGCCGACCCCGATATTGATAAGGAACCACACCCCGACGAAGCCGATCACCCGGCGGTCGCGCAGCACGACGCCGAGCGGTGCGGCGGGCTGACGCACGGTGTGCTCGAAGCCCTGCGGCCCCCTGCCGAAGCCGGGCGTCGCGAAGATGAAGCGCACCGCCCCCGCCATGCAGCCGGCGATCGCCCCCGAGGCGCCGACCAGCGGCACGATCTCGCCCGGGTGGGTCAACAAATGCGCCACCGCGCCGGCCGCCGCCGTGACGGCGAAGAAGGCCAGGAAGCGCACACCGCCAAACCGGCGGGCGACCGGGCTGCCGAACGCCACCATCCATAACAGGTTGAGGCCGATATGGGCGAGGCTGCCATGCAGGAAAGCGTAGGACACGAAGGTCCAGACGTCCGGCCCCAGTGCCTCGCCGATATAGGCCGGCTCGTAGCGCGCGGGAATGAAGGCGAACTGCAGCAGCACCCAGCTGTCGGCTTCCGGCCCCAGCAGCAGGCTGCGCACGCCATGGACCACGAGCATCACCGCACCCAGCGCGGTGATGACCGCGGGCACGTTGAAGACAGGCTGGCGCCGCGGCCGTTGCATCGAGGTTGGGTCAAGCACGGCGCTGACATAGGCCCCGGCCGGCGGCTCCGCAAGCGGAAGCGCGGTTCCGCGGTGCCGCCCGCGCCGCCCCACGCCTGCGGCGGCGTCAAGACTCTCGCAATATTAACGAGCCATTACTGGTTAACGACAAGCAAAACAGGCATTAACAATGTCTGTCTCGGGTATGTCTGAATCGCTGCATCAGCTTAGACCAAGATAAAATCGGCTGTGCGAATATGACCTCATCGACAGGGAATGAGGTGCGCGATGAAGAAGAGGCTCGAACGGGCCCTGATCGCGGCCATCGCCGGTGCGGCCCTTCTGGGCGGAGCCGGGATGGCCGGCGCGACTTCGGTGCCGGCGCCGCAGCAGGGCGAGAGGCTTCACTTCGCCATGCTGCCGCCGTCGGCGTCGTATGGAATGAGCAGCATGAGCACCGGGCGCGAGACCAGCCCGCCGCTCGGCTACGTTCAGTTCTGCGAGGCACAGCCGGCCGAATGCGGCCACGCCAATGACCGCGGCGGCCAGGTGGTGCTGGACGAGGCCGGCTTCGGCCAGCTGGTCGCGATCAACGCCGGGATCAATGCCCGGATCAAGCCGATGACCGATCTCGACCATTATGGCGTGGTCGAATACTGGGCTTATCCTGACGACGGCTATGGCGACTGTGAGGATTACGTTCTGCTGAAGCGCCGGACGCTGATCGGACTGGGCTGGCCGTCGGAGACGCTGCTGATCACTGTGGTGCGCGACGTCAATGGCGAGGGTCACTCCGTGCTGACCGTCGTCACCGACCGTGGCGACCTCGTGCTGGACAACCAGAACGACAAGGTGCTGCCCTGGCTCGACACGCCCTACCGCTATGTGAAGCGGCAGATGCAGGGCCAGCCGGACCGCTGGGTTTCGCTCGGGGATGTGCGGGCGCCGGCGACAGTGGGCCGGAACTGAGGCCGCCGGCTCTGCCTCAGCGGGGCGGCGACCGGCGGTGAGTTCAGTCGAGGCGGACGAGGCCGCCGGCGAAGCGGCGCCAGTTGCGGACATAATGGCCGGCGGTGCGGCGCAGCCGCTCCACCGCCGCCGCGTCGAGCTCGCGCACCACGCGGCCGGGCGAGCCGACGATCAGCACATTGTCGGGAAATTCCTTGCCCTCGGTGATGAGGGTGTTGGCGCCCACCAGACAATTCGCGCCGATGCGCGCACCGTTGAGCAGGGTCGCGCCCATGCCGATGAGGCTGCCCTCCCCCACCGTGCAGCCATGCAGCATGGCGCGGTGGCCGATGGTGCAGTCCGCCCCGATGGTCATGGGGAAGCCGGGGTCGGTGTGGAGCATGCTAAGCTCCTGCACATTCACCCGGGCGCCGAGCACGATGGGTTCGTTGTCGCCGCGGATCACCGCGCCGAACCACACGCTCGCCTCGTCGCCGAGCCGGACATTGCCGATGACGGCCGCGTCCGGCGCCACCCAGTAGCGCCCGGCGGCCGGAAGTTCGGGTTCGACGCCGTCGAGCGCGTAGATCGTCACGGAACGCCTCAGTCTTCCAGATCGGTATCGAGGATGGCCATCTGGAAGTTATAGGAGAGGTCGCCGTCTTCCTTGTCCTCGAACATCACGCCGATGAACTCGTCACCGATATAGACTTCGGCGGAATCCTTCTTCTTCGGGCGAGCGACGACCCGAATCTGCGCATTGCCGAACAGGCGGCGCATATAGGTCTGTACGCGCTCGAGATCCTTCTTCTCCAAAACCCTTGCTCCCGTGAACCGTTGCTGAACCGGGCGCAGGCTTGCCACGCCGGGGCCTCCGGCGCAACCCGCCGGGCGCATCGGCGCCGCGCAAGGCCCGCGCGCGGAGGAAAGCGGGGACGGCGGAGAGCGGCGAGGCCGCTCAGATCGCCTCGCCGAGGAAGGGCATGTCGAACACGTCGAACATCTGGTTCATTTGCCGGGACGGCTCGGAACAGCCGGCCTCCCCCACCACTTTCGCCGGAATGCCGGCAACGGTGGATTTCGCCGGCACCGGCTTCAGCACCACGGAGCCGGCGGCGACGCGGGCGCAGTGGCCCACCTCGATGTTGCCAAGCACCTTCGCGCCCGCGCCGATCAGCACCCCGCGGCGGATCTTCGGGTGGCGGTCGCCATGCTCCTTGCCGGTGCCGCCCAGCGTGACGCCCTGCAGAATCGAGACGTCGTCCTCGATCACCGCGGTCTCGCCGACCACGATGCCGGTGGCGTGGTCGAAGAACAGGCCACGGCCGATCCGCGCCGCCGGGTTGATGTCGACCTGGTGCACGCTGGAGGAGCGGCTCTGCAGGTAGAGTGCGAAGTCGCGCCGGCCCTGCGTCCACAGCCAGTGCGCGAGCCGATGGGTCTGGATGGCGTGGAAGCCCTTGTAATAGAGCAGCGGCTCCAGCGCCCGCGTGGTGGCGGGGTCGCGGTCGCACACCGCCATGATGTCGGCGCGGATGGCGACGCCGATTTCGGGCTGGGCGACGAAGGCCTCGTCGAAAGCCTGCCGGATCAGCTCGCCCGGCACGTCGACATGGTGCAGCCGCTGGGAGATGCGATGCGCCACCGCGCGCTCCAGCGACTGGTGGTAGAGCACGGTGGAGAAGATGAAGCTGACCAGAGCCGGCTCCCGCGCGGCCATTTCCTCGGCTTCGCGGCGGATGCGGGCCCACACCGGATCGACCTTGTCGAGCGTGCGCACCGGGGGGTCGACGACGTGCAGCGATGTCTGCGCCATGGGATCACCTGAACGGATGGCGGGGCCGCAGCCTCGCGTGTTGGCGGACTCCTAGCACAGGTGGGGTGCGGAGCCTACGCCGTCCAGCCCTCGCCACGCCCGGGCCACAAGCCTGCCTAGCCCGTGCCCCCGCTCCAGCGCAGGAGGGCGGCATAGCCGGCCATCGACGCGGCATAGAGCAGGACCAGCAGCGCGAAGCCGGCGGCCTCGCGCCGCCAGCCCGGCGACGGCGCCAGCCACCAGCCGAACCAGCCGAACACCTTCGGCACCGCCCACCAGCCGAGCAGTTGCGTGCTCACCAGATTGCCGATGAACAGCGCCAGCCAGAACGGCACGCCCAGCCCGCCCAGCACCGGCCCGCCGATGAAGAAGCCCCACAGGAAGACGACGGGATAAAGCACCAGCAGCACCAGCAGATTCGACTTCAGGATGCCGAGCGGGCCGGAGCGCTCGCCGCCAGGCGGACCCCGGAACCAGAAGTCGAAGCCGCGCCCGGCGCGGCGCAGGCTGAAGCCGGGCTCGAAGGGCCGCCCGCCCTCCAGATGCCGCTGCCGCTGGTCGGACTGAAGCCACTTCGTCAACGCCTCGTCGCTGTCGAAGCTGAGCACGATGATCCATTCCTCGTGCAGCCCCGGCACCGGGCGCTCGATCTTGTGGCGGAGAAAGCCGGGAAACTCCGCCTCCGCCCGCTGGATCTCGCGCTGCCACGCCAGGAAGGCCGCCTCCTGCCCCGGCTCGACCCGGTAGGAGATGACGGCGGAGGCGGCGGCGGCCGGCCGCGGGCCGCCGTCGCTCAGGAGGTGAACCTCCTCCGGCCCGACGAAATGGCCCTCCACCTCGCGCAGCAGCGCGCCATAATCGGCGTGACGCAGCCAGTCCCGCGCCGCCTCGGCACCCGCGAAATGCTGGATCAGCACCCAGTCGGCCTGCGCCGGCGGCGTCGGCGGCACCACCTCCTGCCCGAGAAAGCCCGGCCAGTCCCGCAGGTGCTCGGCCAGCCGGCCGAGCCAGCGGGCATAATCGGCATAGCCGGCATCGGCGATGCGGCGCTGGCTCACCAGCGCCACCGCCCCGCCCTTCGGCGCCTGCGAGGCTCCCGCCATGGCCCGCTCAATCCCGGCTGTAGAGGCGCTCGCCCATCACCCAGGTCTGCGCCACCGCCCGGTCGTCGCCGACCATCATGATGGCGAACAGCACGTCGGCCGCCTGCTCGATGGTCTCGGGTCCCGTCTCGGGCGCCAGCAGGGACTGGTGCCAGCGCTGCGCCAGCGGTCCGCCGTTCCAGTCCAGCGCGACGAAATCCCCCTCCTTGCCGGGCTGGAAATTGCCGACCATGTCGTCGATGTAGAGCCCCTCCGCCCCGCCGAGCGTGATCGACCAGAAGCTGCGATAGGGCGACATCTTGTTGCGCTCGGCCTCGGCGAGGTCCTTGCGCGCGGGGTCGACGCTGCCATCCAGCAGCGTGTTGTTGCACATGCCGACCTTGTAGGCGTCGTCCAGCACATTGAGCATGGAGAAGCGGTTGCCCCCGCCCATATCGGTGCCGAAGGACATCTTCACCCGGTGGGCGGGGTCGGTGGCGCGGCCGATGCGGAACAGCCCGCTGCCGAGGAACAGGTTGGAGCACGGGCAGAACACCACCGCCGCCCCGCTCGCCGACATCCGGCGGAACTCGCCGTCGGACAGCCACACCCCGTGACCGCCGGAGAATTTCGGGCCGACAAGGCCGAATTTCTCATAGACGCCGAGATAATCCTCGCAGTCGGCGTGCTGCTCCAGCACGCCGCGGCATTCGGCGGGATTTTCCGAGATGTGGGTGTTCACCCAGCAGTCGGGATATTCCTGCTTCAGCCGCTGGCACGCCGTCAGCAGCTCCGGCGAGGCGCCGAAGGCGAAGCGCGGGGTGATGGCGTAGAGGTTGCGTCCCTGGCGGTGGTAGCGCGCGATCAGATCCTTGCTGTCGCGGTAGAAATTCTCCGGCGTGTCGATGAAATCGGCCGGGGCGTTGCGGTCGATGCCGGTCAGCCCGGCGATGAGCCGCATGTTGCGGCGGCCGGCTTCCTCGAACAGCTCCTCGGTGCTCACCGGCGAGGAACTGGTGAAGGCCTGGCAGGTGGTGGTACCGGCGGCCAGCAGGTCGTCGAAGAAGCGCACCGCGCCATCGCGGGCATAGTCGCGGTCGCGGTACTTCAGCTCCTCCGGGAACACCCATTTCTGCAGCCAGGGCAGCAGCTGCTCGCCATAGGCGCCCAGCACCCGGGTCTGCGGGAAATGGATGTGGCCATCGATGAAGCCCGGCAGGATGAGCCGGTCCTCGATGACCGTGATCGCGACGTCCGGGTGGCGCGGCGCCACCTCCGCATAGGCACCGAAATCGGCGATGATTCCGTCCTCGATCACCAGCAGCCCGTCCGGCAGGAAGCGGGCGGCCTCCGCCTCGCGGCCGACATGCTTCCAGGGGTCGTCGATGAAATCGAAGAAGCGTCCGCGGATCGCGAGGGTGCTCATGGGCTTACCTGACTGGAGCGGGAAAGGCGGGAGGCGCAGGGGCGGGCACACGGGCCGGCGGCTCCGTCGCGGGCGCCGGCGCGTCGCGGGCGGTCCGGGTGGCGAAGACGCGCCCTTGCGCGCCGGAGTTAACCACGTAACCCCCGGGAAGGACAGCGTGGCGCGCGACACGGCGCGCCGGATTCACTTTCCCAGAAGATGCAACCAACCCATTGAATTTAGGGTATTTTCGGTAAAGGGCGCGTACGGATCGCCCACCCTTCCCCTCTTGCCGCCCCGCATCAGCCGATGCGGCCAAGCGATTCCACCGACTCCGCTTTTGCCGCCTCAGCCCTGCGCATCGAGGAACGCCAGCACCGCGGCCTTGAACACCTTGTCGCCCACCGCGACCATGTGGTCGCGCCCGGGGATGTCGACCACGCGGGCGTCGGGCATGATGTCGGCCAGCGCCTGCGCCGAGCCGGCCACGGTGTCGCGGGTGCCGACCCCGATCAGCGTCGGCACATGGATGCCCGCCACGTCCTCCCGCGGCAGCTTGCGCCGCGAGCCGAGGATGCAGGCGGCAAGGGCGCGGCGGTCGCTCCCGGTCTGCTCGGCGAACTGACGGAAAGTGCGCCCGATCGGGTCGGTCACGGCGTCGAGGCTGTCGGCCAGCAGCGCGTCGGCGATGCTGTCGGGCAGGCTGGCGCCCTCGACGAGATGGAGGCCGATGCCCCCCAGCACCAGCGTGCGCAGCCGCTCCGGCGCCTGCACGGCGAGGCACGCGCCGATCCGCCCGCCCATGGAATAGCCCATGAGATCGGCGCGGGCGATGCCGAGATGGTCCAGCAGCGCCAGGGCGTCGCGCGCCATGATGTCGGGATCGTACTGCGCCTTGTCGTAGAGCTTGGCCGAGGCGCCATGGCCGCGATTGTCCAGCGCGATCACCCGCCGGCCGGCCCGCGCCAGCGTCGACACCCAGCCCGGTCCGACCCAGTTCACCTCCTTGGTGGAACCGAAGCCGTGGATGAGCAGGATCGGCTCACCCTCCCCCTCGTCGAGAAAGGCGAAGGCGAGGCCGTCGTGCTGAAAGCTGGGCATGGGCAGGTCTGGCTCCTGTCAGGATCGGGGTTCCCGGCGCGCGGATCGGCGCAGCAAGGCCGATGCCGGCACGAAGCGCAAGCCGGCGGGCCGGCGACCTCTGACCTATCGTGGCCGGAAAAACAGCCCTGGAACTTTTGGGCTTGATCTTAGATCAAGGGTCGGGCACCATGTTGACCGGTACAACAAGGGCCACGCGGAATGATAGATCGGAAAAAGGCGCCAAAGGCACGTCCGCGCTCTTTGTTGCCTGAAGAAGTCTGGATACGGGAATTCGTAGAATTTCATTCTACGGATAACGTCATACGCTTCTCTCTGAGCACTCTGAAAGAAGTTTCCCTTACCCGCGCAATTGAAGCCCTCACCCGGGGGCGGATGATTGGCAGCGAAAAGCGCTGTGACCCAGGTACAGATTGCGTGATTCAGCACGAATCGGACAGCGACCTTGTAGAGGTTCATGTCTTTTTCGAAGCGAATCGAATGCACCTTCAGATTCTGAAGGCAATATTAGTGAAGGAGAAAAAAGGTGAGCCAGATGCAGCATGACTTTGACGGCGGTCCTGTTGCAAGGGACTTTAGCACGCTATTGGGAACACCATTCAAAGTATTCTTGTCTGGAGGCGTCTCGGAGCATATCGACACCAAGACCGGTGAGATTGACATTGAGATAACGGACGCCCCCGGCCTGATTGCGGCTATTGTCCAAGCACGCGCTCTTCATCCACGGAAACTTTCTGGAGATGATCTGAAGTTTATTCGGTCTGCTTTGTGCCTTCGGTCGAACGAAGTAGCGGTAGCGATCGACGCTTCACCAGAGCACTATAGTCGGTGCGAGACCGGTGCAAAGACACTTTCGGCCGACAAGGAAAAATTCTATCGGATGTACGTATGTCTAGCCGCCATATTTAAAGACAAGAGCCTTCAAGAAAAACTTTCCAAGGAGTACGTCATTGAAAAATCAATGAATTCTCCGTCGAAAGAAAAAACGCACGAGGCCATGAAGGCATTTAGAAAAATATTCTTAGATCTAAAACTAGATTATATTCATCCAATCGAAGATGAAATTGAATTTCATTTTTATCGGCATGAAATTGATATGCCAACGACATGCGGAGATGATGGAAAATGGACAAGTGAAGAAGATACTAAGGAGGCAGCCTGATATTTGTATATAGCCTACTGTTCCAGTGATTTATATGGCAATACTGCCGCCCGCGAGGTGAAGGAGGACGGCACCTTCACCTCGCGGGCGACGCCATGTCAGCCGGCGAGGCGGAAAGCTACATGGCCGAGGCGGCGCGGTAGGGCGCGCCGGCGGGGCCGAGGCCCGGCACGGCGCCGTGACCGGCGCCGCCATGCCGCCGGCCGCGCCGCCAGAGCGGCCGCAGCATTTCCACCACGAAGCCGTTGAACGCCGTCACCAGCCCCAGCAGGTTGAAGGCGGCGGCGATCAGCCAGAGCGCCAGCTTCGTCATCGCCTCGGTGACGAACAGCGCCCCCCGGCCCAGCGTCTTGAGGATGGCCAGCGTCTGGCCGCCCTTCACCTCGGCCAGCCGCCGCAGCCGCGCGGCGTCGGCGGCGCCGTCGAGATGGCGCAGCCCCAGCAGCGTGGCACGGGTGCCGGCCTTGCCCTGCGCCGTGCCGAGATCGCTCGCAAGAGTGGCGAGCGAGACGTTGCCGCGCGTCGCCCCCCGCGCCCCGACACGCGCGGCCCCCGCGCCTTCCATCGCCACGCCGCGCGCGGCGCCGGCACCCTCCATCGCCGCGACACGCGCGGCGCGCGTGCCCTCCACGGCCGCGCCACCCAGCCGGGCGGCGGCCGGCGCGGCCGGGCGCAGGCCGCGCAGCACATCGGCGGTGAGGCGCGCGCTCATCAGCCCGGCGCGGCGGGCGCCCTTGATGACGCTGAGCCCCGCCCGCATCGGCAGCGAGGCGCCGAGCGTGGCATAGGTGATGCCGGTGGCGGCGATGCCCGCCGCCGAGAGGCCGAGGATGAGGTCGTCCACCTGCTCGCCGCGGGCCCAGTTCAGCACCTGCCGGCCGCCGTCGCGCAGGTCGCCCCACACGGTGAGATCGCCCGCCACCGCGCCGGCAAGGCCCGGCAGGTCCTCGGCCGTGCCGGTGACGAGACCGCGCCCGAAGCTGCCGGCGCCGCGCAGCGCCGCGGCGGCCCCGCCCGACTCCGCCGCCACGCGTGCCCGCTGCGCCGGGTCGACCGGGATATGGCGGTCGTCGGCCAAAGCGAGGAAGCTCGCCGCCAGCTCGCCATCGCCGGCGGCGAGCGCGGCGTCGATCTCGGCAGCGACGCGCGGCGCGGTGAGCTCGCGATCGAGCGCGAGGTCGGCGACACGCGCAGCGTCCTCGCGCGCCATCACCCGGTCGAGCGCGAAGCGGCCCATCGGCACCACCCAGTGGGCGGCGCCGGCGAAGGCCAGCAGCAGGCCGAGCGAGGCGAAGAGGCGGCGCATGGGCGGTTCGGGCTCCGGGATCGCGGCAACAACGCCCCGACGAGGGGAAAGGCACCCCGACGAGGGGAAAACGGCGTCCCGACCCATATGATGCGCCATTGTGGCGGGCAAAAGGGGGCCGCTGCCCTTTGACCCGGCCGGCGGAACCGCTATGTTCGCCGCGAGGGGCCGGCCTCGCCGCCGCATGCCCCCGCGATCAGTCGAGCAGAGAGTCGAGCGCACCATGGCGGGCCACGTCGTTCCTCACTTCCACAATTCGGCGGGCGTTCCGATCATCCGCGTCGGCGCGAAGGAATTCATGTGCGTCGGGGCCAAGCCGCCCTACGACCATCCCCACGTCTTCCTCGACATGGGCTCGGACGACGAGATCATCTGCCCCTATTGCTCGACGCTGTACCGCTACGACCACCACCTCCACGGCACCGACACCAACCCTCCGGGCTGCCTGTTCGACGTGCCCGCCGCCGCCTGAGCGGCGATCATGCCCCAGACGCGGCGCATCGCCATTGCCGGGGCCGGCATCGGCGGGCTGGCGGCCGCGCTCGGCGCGGCGCGCGCGGGCTGGCAGGTCACCCTGCTGGAGCGGGCGCTGAAGCTGGAGGAGGCCGGCGCCGGGGTCCAGCTGGCGGCCAACGCCACCCGCTGCCTCGCTTCGCTCGGCGTGCTCGACCTGCTGCGGGACAGCGCCGTCCACCCCCGCGCCTTCCGCATCCTCGACGGCGTCGGCGGGCGGCTTCTCGCCGAAGCGCGGACCGACCGCGACGCCGAGGCGCATTATGGCGGCCCCTTCCTCGTCATCCACCGCGCCGACCTGCAGAGCGCGCTGCTCGCCGCAGTGCTCGCCCATCCCCGCATCGAGCTGAGGCTCGGCCGCACGGTGGAGGATTTCGCCGAATCCGACCGCGGCGTCACCGTGCTGGCCAGCCATGACGGCCGCACCGAACAGATCGAGGTCGAGGCGCTGGTGGGGGCGGACGGGCTGCGCTCCACCCTGCGCGCCCGGCTGTTCCCGCAGTCCGGCCCGGTGTTCCGCAACCGGGCGGCGTGGCGCGCCACCCTGCCGCTCGCCGCCGCGCCGGAGCGTCTGCGCGACCCGGTGGTGCGGCTGTTCCTCGGCCCGCGCGCCCATATCGTCGCCTACCCCGTCACGGCGGGACAGGCGCTGAACCTGGTGGTGGTG
>CAZIXP010000035.1:0-32447 GCA_964543245.1 uncultured Starkeya sp.
CTGATGCTCACCCACCGCACGCCGGGCCGCGAGCGGCTGCGCCTGTTCGCCTGGCTCGCCGGGGTGGTGTGCGCCTGCGGCTTCGCCGCCTGCCTGCCCGCCTTCGGCACCTGGCCGCTGCCCAACGGGCTCGGCGGGGTGCTGGGCGACGGGGTGCTGGCGGTGCCGGCCGCGCTGTGGGGCGGCTGGCTGTCCTCCTTCGACTATATCCTGACCGGCGGCGTGTTCCTCGCCGCGGCGCTGGTGGCGCTGCCGGTATCGATCGGGGTCGGCTTCGGCGAGCCCGACGTGCTCGACCTGCCGCCCGCGACGGAGGAGGCGGAGGAGGACCCGCCCTCCTCCCTCACCCTCGGGGCGCTGGCCCATGGCGCGCTGGCGCTGCGGGCGCGGCTGTGGACGGCGCGGGGCAAGGCCTCGCGCGGCGGGGTGGTGGCGACGCTGCGCGAAATGGTCGGCCTCGACGGCGAGGAGCCGGACCTGCAGCCCCGCCGCGCCCGCGACGAGCCCAATTTCGGCGTCTCGCCGCTGGAGACCTTCCAGCCCGAGACCATCGTCCCGGAACCGGAAGACCCGTTCGACGTGCCGGACGAGCCGCCCCCGGCGCCCACCTCGCGCTCCGACCGGCGCCCGCCGCTGCGCTCGATCCGCGGCGGCCGGGCGGAGGCGGAGGAGGCGCGTCGGCGCTACCAGCTTCCCCCGCTCGACCTGCTCGGCACCCCGCCGCCCAACCGCGGCCCCTCGGTGCCGGCGGAGGAGCTGGAGGAAGCCTCGCGCGACCTCGAAAGCGTGCTGGAGGATTTCGGCGTGCGCGGCGCCATCGTCAATGCCCGCCCCGGCCCGGTGGTGACGCTGTACGAGCTGGAGCCGGCGCCGGGCATCAAGTCGAGCCGGGTCATCGGCCTCGCCGACGACATCGCCCGCTCGATGAGCGCGATCTCCGCCCGGGTCGCGGTCATCCCCGGCAAGAATGCCATCGGCATCGAACTGCCCAACCCGCGCCGCGACAAGGTTCTGCTGCGCGAAATCCTGACCGCGCGGGATTTCGGCGAGACCGCGCTGAAGCTCGCCATCGCGCTGGGCAAGACCATCGGCGGCGAGCCGGTGATCGTCGATCTCGCCCGCATGCCGCATCTGCTGGTGGCCGGCACCACCGGCTCGGGCAAGTCGGTCGCCATCAATACGATGATCCTCAGCCTGCTCTACCGTCACCGGCCAGAGCAGTGCCGCCTGATCATGATCGATCCCAAGATGCTGGAGCTCTCCGTCTATGACGGCATCCCGCATCTGCTCTCCCCCGTCGTCACCGACCCGAAGAAGGCGGTGGTCGCCCTCAAATGGGCGGTCCGCGAGATGGAGGAGCGCTACAAGAAGATGTCCAAGGTCGGCGTGCGCAACATCGACGGCTTCAACGCCCGGGTGCTGGAAGCGCAGGCCAAGGGCGAGGCGATCGTGCGCACCGTGCAGACCGGCTTCGACCGCGAGACCGGCGAGGCGGTCTATGAGCGCGAGGAGATGGACCTCGAGCCGCTGCCCTACATCGTGGTGGTGGTGGACGAGATGGCCGACCTGATGATGGTGGCCGGCAAGGAGATCGAAGGCGCCATCCAGCGCCTCGCCCAGATGGCACGTGCCGCCGGCATCCACCTCATCATGGCGACGCAGCGCCCCTCGGTGGACGTCATCACCGGCACCATCAAGGCGAACTTCCCCACCCGCATCTCCTTCCAGGTGACCTCGAAGATCGACAGCCGCACCATCCTCGGCGAGATGGGCGCGGAGCAGCTGCTGGGCCAGGGCGACATGCTCTATATGGCCGGCGGCGGCCGCATCTCCCGCGTCCACGGGCCGTTCGTGTCGGACCAGGAGGTGGAGCGCGTGGTGGAGCATCTCAAGAGCCAGGGCGCGCCGGCCTATCTGGAGGCGGTCACCACCGACCTCGACGCCGAGAGCGAGGACACCCCGGTGTTCGATCGCACCGCCGGCGGCGGGGAGGAGGGCGGCGACCTCTACGACCAGGCGGTGGCGGTGGTGATGCGCGACGGCAAGTGCTCCACAAGCTACATCCAGCGCCGGCTGCAGATCGGCTACAACCGCGCCGCCTCGCTGGTGGAGCGGATGGAGAAGGAAGGCCTCGTCGGCACGGCGAACCATGCCGGCAAGCGCGAGATCCTGGCCGACCGCGAGGGCGAGGACTATTGAGCCCGCGGAACCGGCGGGCGGCGCGGCGAATTCCGGTGGGGCCACAGGATCGCCACAGGCGGGGGCTACCGCCTGACGCTACGGCTTCATGCCCGCACGGGCTTCATCGTGAGTGGATCATGCGCCTCCTCGCCACCGCCTGCGTTCTCCTGATGCTCCCGGCCGGGAGCGCGCTGGCGCAGCAGTCCCCGAACGAATTCTTCGAGAAGCTGTTTCCCTGGACCAAGTCGACGCCGGCGGCCCCGGCCCAGACCGTGCCGCCCGAGGCCGTGGGCAGCGACCCCGCCGCGACCCCGCCCGCCGGCAATCCCTATCCGGCCGCGGCGGCCGCCGCCCCCGGCGCGCCGCCGGCCGCCGCGGGGGCATCCGCGGCGCCGGCCGGGCGGCAGGCGGTGGTGCTGCCGGAGACCGGGCCGCGCCCGGTGCCGGCGCCTCTGCCCAAGGAGACGGGCCGCCCGGTGCTGGCGGCCGCCCCGGCGCCGGTCCATGCGCCGCCACCCGCCCCGACCGTGGCCGCCCCAACCGTGGCTGCCCCGACCGTGGCTGGTCCTGCCGCTCAGCCCGTGGCGCCGGTCGCCGAGGCGCCCGCCGCCGCCCCGGCGCCGCCGGCCGAGCCGGTGCAACTCGCCGCCGCGCCCTCGCAGCAGGCGCCCGCGGTGACGATCGACCGGATCAACCGCTACTTCAACAGCTTCAAGACCATGACGGGCGACTTCGTCCAGATCGACCCGAGCGGGGCGCGCCAGCGCGGCGAATTCTACATCCTCAAGCCGGGCCGGGTTCTGTTCGAATACGCCCCGCCGAGCCAGATCGTGCTGGTGGCCGACGGCCGCTCGGTGTCGGTGCGCGACAAGCGGCTGAAGACGCAGGACATCTCCCCCCTGTCGCAGACCCCGCTGCGCTTCCTGCTGTCGGAGAATCTCGACCTTGCCCGCAATGCCAACGTGGTCGGCGTCTACCAGGACGACGTCTTCGCCACGGTGGTGCTGCAGGAGACCCAGCCCATGGTCGGCACCTACAAGCTGATGATCATGTTCGACGCCAAGACCATGCAGCTCAAGCAGTGGACCGTCACCGACCCGCAGGGCTACGACACCACGGTCGCCGTCTCCAACCTCAACACCCGAGAGCAGCCCGACCCCGCGCTGTTCGTCATCAACCGCTAGGCGGCGCGGCCGAAGCGCGCCTTCCCGCCCTTCATCCCGGCCCGCTTGATTGATAGAGAGAAAGCCGCGCCCGGCTGCGGGCGCCCGCTTCTCCTCGTGCAAGGTCCTGCCCGTGCCGCTCACCATCGCCACCTGGAACATCAATTCGGTGCGGCTGCGCATCGAGCTGCTCGGCCGCCTCGCCGCCCTCCACCAGCCGGACGTCATCTGCCTGCAGGAGACCAAGTGCCCGGACGACCGGTTTCCGCTGAAGGATATCGGCCGCTTCGGCTATCCCCATGTCGCGATCAATGGGCAGAAGGGCTATCACGGCGTCGCCATCCTCTCGAAGCGGCCCTTCGAAAGCATCAGCCGGCAGGGCTTCTGCGACATGGGCGACGCCCGCCACATCGCGGTGACGCTGGGCGCCGGCGCCGGGCTCGTCGCCCCGCTCACCATCCACAATTTCTACATCCCGGCGGGCGGCGATGTTCCCGACCCCGAGCAGAACCCCAAGTTCCGCCACAAGCTCGATTTTCTCGACGAGGCCATCGCCTGGGAACAGCTTCACCCGCTGGCGCCGGGCGAGCGCTCGGTGCTGGTCGGGGACCTCAACATCGCGCCGCTCGAAACCGACGTGTGGAGCCACAAGCAGCTGCTCGACGTGGTGAGCCACACCCCGGTGGAGGTGGAGCGGCTCGGGCGGCTGCAGGCGGCGGGCAACTGGGTGGACGTGATGCGCGGCTTCATCCCGCCGAACGAGAAGCTCTACACCTGGTGGAGCTACCGGGCGGCGGACTGGGCCGCCTCCGACCGCGGCCGCCGGCTCGATCACGTCTGGGCGAGCCCGGCGCTGGCCGCCACCGCGCAGGAGCTCCAGGTGCTGCGCGAGGCCCGCGGCTGGGAGCGCCCCTCCGACCACGTGCCGGTGCTGGCGACGTTTGCGGCGTAGCTGCAGCGCCCGGCGGGCGAAGCTCGCCTTTCGTGCGGCCTTCGCTATAGTGCCCCGGCTTTCGAGAGGATTCCGTCCGTGTCCCGTCCGCTCCCGCGTCGTCCCATGCCCGGCCGCCTGCCGCGCGCGCTTGCCATCGTCCTGCTGCTGGGCGCGAGCGGCGCGCTTTCCGGCTGCGGCGTGAAGGGGCCGCTGGAGCCGCCGCCGGGCACGCTGAAGCCGGGTCCCGACGGCAAGACCCCGAAGGACACCGGGCCGGTGAAACCGGACAAGCCCTTCGTGCTCGACCCGCTGCTCTGACGGCGCCCCGCCCTTTCTCCGGCCTGCTTGCCCCGGCACCCCGCCATGCACCACTTCGCCTATCGCGACGGCGTCCTGCACGCCGAGGACGTCGATCTCACCGCGCTGTCGCGCGAGGTCGGCACCCCGTTCTACGTCTATTCCACCGCCACGCTGGAGCGGCACTACAGCGTCTTCACCGAGGCCTTTGCGGATGTGAAGGCGACGCTGTGCTACGCGCTGAAGGCCAATTCCAACCAGGCCGTCATCGCGACGCTCGCCCGGCTCGGCGCCGGGGCGGACATTGTCTCGGGCGGCGAGCTCAAGCGCGCGCTGGCGGCCGGGGTGCCGGGCGGCAAGATCGTGTTCAGCGGCGTCGGCAAGACCCGCGAGGAGATGGCGGCGGCGCTCGACGCCGGCATATTGTGCTTCAACGTCGAGAGCGAGCCGGAGCTGATCGCGCTGTCGCAGGTGGCGAGCGCCAGGGGCATGACCGCGCCGATCTCGATCCGGGTGAACCCGGACGTCGACGCCAGGACCCACGCCAAGATCTCCACCGGCAAGTCCGAGAACAAGTTCGGCATCCCGGTCTCGCGCGCCCGCACCGTCTATGCCGAGGCGGCGGCGCTGCCGGGGCTGCGCATCACCGGCGTCGATATGCATATCGGCAGCCAGATCACCGATCTCGAGCCTTTCGACAATGCCACCGCGCTGCTGGCCGAGCTCGCCCGCGACCTGCTGGCCGCCGGGCACCCGCTGTCCCATCTCGATCTCGGCGGCGGGCTGGGCGTGCCCTATGTGGCGGGCGATCCCGAGCCGCCGCTGCCCTCCGCCTATGCCGCGCTGGTCAAGCGGCACACCCACAATCTCGGGCTCGGCCTCGTCTTCGAGGTCGGCCGGCTGATCGTCGCCAATGCCGGCATTCTGGTGAGCCGGGTCATCTATGTGAAGGAAGGCGAGGGCAAGACCTTCGTCATCGTCGACGCCGCGATGAACGATCTCATCCGCCCCACTCTCTACGACGCCCATCACGAGGTGCTGCCGGTCCATCAGCCGGCGGAGGGCGCGGGGCAGATGGTCGCGGACGTGGTCGGCCCGGTCTGCGAGACCGGGGATTATCTCGCGCTCGGCCGCCGGCTGCCGACGCTGCGGCCGGGCGACCTCGTCGCGGTGATGACGGCGGGGGCCTATGGCGCGGTGCAGGCCTCCACCTACAACACCCGTCCGCTGATTCCCGAGGTGCTGGTGCGCGGCGCCGAGGCCGCGCTGGTGCGCCCGCGGGTGGAAGCCGCCCAGCTCATCGCGCTCGACCGGCTGCCCGGCTGGCTCGGCTGAGCGGCCCCGGCGCGGGCGCGCCTCCGTTCTGCGATGCGGCGGCGCCTTCGTTCTGACGATCTTGTGTGCAGGTCTCTCCGGTGGGCAGGGCTGGCGCCGCTGCCCTTGCGTGATACTCTGAAGACTTGGGGAAACGCGGGGGCAACGACCCGGGGCAGCATTGCCATTGGCTCAAGCCGGAGGCCGGAAACGCGTGACCACGCCGGACACACGACCTGAGAGCCCCGCGGAGGGGCGGCCGACCGAATACCATGGCGCCGAGGCCGGCTTCGTGGAGCGGACCCTCGCCCTCGCCCTGCGCCGCGCGCAGGGGGCTATTTTCTGGGAGCGGATCTGGCCGGCCATCGTGGCGGCGAGCCTTTCGGTCGGCGTGTTCCTCATCCTGTCCTGGGCCGGTCTCTGGCTGGCGCTGCCGGTCTCTGCCCGGATCGTCGGCGTGCTGCTGTGCGGCGCGCTGGTGGGCATCTCGCTGCTGCCGGCCTTCTCCGTCCGCCGCCCCACCCCGGCGGAAGCGCTGAGCCGGCTCGACCGCGCCAGCCGGCTGCCGCACCGGCCGGCGACCGCCCTGTCGGACCACCTCGCCAGCCGCCCGGACGACCCGGTGTCGCAGGCGCTGTGGCGGGCCCATCTCGGCCGCATGGCCGGGCAGATCAGCGCCCTGCGCGCCGGCATTCCCTCGCCGCGGCTCGCCGCGCTCGACCCGCGCGCGGTGCGCGCGCTGGTGGCGCTGGGCGTGGTGGCGACCTTCTTCATGGCGCCGGGCGACCATGCCCGCCGCATCGTCGCGGCGTTCGACTGGCGGGAGGCGGTGCCGCCCCGGCCCTACCGCATCGATGCCTGGGTCAACCCGCCGCCCTACACCGCGCGGCCGCCGGTCATGCTGCCGGGGCTGCGGTCGGAAGAGGCCGCCGATGCCGGCCGCGCGGGTGCCCCCGACGAACCGCAGCTGCGCGCGGCAGCGCTGAACGTGCCGGCCGGCAGCGTGCTGTTCGTGCGCATCACCGGCATCGACGGCGCGAAGATCGAGCTGGAGGGCGGCCTCGGTCCGGTCAAGGACGAGGCCAAGGCCAATGCCGAGGCGGGGGACGCCGTGAAGGACGCGGCGAAGGCCGGGCCACCGGCAACCCAGCCCGCCGCCGCGCCGGCTTCCACCGCCGCCCGCCCCGCGGCGCAGGAGCAGCGCTTCGTGATCAGCGGCGACGGCGCCGCCCGGCTCACCGGCCCGGATGGCGACAGCGTGTCGTGGCGGTTCTCGGCGCTGCCGGACCAGCCGCCGAGCATCACCTTCGCCCGCGACCCGCAGATCGTCGGCCGTACCGGCCTCGCGCTGGCCTATCGGGTGGAGGACGATTACGGCGTCGTGGCCGCCGAGGCCAAGTTCACCCCGGTGCCGGCGGCCCGGCCGCTCTATGCGCTCAGCAACGAGCCGACCCCGGGTGTGGGCAAGCCGCTGGTGCCGCCGCCGGACTTCGCCCTGCCGCTGCCGGGCCTGCGGGCGAGGAGCGGCACCGGCCAGACCACGCGCGACTTCACCGAGAATCCCTGGGCCGGCGCGCGGGTGGCGCTGACCCTCACCGCACGCGACGAGGCGGGCAACACCGCCACCACCGATCCCCGCACCATCGTGCTGCCGGAGCGGGTCTTCTCCAATCCGCTGGCGCGGGCCCTCATCGAGCAGCGGCGCGCTCTCGCGCTCGACGCCGAGGCGCGGGAGCGGGTGCAGGTCGCGCTGGCCGCGCTCTCGATCGCCCCCGAACGCTTCACCCCGAATCCTGCCCATTTCATGGGCCTGCGCACCGCCTATTTCCGCCTCGCCAATGCCCGCAGCGACGACGATCTGCGCGGGGTGGTGGACTATCTCTGGGAGGTCGCCACCCGCATCGAGGATGGCGACATGTCCGATGTGGAGCGCCAGCTCCGTGCGGCGCAGGAGGCGCTCCAGAAGGCGCTGGAGCAGGGCGCCGGCGAAGACGAGATCAAGAAGCTGACGCAGGACCTGCGCCAGGCGATGGACCAGTTCCTCAAGGCGCTTGCCGAACAGGCCCAGCGCAACGGCGACACCGCCAGCCAGCCGCCGGACCCCAACACCCGCACCGTGCGCCCGCAGGACCTGCAGAAGATGCTGGACCGCATCGAGGACATGGCGAAGAACGGCGCCCGCGACGCCGCCCGGCAGATGCTGAGCGAGCTGCAGAACATGCTGAACAACCTGCAGGCCGGCCGCCAGCAGCAGCGCCGCCAGGGCCAGAGCCAGATGTCGCAGGCCATGGACCAGCTCGGCGACATGATCCGCCAGCAGCAGAAGCTGCGCGACCGCACCTTCAAGCAGGGCAATGAGCGCGGCGAGAACCAGGACCAGGCCTATGACCAGCTGAAGCAGGGCCAGCAGCAGCTGCGCGACAAGCTGCGCGAGCTGCAGCAGAAGATGCAGCAGGCCATGCGCGGCCGCGGCCAGCCTCAGGAGGGCGAGCAGGGGCAGCAGGGCCAGCGGGGTCCCGGCCAGCAGGGCCAGGGCCAGCCCGGCGAGGGCCAGCAGGGTGAAGGCCAGCAGGGCCGGGGCCAATCCGGTCAGGGGCAGGGCGGCGACCCGCTCGCCCAGGCCGAGCAGGCGATGCGCGAGGCCGAGGGCTCGCTCGCCGAGGGCGACGGCGCCGCCGCCGCCGACTCCCAGAGCGAGGCGCTGCAGGCGCTGCGCAAGGGCGCCCAGCAGCTCGCCGAAGCCATGCAGCAGCAGGGTCCCGGCGAAGGCCAGGGCCAGCCTTCCGGCGAGACCGCCGAGCGCAACGATCCGCTCGGCCGCCCGATGCGCTCGCGCGACTATGGCGACGACGTCACCGTGAAGGTGCCGGACGAAATGGACATGCAGCGCGCCCGCCGGGTGCTGGAGGAGCTGCGCCGCCGCTTCGGCGAGAGCTTCCGCCCGCAGCTCGAGCTGGACTATCTCGACCGGCTGCTGCGCGACTACTGAGGCGGGGCGGCGTAGGGCAGGGCGGCAGAGAGGCCGCCTGTTTCCGGCCCGTGGCGCGGGTTCGCCGGCTCTCCGCTCGGGAAGGCGGGGCACAGCGGCCCCGCCGGAGGCGGCCGCCGCCCCGAGCGGATGCCGGGCGGCGCTTTTCCGCCCGTTCAGTCCTCGGGGATGTAGCCGATGAACGGCAGCTGCCGGTAGGCGTGGGCGACGTCCATGCCGTAGCCGACGACGAAATAGTCCGGGCAGTCGAAGCCGACGAAATCGGCGTGGATCTGCACCGCCCGCTTGTGCGGCTTCTCCAGCAGCACGCAGACCAGCACCCGCCGGGCGCCGCGCGCCGCCAGCAGGTCCTTGGCGAAGGCGAGGGTGCGGCCTGATTCGAGAATGTCGTCGATCAGCAGCACGTCGCGGCCGCGCACTTCGGTTTCGACGTCGCGCAGCACCGTCACCTGGCCGGAGGACACCGTCGCCTTGCGGTAGCTCGACAGGGTGATGAATTCCACTTCGGGTGCGAGGCCGGCGCCGTGCATCGCCCGGATGAGATCGGCCGCGAAGACGAAGCTGCCCTTCAGCACCGCGATGACGACCAGCTTTTCCGGCCGGGCGGCGACGATTTCCTGCGCCAGCTCGCGATTGCGCTGGGCGATCCGCTCCGCATCGAACAGCACCTCCACATGCCGCGTCCGTTCGGTGTCGCTCATCGGGTCCTCTTGCTTCGTGCCAACGGTGTCTTGCCCGGCGGGCGCTTCGGCCGACACATTGCCGGGCGCGCCCGGCTGCGTCCAGCCGCGGCGCCGATCGCCCGCGATTTTGCCGCATCGTCCCCGCAGTGTGTTAGAGGTCGCGGGCGGAATCAGCGTTTGGGCGGGCAAGGGAAGGCGTCTTTGGTCCGGTTTGAGAATGTTGGCCTGCGCTACGGCATGGGGCCGGAGGTGCTGAGGGATGTCACCTTCGGCATCCCCCGGCATTCCTTCCAGTTCCTCACCGGCCCCTCCGGCGCGGGCAAGACCACGCTGCTGCGCCTGCTGTTCCTGTCGCTGCGCCCGACGCGCGGCCTCATCACCATGTTCGGGCGGGACGTGTCGACCATCGGCCCCGACGAGGTGGCGGCGCTGCGCCGGCGCATCGGCATCGTGTTCCAGGATTTCCGCCTGCTGGACCACATGACGACCTATGAGAACGTCGCCCTGCCGCTGCGGGTGCAGGGGCTGGAGGAAGCGAGCTACGCCGCCGAGGTGCGCGAACTGCTGCACTGGGTCGGGCTCGGCGAGCACATGCACGTGCTGCCGCCGGTGCTCTCCGGCGGCGAGAAGCAGCGCGCCGCCATCGCCCGCGCGCTGATCAGCCGGCCGGAAATCCTGCTGGCGGACGAGCCCACCGGCAATGTCGACCCCCGCCTCGCGCGGCGCCTGCTGCGCCTGTTCGTCGAGCTGCACAAGACCGGCACCTCCGTGCTGATCGCCACCCACGACATCGCCCTGATGGACCAGTTCGACGCGCGCCGTCTGGTGATCCAGGACGGGCGGCTGCGTGTCTATGAGTAGGGCGCCCACCATGCCGAACGGCACCCCCGCCGCGGAGGAGGACGCCGTCCACCTCGCCGTGCTCGACGAGGCCGAGGCCCGCGAGGAGCGGGTGCGGCGCCGGGCGCCGCGCGACCCCATCGTGCCGGGCGCGACCATCGCCGGCAGCGCGCTGGTGGCGGTGGTGGCGATCATGACCTTCCTCGCCGCCTTCACCATCGGCTCGGTCGCCTCGGTGCGCGGGATGATGGTCGAGTGGACCGCCGACATCGCCCGCGAGACCACGATCCAGATCCGCCCGGCGGACGGGCTCGACATGGAGGCCGCGCTGGCGAAATCCGTCGAGGTCGCGCAGGCGATCGCCGGGGTGAGCGCGGCGCGCATCATGCAGCCGGCGGAGACGGCGGCGCTGCTGGAGCCGTGGCTCGGCGCCGGGCTGGATGTCGCCAGCCTGCCGCTGCCGCGCATGGTGGTTGTGTCGCTCGGCGCGGACGCCACCCCGGACACCATCGCCCAGCTGCGCAGCCAGCTTGCCGAGCACGTGCCCTCGGCCAGCCTGGACGATCATCGCCAGTGGACCGACCGGCTGTCCGGCACCGCCCGCACGGTGATGGTGATCGGGCTGGCGGTGCTGGCGCTGGTGTCGGCGGCAACCATCCTGTCCGTGGTGTTCGCCACCCGCGCCGCGGTGGCGGCGGCGCGCTCCATCGTGGAGGTGCTGCATTTCGTCGGTGCGCATGACAGCTTCATTGCCGCCGAATTCCAGCAGCATTTCCTTCATGTCGGGCTCAAGGGCGGCGCGGTCGGCGGCGGCGCGGCGATGGCCACCTTTTTCCTGTTCTCGACCCTGCCGAAATGGATGGATGGCGGTGTCGCCCGCACCACCGACACGCTGGTGGGCAGCGTCTCGCTCGACCTCTATGGCTATGGGGGTATTCTCGGCGCCGTGGTGCTGGTGGCTCTCGTCACGTCGGTGACGTCGCGGGTCACGGTCTACCGCACACTGCGTCGCATAAGCTAGGCCGCCGGATCGTGTCGTCATCGATGTCTCCCGCCCCGCTTCATCCGGGCGGCTCCCATCCCCGCCGCAGCCGCTGCCGCGGCCGGCGTGCGGCACAGCTCCTGCTGGTGGCGACCGGCCTCGCCGGGCTGCTGCTCGCGGTCGGCTTCTTCCTGTTCGTCGCCCGCATCCAGACGCGGGAAGCCACGCTGGACCGCGATGCCGACGGCATCGTGGTGCTGACCGGCGGCTCGGACCGGCTGGTGGACGCGACCAATCTGCTCGCCGAGGGACGCGGCAAGCGGCTGCTCATCACCGGCGTCCACCCCGAGACCACCCTGCCGGAGATCGCCCGGCAGATGCCCGCGCCGGAGACGGCGCTGCAATGCTGCGTCGATATGGGCCGCTCGGCGCTGAACACCCGCGGCAACGCGATCGAGACCGCGCAATGGGCCCGGGCGCAGGGCTTTCATTCGCTGATCGTGGTGACCTCGACCTGGCACATGCCGCGGGCGCTGGTGGAACTGCGCCGCGCCGCGCCGGAGCTGCAGTTCATCCCCTACTCCGTGGTCTCGCCCACGCTGCGCACGGAGCCCTGGTGGCGCAGCGCCGCCACCATCCGGCTCATGGCGGTGGAATATCTGAAATATCTCGCCGCCTACGCCCAGATCCGGCCGTGGCCGGCCACCACCGAGGAAGAGAAGGCCTTGGCGCGCTGAGCGCGTGCCGGCTCACGGGAACATTACCGGGGCAGCGGGATTCAACCTGCACGGGCGAATTGACGCCATTCCCCAATGTTCTAGATTTGTTCCCATGATGATGCTCACCGATTCGCTTCTGGATGACGGGCCTCTCGCCGCTGCCGCCGATATGGCGCTGGCGCGGCGGTTTCGTCTGTGGCGGGGCCCGGACGGTCGTCGCCAGGTTTACACGGTCTATGCCGCGGAGCAGGCGCCGGACTATGTCGGCGCCGTCGCGCTCGCGGTGCGGCGGGAGGAAGGGCGCTGCGTCGTCACCTGGGCCGGCCCCGCCGGGGCGCGGGCACGGGCGGCGGCGGCGGCCTCCGGCGCGCAGGAAATCCACCTGCGCATCCTTCCCGAGGCCGAGAGCGGACCGCTCGCCCCGCATTGACGCGCCGGGTCAGAGCTGCTCCGACAGCCATTCCAGCTCGGGATCGCGGATGCCGAGCTCGGCGAGATGGTCGCGGGTGGCGCGGACATAGTCGCGGTTCGGTCCGCCGACGCCGTGGCCCTGCCGGATGATGGCGAGCCGCCGTTCCGGGGTGAGCTCCCCGGCATATTGGGCGTGGCCACGGTCGACCAGAAAGGCGACCGCCGCCACCTGCCGCGCGCTGCCGTCCTTCAGCCACACCCGCCGCACCGCCTCGCGGTAGATGTTCGTCACCTGCTCGCGCTCGCGCAGATAGGCCAGCACCGCCGCCGCCTCTTCCGGGGCGACCCGGAACGCGATGCCGACGCAGGCGCCGCCGCGGTCGAGACCGAGCACCAGCCCGGGCTGCTCCGGCGTGCCGCGCCAGTGGACCGAGAGCACGCACAGCGAACGGTGCGCCCCGACCAACTTGGCGGGGCAGCGCTCGACATGGGGGAAGCCGGGATTCCACATCAGCGAGCCATAGCCGAACACCCACAGATCCTGCGAGGCTTCGGGAGAAGAGGGGGCGAGGGTCATCGGGGCGGCTCGGCTGGGGGGACGCGGGTGGCTCGGCGGCAAAGCAGATGGCTTGGCCGGCGGCCAGCTGTGGATTGTAAGCCGGTGCCGTGCAAGAGGGCGCCGGCGAAATCCTCCGTGCGGCGCTCGCCGCCTCCCCGGCAGGCGGGTGCTTTCCGTGCCGGGCTTCGCCCGCTACAGCTAGCGCGCAGGGACCTTCCTCCGCCATGAAGCCGCGCGGATTCGGGCCTATGCCTGCCCGCCGTTCCGCCGTCACGCCCCGTTGCGAAAGCCGCTCATGACCGACACCGCCTCGCTGCCGCCCCGCCGTCCGCTCTGGCTGGTCATCCTGCCGGTGGGCCTCATGCTGATCGCCGCCGCCGGATGGACCGCCCTGTGGTTCTATGCGGCGGCCCGGGCGCAGACCGAGATCGAAGCATGGATCGCGACTGAGGCGGGGCAGGGGCGGCAGTGGAGCTGCGCCGAGCGCCGTTTCGCCGGCTTTCCCTTCCGCTTCGAGCTGATCTGCACCGAGCCGAAGCTGGTCTTCACCGTGCCCGCCAATGCGGCGGCGGGCGTCGCCGCGGGAACGAGCTGGACCGCCACCGCCCGCCGCGCCCACGCCGTGGCGCAGGTCTGGGACCCGCAGCACGTCATCGCCGAGTTCGAATCGCCGTCGAGCCTGGTGGAGGCCGCCAGCGGGCGCCGGCTCGACGCCACCTGGTCGCTGCTGCAGACCAGCGCGGTGGGTGTGAACGGCCGGCTGGAGCGGGTGTCGATCGCCGTCAATGATTACGCGCTGGGCGAATCCGGCGCGGCCCTGTTCGCCGCGCGGCACTTCGAGCTGCATGTGCGCCATCATCCGGGCGACGACGGGCCGACGCTCGACATCGCCGCCGGCATGGATGGCGGCACCGGCCCGGCCAGCGTCGCCGAGAAGCACCCGCCGGTGGACGGCGAGCTGCAGGCCACCATTACAGCGGTGCCGGAGTTCCGCTCCATGCCGCCCGCCGAGCGGCTGCGTTTGTGGCAGCAGGCCGGCGGCCGGTTGAAGCTGGTGCTGGCGAAGCTCACCGCGGGCGACAGCGTGCTGATGTCGACCGGCGAAGTCGGGCTCGACGACCGCGGCCGCCCGAACGGGCAGGCCCAGCTCACCATCGCCGGTTCGGACAAGCTGCTGAGCGCACTGTCGACCTCCGGCCTCCTTCCCCCGGTGGTGGCCGGGCTGGCGCCGATGCTGCTGTCGGCCGGCCAGCCCACGGAGGTCGACGGCCGCAAGGGGTCGAGCTTCCCCTTCACCTTCCGGGACGGCAAGGTGTCGATGGGCTTCATCCCGCTGGGCAAGATCGGCTCGCTGTACTGAGCCGATGCGGCCCCGGCCGCGGCCGGGGGCGGCTGGCCGGCGCGTGCGCTCAGTCGTGGGCGCGGCCGAAATCCGGGGCGGCGGTCTCCTGGCCCTGCTCGATGATGGAGCGGCGGATCGCCCGGGTGCGGGTGAACAGGTCGAACAGCGCGTCGCCCTGCTCCCAGCGGATCGCCCGCTGCAGCGCGATCAGGTCCTCGGTGAAGCGGCCCAGCACCTCGATCACCGCCTCGCGGTTGTTGAGGAAGATGTCGCGCCACATGGTGGGGTCGGACGCGGCGATGCGGGTGAAATCGCGGAAGCCGCCGGCGGAATATTTGATGACCTCCGACTGCGTCACCGTCTCGAGGTCCGCCGCCGTGCCGACGATGTTGTAGGCGATGAGGTGCGGCACATGGCTGGTGATGGCGAGCACCAGGTCGTGCCGCTCGGCCGTCATCACCTCCACATTGGCGCCCAGCGCCGCCCAGAAATCCTCCAGCCGCTCCAGCGCCGCCGGGTCCACCCCCTTGGGCGGGGTGAGGATGCACCAGCGGTTCTTGAACAGCGTGGCGAAGCCGGCATCCGGGCCGGAATATTCCGTGCCGGCGACCGGATGGGCGGGAATGATGTGGGCGTGGCCGGGGATGTGGGCGGCGAGTGAGCGGGCGACGGCCGCCTTCACCGAGCCGACATCGGAGACGATGGCGTCGATCCCGACCGCCGGCGCGATCTGCTCCGCCACCGCGCCCATCGCGCCCACCGGCACGCAGAGCACGATGAGGTCGGCCCCCGTCACCGCCTCGACCGGCGTCGCGGCGACGCGGTCGGCGAGGCCGAGCGCCTCCGCCCGCGCCCGCACCTCGGGCACTTGGTCATAGGCCACGACCTCCTCGGCCAGCCGGCGCGCCAGCGCGGCGCGCAGGATGGAGGAGCCGATCAGCCCGACGCCGATGACGGTGAGCCGGCCGAACAGCGGCTTCGGCAGCGGCGGATCAAGCACCATGGCCCGCTCCCGTCGGCGCCGCCGTCACCTCGACCCCCGCGACGGCCCCCATGAATTCCGCCAGCGCCGCGACGACGAGCCGGTTGGCCTCCTCGGTGCCGATGGTGAGGCGCAGCGCGCCCGGCAGGCCGTAGCCGTCCATCCGCCGCAGCACCAGCCCACGCGCGCCGAGGAAGGCGTCGGCTTCCGGCGCGGTCCGCCCGGGAGTATCGGGAAAATGCACCAGCACGAAATTGGTGACGCTGGGGGTGACGGTGAGGCCGAGAGCGGCGAGCTCCCGGGTCATCCAGGGCAGCCATTCCTCGTTATGGGCGACCGCCCGTTCGACATGGGCGGCATCGCCGATGGCGGCCCGGGCGGCGGCAAGGGCGGGCGCGTTCACGTTGAAGGCGCCGCGCACGCGGTTGATGGCGTCGGCCACCTCGGCCGGCGCGTACATCCAGCCCACCCGCAGCGCGGCGAGCCCGTGGATCTTGGAGAAGGTGCGCAGCATCGCGACATTCCCGCTGGTCGCGACCAGCTCGATGCCGGATTCATAATCGTTGCGCCGGACATATTCGGCGTAGGCGGCATCCAGCACGAGCAGCACATGCGGCGGCAGCCCGCGGTGCAGGCGCTTGACCTCGTCGAACGGCAGATAGGTCCCGGTGGGGTTGTTGGGGTTGGCGAGGTAGACGATGCGGGTGCGCTCCGTCACCGCCGCCAGCAGCGCGTCGACGTCGCTGTGCAGGTCCCGCTCCGGCGCCACCACCGGGGTTGCCCCCGCCGCAAGGGTGGCGATGCGGTAGATGAGGAAGCCGTATTGCGAATAGACCACCTCGTCGCCGGGGCCGGCATAGGCCAGCGCCAGCAGGGTGATCAGTTCGTCGGAGCCGGTGCCGCAGACGAGGCGCGAGGGGTCGAGCCCATAGGTGGCGCCGATGGCCTCGCGCAGCTGCACCGCCGCGCCGTCGGGATAGAGCTCCAGCGCCGCGCTGGCGTGGAAGGCTTCCAGGGCCTTGGGGCTGGCGCCGAGCGGGTTCTCGTTGGCCGAGAGCTTGTAGACCTTGCCCCCGCTGCCGGCATGGGCCCGACCCGGCACATAGGCCTCGATCTGAAGCACGCCCGGACGGGGAACAGGGCGGTTCGGGACGGGCGTGGCGGGGGCGGTCATGGTCGGGCTCCGAAGGGCGGGCAAACAGGGCGGGGGGGCGTGCGAAGGGGCGGGCGTCAGGCGCCGGCGCCGTGGGTATAGCGCCTCGCATGGCTGCCGACGAGGGCGGCGGAGCGCACCGAGGCGCCGGCCGCGCGCAGGCTGGCCAGCACCGTCTCCAGCCCGCCGGCGGCGGCCGTCCCGGGAAGGGCGACGGAGACCAGCAGCGCCGCCCCGTCGAGGCCGCGATCGGGCACGGCGAGCACATCGGCCAGCGGCGCCACTGCGCGGGCGGCGTTGGCGCTCCAGCCGGCGACGCGCACGCTCCAGGTCTCGACATCGGTGACGGCACCATCCATCACCGGATGGGCGATGCAGAACACCGGCAGCCCGGCGGGATGGTCGGCCCGCTCCACGAAAGGCAGCCGGGCGATGATCTTGGGCGCCGCCTCGCCCTCCAGCGCCGTCCACCACGGCCCGTTGGAGGTGGCGGCGAAGGCCGGGACGAGGCCGAGGTCGCCCTTGGACGCCGCCACGGCCGCCACCACGCCGGCGGCGCCCATATGGGCCTGGAACGGCACGGTGAAGCCGAAATGGAAGCGGGCGGCATCGCGCATCGCCGCTTCGCCGCTCGCGAGGTCGGCATGCACGGCATAGGGCGCCTGCACATAGGTGAAGGTGGAGATGATGACCCGCCAGATGCCCTCGACCGTGTCGAGCGGAAGCCGGCCGCGATGCCGGTCCACCAGCCGGCGCATCATCGCCGCCTCGCGCGCCGGGCGGAAGGCGGAGCCTTCGCTGGCTGCGGCGCGCTTGACCGCGACCAGGGTATCGATGATCTCCCCCCGCTCGATCAGCAGGGCATGCATCGCCGCGTCGATGCGGTCGATCTCATCGCGGAGCTGGGCGAGGGTGGGAAGCGGAGCGGAGGTCATGAGCCGATGTCGTAGCCCCAAATCCCCGCCCGATCAAAGCCCGAAATCATGGGCGGGCGGGGAGGCCGGCCGCTGCCGGGGTCGCGGGATATTGACAAGACGGCCCTGTTGATAGCATCGCAGCGTCCGCTATAACGAACCAATCGTCCGGTAAGTCGGTTTTCAGGGTTCCCGTCCATGGCAGCCTCCAGCGCGGCATCCGCCCAAGCGCCTTCCATCGAGGTCCTCGCCCGCGGTGAGGCCGACCGGCCGCATTCCGCCGTGGTGCGCTTCGGCGCGGACAAGCCGCTGCGGCTCGATTCGGGTGCGGTGCTGACGCCGTTCCAGATCGCCTACCAGACCTATGGCACGCTGAACGCCGCGCGCAGCAACGCCATTCTGCTGTGCCACGCGCTCTCGGGCGACCAGCACGTCGCCAACGTCAATCCCGTCACCGGCAAGCCGGGCTGGTGGGAGACGCTGGTCGGGCCGGGCAAGCCGATCGACACCGACCGGTTCTTCGTCATCTGCTCGAATGTGCTCGGCGGCTGCATGGGCACCACCGGGCCTTCCTCCACCGGCCCGGACGGCCAGGTCTACGGGCTGGACCTGCCGCTGGTCACCATCCGCGACATGGTGCGGGCGCAGGCCATGCTGATCGACCATCTCGGCATCGAGAGGCTGCTGGCCGTGGTGGGCGGCTCGATGGGCGGCATGCAGGTGCTGCAATGGGCGGCGAGCTATCCCGAGCGGGTCTTCGCCGCCTTCCCGATGGCCACCGCGGCGCGGCACTCCGCGCAGAACATCGGCTTCCACGAGGTCGGCCGGCAGGCCATCATGGCCGACCCGGACTGGCGCGGCGGGCGCTATATCGACGAGGGCCTCAGTCCGCGGCGGGGCCTCGCGGTTGCCCGCATGGCGGCGCACATCACCTATATGAGCGACACGTCGCTGCACCGGAAGTTCGGCCGCCGGCTGCAGGCCCGCGACGACCGCACCTTCAGCTTCGATGCCGACTTCCAGGTGGAGAGCTATCTGCGGCACCAGGGCGAGGCGTTCGTCGACCGTTTCGACGCCAATTCCTATCTCTACGTGACCCGCGCGATGGATTATTTCGACCTGGCGGCGGACTATGGCGGGGTGCTGGCCAACGCCTTCAAGGGCGGGCGCACCCGTTTCTGCCTCGTCTCCTTCACCAGCGACTGGTTGTTTCCGACCGCGGATTCCCGCGCCATCGTCCACGCGCTGAATGCCGCCGGCGCGCCGGTGTCCTTCGCCGAGATCGTGACCGACAAGGGCCACGACGCCTTCCTGCTGGAGGAGCCCGAGCTTTTCGCCATCGCCCGCGGCTTCCTCGACGCGGTGGCCCGCACCTTGGGTGTTTCCTGATGTCCGACCGCACCGCCGTCCTCGACCTCACCATGCGCGGCGCCGCGCTCGGCGATTCCGGCAAGCGCATCGACCTGCTGATGGTGGCCGACATGGTGGCGCCAGGCAGCCGGGTGCTCGATGTCGGCTGCAGCGACGGCGAGCTGATGGAACTGCTCGCCACGCGGCGGGGCTGCGACGCCCGCGGCATCGAGCTGTCCCGCGAGGGGGTGAACGCGGCGGTGGCGCGGGGGCTCGCCGTCATCCAGGGCGACGCGGATGTCGATCTCGCCGATTATCCCGATGATTCCTTCGATTATGTCATCCTGTCCCAGACCATCCAGGCCACCCGGGCGCCGAAGAAGGTGCTGGAGCACATGCTGCGCGTCGGGCGGCGGGCGATCGTCTCCTTCCCCAATTTCGGCTTCTGGCGGATGCGGCTCGACCTGCTGCTGAACGGCCGGATGCCGCGCACCGACAACCTGCCCTATAGCTGGCACGACACCCCCAACATCCATTTCTGCACCATCCGCGATTTCGTCGCGCTGGTGGACGAGGTCGGCGCGCGGATCGAAAGCGCGGCGGCGCTCGATGCCGCCGGCCAGAAGGTGCGCTTCACCGCGCCGTGGTGGGTGTGGAACCTGCTCGGCGAGCAGGCGGTGTTCCTGCTGACGCGGAAATAGAGCGCTTTCGCGCGACGTGGCTTCCGGTTCGCATAAAGAAAATGCGCAAAATCCCGGAGCCCGTCCGGTGGGCCGGCCTTCCCCGGACGGGCTCGAGCTTCACGCCGCCGCGGCCGCGGCGACCTCTTCCTCCGCCATCTGGCCCAGCAGCCAGAGGCTGCGTTCGGCCAGATTGGTGACGATCAGGATGGTTCCCTTCTGCGGCGCGGTGAGTTCGGCGTCGGCCGCAAGGTAGGCCTCGCGCAGCCGGTGCATCACCTCGCCGCGCTGCCGGGTCATGCCGTGGAACAGCTCGATGTCCTCGCCGCCGCCCTCGCCCATGGCGTCGGCCATGGTCAGCAGCACCGCGTCGAGCCCTTCCACCACGTTGCCGATGAGCCGGCTCAGCAGCGGCTTGTCCTCGCCCCGGCGCGCCGCCCGCGCCAGCTCGACCACGGTCTCGTTGAGCCCGTCCAGCAGCCGCAGCTGATGCAGCGTACGGTTCAACCGGTCATAGCCGGCGACATCAAGCGGCGCGTCGCGCAGGCTGCGCAGGAACTCGTTCACCGCGCCGGAGAGTGTGACGAAATTGGCGTTCAGCCGTTCGAGATCGTCCGGCGCGCTCGTGCCCAGCCGCGCCACCATGAGGGCGCGGGGGAGATAGGAGGCGAGGCGGCGCTGCTCCATCCGCGCGAGGTCGAGGGCGGATTGCGGCTCGGCGATGGCCTGGTCGTGGATGAAGACCGGGCGGCCGTCGTCTTCGTCGTGCCGCTCGGGAAAGCGCTTCACCAGCAGCGAGCCGATCCGCGGCAGCAGGGTGAGCATCAGGGCCGCGCCGACCGCGTTGAAGGTGACCTGCACCATGGCGAGCTGGAAGGATGGCTCGCCGCCGATCCGCTGCACCAGCGCCTCCATGAGCGGCAGGTGGAGATACTGCTCGACGAAGAACAGCGGCACCATCAGCGTCGCGGTGACGAGATTGAACAGCACCTGGAACATGACGACCTGCTTCGGCCGCCCCCTCAGATTGCTGGACAGCAGCAGGCTCTGGCAGGCCGAGCCGATGTTGGCGCCGTAGATGGCCATCATCGCCTGTTCGAAGGTCAGGCCGCCGGCGGCGGAGACGGTGATGGCGAGGATCACTACCGAGGCGCTGGACTGCGAGAGCTGCACCAGTGCCACCGCCAGCAGCAGCGGCAGCAGGTAGGACGCGCCCGCCAGTGTGAGCACCTGCAGGAACCAGGGTTCGCGCGTCAGCGGCGCGACCCCGCTCTGCAGCATCTTGAGGCCGAAGAACACCAGCGCGATGCCGAACACCGCGGCGGCGAGACTGCGCAGATGGGCGAGCCGCTCGATGGTGAAGGAAAGCCCGGTGATGCCCAGCACGAACAGCACGAAGACCTGCACGTCGAGCGTCGCCAGCATGACGAGGAAGGTCGCGCCGACATTGGCGCCGGCGATGATCGGCAATGCCCCGCTGACGCCGATGAGCCCGGCGGCGATCATGCTGGCGAGAATGAAGGTGACGGCGGTGGTGCTTTGCATGATGCCGCCGGCGGCAAGGCCCACCACCACGGCGGCGGCGGGTTGCCGGGTCCAGCGGGCGACGATCTGCTTGAACCGGCGGCCGGTCAGCTTCTTCAGGTTTTCCTTCAGCAGATACATGCCGGCAAAGAAGATGCCGAGCCCGCCGAGGGCGGCTGCGATGGCGTGAAGCATCGGCTCAATCCAGGTCCGGCGGTCGCTGATCTCTCCGCCGGGAAGGCGGCGTGCCCTGCCCGGATCGGTGACGGCCGCCACGGGCGAACGGCCTTGGCAAAGCTATATTCGTTTGCACGCGATGCAAATGCGGTGTGTCAACAACGCGCGGCTCCCCGGTGGGAGGCGCCCGCCCGCGCCGGCCGGCGTCGCGCCGCCCGAAGCTCGTGTGCGCCTTCCGCGCCACCCGACCTAACGGCCAAATTGAACCGTCTGGAATACGATGGTAGGGTCCCATGTCCTTTGCGTTCTTTCCAGGAATAAAGGGTAGCGGATATGACAATAATAACCGTCGATATTCCTGTTTCATTGAAAGAAGCACTGGATGAGGAGGCGAAGAGAAAGAATATCAGCCGGGATGGGCTGATATCCTCTATCCTGGCTGATCATGTGCAGCTGAACGTCCATACCGTCTTCCAGGTCTCCACCTCCGGCGCACTCGTCGCGGGCGTCTATGATCAGGAAGTCACGGTCGGGGCGCTGCTCGAGCACGGCGATTTCGGGCTCGGCACCTTTGCCGGGCTGGATGGCGAGATGGTCGTGCTCGACGGGCAGGTCTATCAGGCCCACGGCTCCGGCCAGGTGACCGAGGCGCGGGCGGAAGCCGGCGCTCCCTTCGCGGTCATCACGCGGTTCACGCCGGACATGTCGGGATCGATCGCGGGTGTCACCAGCTTCAGCGACCTGGAAGCGCGGTGCGATGCCTTCCGCACATCCGACAACATCTTCTACGCCCTGCGCCTTCACGGCCGCTTCTCGCACATCAGGACCCGGGTGGTGAACCCGCCGACGCCCGGGGTTGCCCTCACCGAGGCGGCGAAATCGCAGAGTGAATTCGTGCTGGAGGATATCTCCGGGACACTGGTCGGCATCTGGTCGCCGGTCTTCTCAAGCCAGTTCAGTGTGGAAGGTTATCATTTCCACTTCATTTCCGACGACCACCAGCATGGCGGTCATGTGCTGGACGTGAAGGCGGATCATCTCGACTTCCAGATTGAAAATCTGAACGACTTCCGCCTCGTTCTGCCGGAGACGGAGGCTTACCTCAAGGCAAATCTCGACAGGGACATTGCCGCAGAGCTCAACGCCGCTGAACGTGGCCATTGAAGGATCGGGAGTGACGTCGTGCCTGAAGCAAAGAACCCGGCCCAGATCGGCGCGGACCTCGTCGTCCGCGCGCTGGAGCAGCATGGCGTCACCCATGTCTTCGGCATTCCCGGCGCCAAGATCGATGCGGTCTTCGACTCCCTGGTGTCGTCGACGATCCAGACGGTGGTCTGCCGCCACGAGCAGAATGCCGCCTTCATCGCCGGCGGCATCGGCCGCATGACCGGCAAGGCCGGGGTCTGCATCGCCACCTCGGGCCCGGGCGTGTCCAATCTGGTGACCGGGCTGGCGACGGCCAACAGCGAGGGCGACCCCCTCCTCGCCCTGGGCGGAGCGGTATCGGTCGCCGACGCCGACAAGCAGATCCATCAGTCGATGGATGCCATCGCCATCATGAAGCCGGTGACGAAATATGCGGTGAGTGTCGGCTCGACCGACCAGATCGCCGAGGTCATGGGCAATGCCTTCCGCGCCGCCGAAGGCGGCCGGGCCGGGGCGAGCTATGTGAACCTGCCGATGGACGTGATGAAGGCGGCGGCGCCGGAATCACCGGTGCGCCTGCCCCGGTTTTCCGGCGCGGGCCCGGCCGATCCTCTCGCGATCAAGGAGGCGGCGCACCTCATCAATGCCGCCGCCAATCCGGTTGTCCTGCTCGGCATGCTGGCGAGCCGGCCGGACGCGGCCGCCGCCCTGCAGCCGTTCCTCGGCAAGGGCAACCTGCCGGTGGTGGGAACCTTCCAGGCCGCCGGTGCCGTCGGTGCCTCGCTCTTCGAGAATTTCGGCGGCCGCGTCGGGCAGCTCGACAACCAGCCCGGCGATGAACTGCTCGATGCCGCCGATCTGGTGATCACCGTGGGGTATGATCCGGTCGAATACTGGCCGCCCGAATGGAACCACACGAAGGACCGAACGATCATCCATATCGACGTGCTGCCATGTACGCTCGACGCCCATTATCAGCCTCATGTCGAGCTGGTCGGCGACATCGCCCTGACGCTGACGGCGCTCACCGCGGCATTGGCGCGGGAGGGCCGGCCGGCCTTGTCGGCGGCGATGCTGGAAAAGATCAACGCGGAGCGGCGCCGGCTCAGCGAAGGTGCGGCGAAGAGGGGCGGGGTGCCGGTCCATCCCCTGCGTCTCGTTCATGAACTGCAGCAGTTCCTCGGCGACGACGTCACCGTCTGCCTCGACATGGGTTCGTTCCATCTCTGGATCGCGCGCTACATGTACAGCTTCAGGCCGAGGCAGCTGCTGATCTCCAATGGCCAGCAGACGCTCGGCGTCGCGCTGCCCTGGGGCATCGCGGCGGCCCTGGTGCGGCCGGGCGAGAAAGTGCTGTCCATCTCCGGCGATGGCGGGTTTCTGTTCTCGGCGATGGAGCTGGAAACCGCGGTGCGTCTCGGCACCAACCTCGTGCACATGGTGTGGATCGACGGCACCTACAACATGGTCAAGGTGCAGGAGGAGATGAAGTACGGGCGCAATGCCGGCATCGCGCTCGGCCCGCTCGACTACGTCAAATACGCCGAGGCCTTCGGCGCCACGGGCATGATGATACGCACGCCGGACGACATCCGGCCGATGCTGAAGAAGGCGTTCGACACCCAAGGACCGGTGATCGTCGGGGTTCACGTCGACTACAGCGACAACGCCAAACTCTTCGAGCAGGTGCGCGAGAACGCGTTCCACTAGAGAGTATCCGGTGAACTCACATTCAACGGATACGCTCCAGGTTGGTGCTTTGCCGCATTTTCTTCACGCGAACCGGAATCCGCTTCGCTCGAAAATGCTCTAGCTTGTCAGCGCCGAACGGGCGCGGGTGCGAACCCGCCGCCCTCGGCAGGACGCCCGGCATCGAGGCGAAGGCGCCTGATATCCGCCGCCGGG
Source organism: uncultured Starkeya sp. (assembly GCA_964543245.1). Classification (GTDB taxonomy): domain Bacteria; phylum Pseudomonadota; class Alphaproteobacteria; order Rhizobiales; family Xanthobacteraceae; genus Ancylobacter. The sequence continues at coordinate 24,246 of CAZIXP010000035.1, forward strand.
CGCAGAGCCGTCCGGGTGGATGACCGGGGCGGCTTCAACGCGCGAGGCTTGAGGAGGCAGGGTCACATGGCCTGACCATGACGGTGCGGCCGTGGCCGCGCCGTCCAAGGGGTCGGCGCCCGGCGATGGGCGCTCTGCTGTATCAGGCGGCGCGGGCGAGGCGCAGATCGTGCTGCACCGGGGCCGCCGGCGGGTTCTCGACGGCGGGATAGGCCCCCTGCCGGGCGAGAGTCGGAATGTCGTAGCGGCTGAGGCCGAGATCGGCGAGCTCACGGTCGGTGTAGGCGGAAAGCTCGTCGGCGATCTTGTTGTAGAGGCGGCGGCGCGCAAAAGCCGTCCGCAAGGCGATGCTGATCTGTTCGATCTGCATGACATGTTCTCCTTCTTTGGTCGTGCTGCAGAGCAGCAAGAACATGAGGAGACTAGTGTGCGATGCAGCATCGCAGTAGCGCGAAATCCGCGCTGGAGCTATGCGCTCCGGTCGGGCACACGGGGCGGAACAGAACCGCCGACCCGCCCGGCGGGGGCGGATCGGCGGCATGACGCGGCGCCGGCGGGAGACGGGCCGCAGTCTGGAAAGCTCGGCGCCTGTCCCGGCTGCCGACAGGGTCGGCGGACTGCGGGAGATGCCGGAGCACGTGCCGGTCCGCCGGAACCGCAGATCGGCGGGACATCACGCCTTCTTCCGGCCTGGAGCATTTTCGAGCGAAGTGGATTCCGGTTCGCGTGAAGAAAATGCGGCAAACAACACCCTGAAACGCGTCCGGTGAACGTGAGTTCACCGGACACGGCCTAGGCCTAGGCCGCGAGCTCCTCCGCCGGGGTCTTGGCGCCGGTCATGAATGCCACCGCATCGGACATGGTGTGGTTCTTCGGGTCGATGACGCAGAGCCGGCGGCCCAGCCGGTGAATGTGGATGCGGTCGGCGATCTCGAACACATGCGGCATGTTGTGGCTGATCAGCACGATCGGCAGGCCGCGCGAGCGCACCTCCAGGATCAGCTCCAGCACCCGGCGCGATTCCTTCACGCCCAGCGCCGCGGTCGGCTCATCCATGATGACCACGCGGGAGCCGAAGGCGGCCGCGCGCGCCACCGCGACGCCCTGCCGCTGGCCGCCCGAGAGCGTCTCCACCGGCTGGTTTATGCTCTGCACGGTCATCAGCCCGAGCTCGGACAGCTTGTCGCGGGCGATCTTCTGCATCTTCGGCCGGTCGAGCATGCGGAACACCGAGCCGAGCACGCCCGGCCGGCGCATCTCGCGGCCGAGGAACATGTTGTCGGCGATGGACAGGCTCGGCGAGAGCGCCAGCGACTGGTGTACCGTCTCGATGCCGGCCCTCTGCGCGTCCATCGGGGAGGCGAAGCGCGTCACCTCGCCGTCGAGCCGTATCTCGCCCTCGTCGGGGATCAGGGCGCCGGACAGCGCCTTGATGAGCGAGGATTTGCCGGCGCCGTTGTCGCCGATCACCGCGAGGATTTCGCCGGGATAAAGGTCGAAATCGGCGTGGTCCATGGCGGTGACCCGCCCGTAGCGCTTGACGAGGCCGCGGGCCGACAGCACCGGGGCGGGAGCGGGAGCCGGCTTCAGTCCGGTGAGCGTGGAGTGCGTGCTCATGCCGACACCTTGCGAATCCACTGGTCGAGGGCGACCGCGACGATGATGAGGATGCCGACGGTGAATTCCTGCCACAGCACATCGACGCCGGAGAGCGCGAGGCCGTTGCGGAACACGCCGACGATGAGCGCGCCGATGAGCGTGCCGATGATGGAACCACGTCCGCCGAACAGGCTGGCGCCGCCGATCACCACCGCGGTGATGCTGTCGAGATTGGCGGTCTGGCCGGCCTGCGGGCTGACCGAGCCGATGCGCCCGATCAGCGCCCAGGCGCCGAGCGCGCAGATGACGCCCGCCGCCACATAGACGGCGAACAGTACTTTCCGCGTGCGGATGCCGGCCAGTTCGGCGGCGGCGGGGTCGTCGCCGACCGCATAGAGATGCCGGCCGAACGCCGTGCGGTTCAGCACGTACCAGACCAGCGCGACCAGCCCCAGCATGAAGAAGGAGCCATAGGTGAAGCGCGCGCCGAGCACGTCCACCGGCGTGCCGAGGAACTGCAGGAGCGGGGCGGCCTTGGCGACGTCCTGCGAGCGGATGGTCTCGGAACCCGAATACCACAGGTTCAGCGCGAAGAAGATCGACCAGGTGCCCAGCGTGACGATGAAGGGCGGCAGCTTGAGCCGCGTCACCAGCACGCCGTTGATGGCGCCGCAGCCCCCGCCCACGCCGATGCCGGCGAGGAAAGCGAGCGGCGCCGGCACGCCCAGCGTCACCGCCAGCTTGCCCATCACCACCGAGCACAGCACCATGATGGCGCCCACCGACAGGTCGATGCCGGCGGTGATGACGATCAGCGTCTGGGCGATGCCGATGATGCCGATGATCGTCACCTGCTGGATGATCAGCGACAGGTTGAAGGACGACAGGAACCGGCCGCCCACGATGAGGCTGAAGCCGATGATGCCGAGCAGCAGCACGATGGCCGGCACCGCGGTCGGATTGGCGTGCAGGAAGTGCTGCACGCGCTGCAGCGGCGATTTGGGGGTGACGTCGAACTCCGCGACCCGGCTGTCGCGCTTCTCGAGCACCTGCTCGAAGGCCTGTCTGGCCGGGCGACCCGAAGGGGGCGCGCCGGAACTGCTTACATCGGTCATCGCCTTATCCTCCCGCAGACCGGCTCGGCGCTGGCGCGGCGCAGGGCCGGGAGAGACGCCCGCAAGCGCCTCTCGGTTGGTTCAACTGGACGGCCGCGCGTCGTGCGCGGCGGTGGCGCGCGGAGGGGACGTCAGCCCCAGCACTTCTTCAGCGCTTCGGAGGAGGGGATCGATTTCAGGCCGTCGACCGGCTTGTCCGTGACCAGCTCCACGCCGGTGTTGACGAAGTCGAGGCCGGGAGTCGCCTGCGGCTTGGCGCCGGTCTTGGCGTAGTCGAACACCGCCTGCACGCCCTTCGAGGCCATCAGCAGCGGGAACTGCATCGAGGTGGCGCCGATGACGCCGTCGGCTACGTTGCGCACGCCGGGGCAGCCGCCGTCGACCGAGACGATCAGCACGTCCTTGTCGCGGCCGACCGACTTGAGGGCTTCATAGGCGCCGGCCGCCGCCGGCTCGTTGATGGTGTAGACGACGGAGATCTCGGGGTCCTTCTGGAGCAGATTCTCCATCGCCTTGCGGCCGCCTTCCTCGTTGCCGAGCGTGGTGTCGTGGCCGACGATGCGCGCGTCCTTCTCGTCGCCGATCACCGACGGGCTGGCGAGGTCGACGCCGAAGCCCTTGAGGAAGCCCTGGTCGCGGGCGACGTCGACCGAGATCTGGTTCACGTTGAGGTCGAGCAGCGCGATCTTGGCGGTGCCCGCCTTCGCGCCCAGCACCTTGGCCGCCCACTGGCCGACATACTGGCCGGCGAGGAAATTGTCGGTGGCGAAGGTGGCGTCGGCGGCGTTGGCCGGGTCGAGCGGCGTGTCGAGCGCGATCACCAGGATGCCGGCGGCGCGGGCCTTCTCGATCGAGGGCACGATGGCGCGGCTGTCGCTGGGCGTGATCAGGATGCCCTTGGCGCCGGCGGCGATGAGGTTCTCCACCGCCGCGACCTGCGAGTCGTTGTCGCCGTCGACCTTGCCGGCGAAGGAGCGCAGCTCCATGCCGAGCTCGCCGGCCTTGGCCTGCGCGCCCTCCTTCATCTTCACGAAGAAGGGGTTGGTGTTGGTCTTGGTGATGATGCCGACGATCGGCTTGTCATCCGCCGCGGCGGGCCCGGCGCCCGCGAGCACGGCGGCGGCGAGAGCGACGGCGGAAATGGCGGCGATGACGGGGTGATGCTCGAACGGGTGGCGCATTCTTCCCTCCCTGGGATTGTGACCTTGCCCGGGTTGGTCCCGAGACGTGCTGTTTGACCGCCTCATGAAGCCGCAGCCCTTTTCGCCTGTCAATAAATAAATCACGCAGATTTAATAATTGACGCGACCAACTTGCATGGCGCATCCTTCCGGCGCTAGACCTGCCCGACCAAGCGGCAGCGCGAGAAAAACCATGGGGAACGCGAGGGACATGGACGAGGCGGCCTATGTCCGGGTCCCGGACGATCCCGTACCGCTCTCCCCTTCGGGACGCGGCACCAATCCGACCGGCGTACGGCTCTACAATGAGCGGGTCATCCTCTCCCTGATCCGCCGGCACAAGGCGCTGGGCAAGGTCGAGATCGCGCGGCTGACCGGGCTTTCCACCCAGACCACCACCGTGATCATGAACCGGCTGCACGCCGATGGCCTGCTGACGGCGGGCGAGCGCCAGCGCGGCCGGATCGGCCAGCCCTCGGTGCCGTTCTCGCTGAACCCGGACGGCGCCTTCGGCCTGGGGCTGATGATCGGCCGGCGTTCGTCCGACCTGGTGCTGATGGACTTCACCGCCGGCATCCGCGCCCGCGCCCGCCTGACCTATGCCTACCCGCTGCCGCAGGCGCTGATGGCCTTCGCGGAACGGGAAATCCCCCGGCTGACCGCCGTGCTCACCGAGGAACAGCGCACGCGCATCACCGGCATCGGCGTCGCCATGCCGTTCGAGCTGTGGAACTGGGAAGCCGACCTCGAGACGCCGCCGGGCGCGCTCGCCGGCTGGCGGGACTTCGACGTGGCGCAGACGCTGGGGGAGCTGTTCCCCGGCTGGCCGGTGCGGATGTGCAACGACGCCACCTCCGCCTGCGCCGCCGAGCTCACCTTCGGCTGCGGCGCGGCGTTCCACGACTTCGCCTATCTCTATATCGGCACCTTCATCGGCGGCGGCGTCGTGCTGAACGGCAGCCTGTTCCCCGGCCGTTCAGGCAATGCGGGTGCGCTCGGCTCCATGCCGGTGCTGCGGCGCGAGGCGGACGGCACCGCGAGCCTGCAGCAGCTGATCCGCATCGCGTCCATCTACCGGCTGGAGCGCCGGCTCATCGCGCGCGGCCTGCCCGGCACCGACATCTGGCAGTCGCCGGACGACTGGTCGAAATTCGCCGAACCGCTCGACGCGTGGATGGACGAGGCCGCGGACGGCCTTGCCCAGGCGATCGCCGCCATGCTGTCGGTGATCGATTTCGAGGCCGTCGTCATTGACGGCGCCTTTCCCGCCGATGTGCGTGCCCGTCTGGTCGAACGAACCCGCCTGCGCTTCGCCGCCATCGACCGGCAGGGCCTCACCGACACCGCGCTGGTGGAGGGTTCGGTCGGGCGCGACGCCCGCGCCATCGGCGGCGCCGCGCTGCCGCTGCTCGCTGCCTTCGCCCGCGATTTCGACGTGCTCTTCAAGGAGTAGACCATGCTCAAGGGTATCGACCCGTTGATCGGCCCCGATCTGCTGATGACACTGCGGGCCATGGGCCATGGCGACGAAATCGCCATCGTCGATGCCAATTACCCCGCTGACGCCCATGCCCGCCGCCTCATCCGCATGGACGGCCATTCGGCGCCGACGATCCTCGACGCGGTGCTCTCGCTGATGCCGCTCGATGCCGCGGTCGAGAACGCGGCCTTCCGTCCCTGCGCCTATGGCGACTGCGGGCGGCTTGAGGCGGTGTTCGTCGAATTCGCCGAGGTGATCGCGCGGCGCGAGCCCGGCTTCCGTCTGGTGCCGATCGCCGGGGAGCCGTTCTACGACCGCATACGGTCGGCCTATGCCATCATCGCCTCCGGCGAGCGGCGGCTCTACGGCAACATCATCCTGCGCAAGGGCGTCATCCAGCCGGTAGGGGACGCCTCATGATCCTCGTCTGCGGGGAGGCGCTGATCGACCTGTTCGTCGGCGCACCGGAAGGCGCCGAGATGCCGACGCGCGCGGTGGCCGGCGGCTCGCCGTTCAACGTCGCCATCGGGCTGGCGCGGCTGGGCGCGCGCTCCTCTTTCCTCGGAGGCATCTCGCGCGACCGTTTCGGCATGCTGCTCGCCGACATCCTCGAGCGCGAGGGTGTCGACACGCGCTTCACCCTTCGCACCGACCGGCTTTCCACCCTCTCGGCCGTTGCCACCGCCCCGGACGGGCAGCCGCGTTATTCCTTCCACGGTGAAGCGGCCGCCGACCGCTCGCTGACCGTGGAGGACCTGCCGGCCCGGCTGCCGGACGAGGTGCGCGCCCTTACCTTCGGCTCCTACACCATGGTGGTGGAGCCGGTCGGCTCCGCCTACGCCGTTCTGGCCGAGCGCGAGAAGGGCCGCCGGGTGATCAGCGTCGATCCCAATGTGCGGCCGACCGTCGTCTCCGACATGACGCGCTGGAGCGCCGCCGCCGCCCGCTTCTACCGCTGCGCCACCATCGTCAAGGCGAGCGACGAAGATGTGCGTAGCGCCTTCGGCGAGGCCGCCTCGCTCGCCGATGCCGCCGCCTATTGGCTCGGCTGCGGCGCCCGGCTGGTGGTGATCACCCGCGGCGCCGAGGGCGCGGTGGCGTTCGGCACCGCAGGCGCGGTCGAGGTGCCGGGACGAAAGGTGAGCGTGTGCGACACGGTCGGCGCCGGTGACACCTTCCACGCCGCGCTGCTTGCCCGCCTCGCCGCCACCGGCCGGCTCGACGAGGCCGCCATCGTCGGGCTCGATCGCGAGGCGCTCGGCGACGTGCTCGCCTACGCGACGGCGGCGGCCTCGGTGACCGTCACCCGCCGCGGCGCCGACCTGCCCTGCCGGGCCGACGTCGAGGCGGTGCTGGCGCGGGATGCCGCCGCACCGCGTGTGCCGGCTGCGGTCTGACGCGATCGGGAAATCAGGCAACGTGACAGGCCCGCTGGCGCGATCCCGCGCCTCGGCACGCCGGATCCCCCGGTGCCGGCTTGTCGAGTCGAGCTTCGCCGTTCACTTTCCGCGGCCGCCGGCGAGGGACAGCGGCCTGTCACCGGCGAGCCGCCACACGCCGGCGGCGGCTGGCGTGAGCCCTCGATGCTGCCCGGCATGCGGGCTGCCGGTCAAAATGTCCTTGCCCTTCAGGGCTTTAGGAGGCTTCCGCCTGGGAAAGTATGAAATGGTGCCCCAGACAAGAACAACCTAGAACCCATCCCGGTCTTCACCATCCTAGAAGAACTAGAAAATTGGGCCAATCTCCTCAGGGCTTCGCCTGAGGTCACACATAGAATCCGGGAATTTGACACGGCGGCCCGAGGCGTGGCGGTAAGCGCGCCGAGTCCCGAGCCGATCCGTCGGGGAGGCCCGCGTCTGCCGGGGCCAAGACGATGAGGCCGGATGCGCGGTCGTCTGACCGACTGACGCCGGCGTTTTCACGAGCCGCTGGTGGACGCCCGATTCGTCGCAAAGCCACACCGGTGACTATACGGCTGACCGAGGATGAGCGGGTACGGCTGGAGGAACTGGCTGCCGGGATGACGCTGAGCGCCTATATCCGCGCGTGCCTATTCGCCGAAGAAACGAAGCGCCGCAAGCGCCGTTCCAACACCGTCGTCGCAGATAAGAAAGCCGTCGCCGAAGCCCTCGCCCTGCTGGGCCAGTCCCGTATCGCCAACAACCTCAATCAATTGGCATATCAGGCCAATATAGGCGCGCTCGTTATGGAGGACCGCGAGCGGGCTAAAATTGAGGAGGCCTACAGCCATATATTGGCTCTTCGTGGCCTGCTCGTCGCGGCGTTGGGACAAGAGCGATGATCCTCGAAGGCAACGAGCGCGGGTTCGGTTCGGAACTGGCGCGTCATCTTCTGAACCCGCGCGACAATGACCATGTGACCGTGCATTCCATTGAAGGTTTTATCGCCGGCAATCTGACGGATGCGTTTGCCGAGAGCGAGGCGATTGCGCAAGGGACGCAGTGCCGAAAATACCTGTTCTCGCTATCGTTGAATCCGCCGCCCGAGACCAGGGTGACGGTGGAGCAGTTCGAGGACGCCATTGCCCGGATCGAGGCAAAGCTCGGCCTTACCGGTCAGCCGCGCGCGATCGTGTTTCACGAGAAGAACGGCCGCCGCCATGCGCACTGCGTTTGGTCGCGCATCGATGCCAGTCGCATGCGGGCGCTGAATATGGCGCACAGCAAGCGTAAGCTCATGGACATCTCCATCGCGCTCTATCGCTATCACGGCTGGTCGATGCCGGAAGGCTTTCTGGACCACGTGCGGCGCTGACCTGAGCCCCTGATCTTCCTCCAGATTTAGGTAGAGTCCGTCGATCATGGAG
>CAZIXP010000036.1:0-32243 GCA_964543245.1 uncultured Starkeya sp.
TCGGGACGGCGGGGCATATCGACCATGGCAAGACCGCGCTGGTCGGGGCGCTGACCGGCGTCGACACCGACCGGCTGAAGGAGGAGAAGGCGCGCGGCATCTCCATCGATCTCGGCTTCGCCTATCTGCCCACCGAGGCCGGTATTCTCGGCTTCATCGATGTGCCCGGCCATGAGCGCCTCATCCACACCATGCTGGCGGGGGCGAGCGGCATCGATCTCGCGCTCCTGGTGGTGGCGGCCGATGACGGCGTGATGCCGCAGACCCGCGAGCACTTGGCGCTGCTGGGCCTGCTCGGGGTCGGGCAGGCCATTGTGGCGCTGACCAAGGCCGACCTTGCCGATACGCCGCGCCGCGAGGCGGTGGCCGGCGAGATTGACGCCTTGCTGGCGCAAACGCCGCTTGCCGGCGCGCCGGTGCTGCCGGTTTCGGCGCGGACGGGCGAGGGCATCGCCGGGCTGCGGGCGCGGCTGGAGGAGGCCGCCCGGCAGAGCGCGGTGCGCAGCGCGGCCGGGGGCTTCCGTCTGGCTGTGGACCGCTGCTTCACCCTTTCCGGTGCCGGCACGGTGGTGACCGGTACGGTGCTGTCCGGCCGGGTGAGCGTGGGCGATCGGGTCATCGTCTCCCCCTCCGGGCTGGAGGCGCGGGTGCGCTCGATCCATGCGCAGAACCGCGCCGCCGAAAGCGGGCGCGCCGGCGAGCGGTGCGCGCTGAACCTCGCTGGCCCGGGGGTGACCCATGAGGCGATCGCCCGTGGCGACGTGGTGCTTGCCGCGCATCTCCACGCCCCCACCGAGCGGGTCGACGCGACGCTCACCGTGCTGCCGGGCGAGCCGAAGCCGATCGGCGCGTGGTTTCCGGTCCGGTTCCACCATGGCGCGACCGAGGTCGGCGCCCGGATGGTGCCACTGGAGCCGGAGACGCTGCTGCCCGGCGGCTCCGGGCTGGTGCAGATCGTGCTCGAACGCCCCATTGCGGCGGCGGCGGGCGACCGCTTCGTGGTGCGCGACACCTCGGCCCGGCGCACCATCGGCGGCGGCCGGCTGCTCGACCTGCGGGCGCCGCCCCGCAAGCGCCGCTCGCCCGAGCGTCTCGCCCAGCTCGGCGCGCTGGCCGGCGGGCCGGCCGAGGCGGTGGCGGCGTTGCTGACGGTGCCGCCCTTTCATCTCGACCTCGCCGGCTTCGCCCGCGACCACGCCCTGGCCGCGGACGCGGCGGCGACCATCGCGGAGCTGCTCGACCTCGTGGTGCTGCCCGCCGGCGAGGCGCGCGTCGTGCTCGACGCCACCCATGGCCGGGCTCTGACGGAGGAACTGCTGGCCCGGCTCGACGCCTTCCATGCCGAGAACCCGGACCTTGCCGGCATGGGCGCGGAGCGGCTCCGCCTCGCGCTCACGCCGCGCCTGCCGAAGCCCGCCTTCGCCGTCCTGCTGCAGCGGCTGGCGCGGGACGGCGCCGTGGCGCTGGAGGGGGCGTGGGTGCGATTGCCCACCCACGAGGTGCGGCTCACCGCGCCGGACGAGGCGTTGTGGCAGGGCATTCGGCCACTGATGGAAGGAACCGAGCGCTACCGGCCGCCGCGCGTGCGCGACATCGCCGGGCTCACCGGGGTGGCGGAGCCGGAGATACGCCGGCTCATGAAGCGGCTCTCGCGGATGGGGCGGGTGGACGAGGTGGCCCACGACCATTTCTTCCTGCGGGCCACGGTCAGCGCTCTCGTCGCCATGGTCGCGGAGCTCGCGGGCGCGGATGGCCGGGACGCGTTCACCGCCGCGCAGTTTCGCGATCGCATCGAGCGGGACGAGGCCGAGGCGGGCCGGCCGCAGGTCGGCCGCAAGGTGGCGATCCAGATCCTCGAATTTTTCGATCGCCACGGCGTCACCTTGCGCCGCGGCGATCTGAGGCGCATCAACCGGCACCGGCTGGACCTGTTCGGACCCTCCGAAGAGGAAGCTGCCGCTGCCGATGGAAGGGAAGCGTCCCTGGTGGGGCGTCCGGACTTCAAATCCGGGAGGGGCCGCGAGCCGGTCTCTGGTGGGTTCGACTCCCACTCTCTTCCGCCAGCTTCGGGAGGCGCGCGATGACCCCGCTGCTCGACGAGCTGCGGCGGGCCGCCATCGCCGCGCGGCAGGAGGAGGAGGCCTTCCGTCGCGACTGGGCCAGCCGCCTCGCGGCGCTCGAGCGCAGCCGTGCCTTCGCCGTCCGCCGGCTCGACCTGATGGGGGAGATCGCCGCGGCCGCGCAGGCGCCCGAGCGGGAGGTCGCCCTCACCGGGGGACTCGCCGTGCTGCGGGCGCGCCTCGGCTGGCACGAGGACGTGGCGGGCGCGGCGCGCCGGACGGTTCTGGAGGCCTTCACGCCGGTCATCGCGGCGCTGCACGCGGCGGTGCATCCGGCCGAAGCCGGCGCTGAAGGGGCGGAGGCGGCGCCGTCTTCGGCGGCGGCCGATCCTGTGGCGCCGCCTGACCCGGCCGCCGCCCTTGCAGCATTCGAGGCGTGGTACGCCGCCGAGCGCGGCCTGCCGTTCTGGGAGCTGTTCGACGTCGAGCTGCCGGAAACCCCGCGCATCGACTTCTGAACGCGGCCCATCTCTCCGTCCGGCCGAATTGCCGCGCCACGCGCCGACCGGCTTCCGTAGCGGGCCGGCGTCAGTCGCCGGCGCGTCAGTCGCGGGTGCGTCAGTAGCGGGTGCGTCAGTAGCGAGTCTTGCGGGTGACGTCGAGAATCGCGGCGATGCCGGCCTGGGCGTCGGTGTTGCCGGTCGCGGCGAGCGCCTTGAAGATGCGGTCGGCCGAGATGAAGTCGCGCAGATGGTAGTACGACCAGCCGCGCAGCATCATCAGGCCCTGATCCTCCGGCACCAGCCGCGCGCGCTCGTCCAGCGCGATCAGCGCCTCGCCCGAGCGGTCGTCGCGGTAGGAGGTCACGGCTCGAGGCGCCAGCAGGTCGGCGCTGAGCTGGGTGGCGCGGCGCGGCGACTGCGGCGCCTCGGTGGCGGCCACCTGGGCGTCATTGGTCAGGTTCTTCTGCATCAGCGCCAGCGACTTGCCATAGGCGGCGTCCTCGGCGACGCGGCCGGTGGCGCCGTTGTTCAGCGCGAGGTCGAAGGACTGGGCCGCTTCCATCGGCCGCTTCATCTGCATCAGGCACCAGCCGCGCGCCACCGCATCGCCCGGGGAGAGCCGGCCGGAGCGATAGCCGGCATTGCTGCGGGAGATGCAGGCGCCATAATTGCGCCGGCTCAGCGCGGCCGAGGCCCCGCTGGAGCGGGCGCCCGAGCCGCCGGAGGCGCGCGGGGCGGCGCCGGTCTCGGCCGGCGCGCCTTTGCGGACGACGACGCTGGTCTGGGGTGCGGGCTCGCTGGCATAGGCCATCGTGCCGGCGCCGCCCACCGGTGCGGGGGCTGGCTGGGCCGCGGTGACCCGCGCGGGGGCGGGGTAGGCCCCGGCCGGTGCCGGCTGGGCCGGCGGCGGGGTATAGCCGCCCGGAGCCGGCTGCCCGGCATAGGCCTGCGCCGCGGGGGGATAGCCCGGCGTTCCGGCATAGGCCATGCCGGCGGGAGGCGCGGCGATGGCGCCGCTGATCGCGGCGGGATAGGCCGGTCCGCCAACCGCGGCGGGGGCGGCATAGCTGCCCGCCGGCTGTGCGCTGGTCGTGGGCAGCGGGCCGAGGTCCAGCCCGGCGCGGGCACGGGCGGCGGCGGCGGCAACCGGGTCGCCATAGCTCTGCATCGGGTTGTTCTGCGGGTTGGCCGCGGCCTTGGCGGCCTCTTCGGCCGCCAGCCGGCGGCGCAGCTCCGCATCCGTCAGCGCCATGATGCGCTCGGACCGCCCGCGCCAGCGCGCCACCACCGCGTTGAGGGCGGCGGTCTCGTTCAGCCGGAACAGGGTGAGGCCGAGGCCATAGGCGGAGGGCTCGTCGTTCGGCGCCCAGTTCACCGCCGTCTGGAACCAGGTCAGCGCGGTGCGGAGCTGCCCGGTATTATAGGCGTACCAGCCCAGCGCCTGAGCGCCGGGAACGTATTTCGCCCCGACGACGACCGGGCTGAAATTGTCGATGACCGTCTGGTTGAGCAGGATGGGCGGGTCGGCGGTCAGCAGGCTTACCACCGTGTCGAGATAGGCCTTGCGGTTCTCGGGGCTGGAATCGCGCCATTGATAGGCGATGGGCTCGGCCTCGATGGCGCGGCCCTGGGCCACCAGCGTGAGCACATAGCCCTCGGCGGCCTTCGCGCCGCCATTGCGGTCGAGCGCCAGCTTGAACCAGTCGAGCGCCGCAGCCTGCTGGTCGTGGCGGTAGAGATACCAGCCGAGCAGCAGCGGATCGCCGGAGCCGGTGTCCTGGCGCGCCAGCGCTTCCATGGCGGCGACCTGGTCCGGGCTGACCGTGATCTTGGGATCGTTGGCGGCCTGGCCGATCCTGCGGCGCAGCAGGTCGTTGCGCAGGGCCTGGAATTCGCCCTGGTCGCCGTTCTTGTGCTCCAGCGCCATGAGCTGGGCGAGGCCGGCGTCGTCCAGCAGGGTCATGGCCTTCTGCACCGTCGCGAGCCGCTCATTCGCGTTGGTGCAGTTGGTCAGGACATAGGCATAGGCGTCCTTCGCCCGCTCTGGCTGGCTGGTCTTGGCGAAGGCTTCCGCAACGCGCCACATCACGTCGACATTGGCGCAGGTGAGGAGTGCCGGGGTCTCGGTGGCGACCCGGAGCACGGTGCCCCATTGCTGGGCGTTCGACGCATTGACCAGCCGGCGGCGGGCCTCGGCCTCGTCGAGCCGGGCGGTCAGGTCCGCGGGCGGCTTCCAGTTGGCGTCGGAGGCCTGCCGCGCCGCGATGGCGCTGCGCACATCGCCATATTTGCCCTCGCCGAACAGCCGCCACATCTGCTCCAGCTCAGGATCCGACTGGGAGATGGGGGCATAGAGGTCGGCCGGCGGGGTCCAGTCGGGATAGAGCGCCCGCAGCCGGGCGATCTCCGCTTCCATCCGGCGGGTGTCGCCCTGCGACGCGAAATAGCGCAGCGCCGATTCGTCGACCCGGGTGGTCGGCGTCCGCGCCGGGGCGGCGTCCGCCGGCCGGTCGGTCTGCGCCACCGCTGCCGGCGCGCCGGCGGCGCCGTCCGCCGCGGCACCGGCGTTCGCCGAGGTCTTGCCGGGCAGCTCGATCTGCTGCGCAATCGCCGGAACGACGGCGAGGCCAAGCAGGACCAGAAGGAGAGCTCGGTTCACAGACATTGAGGATATTTCTCGGCGATCAGCTGATAGCTGAGGAGATAGAGCGTTGCGGGGTAGTAGAAGGTGGGTTGGAACTGCCGCAGATCCTCCGGAATCTGCGTGCCGGACATCGCGCACGCCAGCGTTGCGCCGAGCATCCGGTAGCCCGGCTCGGTCAGTCGGGTGACGACCCGCCCGCTCTTTATGTCGACGACGGCAGGGGCGCCGTCGTTGTCGGTCAGCCAGTTCCGCTGGAACGTCGAGAGCAGGGACGCATCGCGAATCCCCGCTCTCAAAAGGTAAAGAACTATCCTTAACGAATTGTAACCGAAGACGGGCGGAAACCCGGCGGCGAGGGCAGGGGTGCCGTCCGCCAGCGAGATCCAGTCCGGCGGCAGCTTGGCCGGCCCGAGCTGGGCGGCACGGATCAGGTCGAGCCCGCTCTGCTGCAGCGCGTCCCACCGGGTGTCGGGCGCGAACTGCTTCATCACCGGCAAGGCTTCGAAAATCCAGTAGGACAGGTTCACGATCGGGCCGTCCGCGCGCTCACCCGCGGCGAAGCCCACCGCACCCGGGAGAAGGATCGTGCGGCTGCCGTCGCGCACCACCATCACCCGCCCGATCGCCCGGGCAATGCGGCGGGCGCTGGCGAGATAGCCCGGCTCGTTCCAACTCTGGCCGGCGCGGGCCAGCGCATAGGCGATCAGGAGGTCGCCGTCGCTGGCAGCGTTCACGTCGGTGATGTGCGGCGTCTTGTCCGGGTCCCAGCGCCAGGCGGCAAGCCCGTCGTCGCGGATCAGCAGCTCGGTGCGGGTGAAGCTCCAGATGCGCTCGAAGCTCGCCCGGTCGTCGGCGAAGAAGGCGAGCAGCATGCCGTAGCCTTGGCCCTCGCTGTGGCTGATGCCGCCATTGGCATCGTCGACCACGCGGCCCGAGGCGTCGACATAGCGGTTGAGATAGAGGGTCCAGGCGTCCTTCGGAATCATCGCCATCCCCGACTGGGCGCGCAGCGGCATCATGCCGCCGACCAGCATCAGGATGCCGATGAGGATCGCCCAAACCTGTCTCATGCCGTTCGCCCGAGCCGTCGGAGCAGGAAAGCGGTGGAGATGCCGAGGATGGTTCCGCAGAGCACCAGCATCAGGGCATAGGTCACGATGTTGATCGACAGCCAGTTGGCCGCGACCATGCGGAAATTGGCGAGGCCGAGCGGCTCGGTGACGATGAAGCGGTAGGTGCCGATCTCCTGCCGCTCGATGGCGCCGGTGCCCGACTGGAACGCGACCGCGCGCCCGCCGACATTGCCCCACAGCGCCGGCTGCGTCAGCACGCCGAGGCCGGAGGCGAGGCTCTCCGGGGTCCGGCCCGCCACCAGCGTCCAGGTCTGGTCGCCGCTCGGCGAGTTGCCCTGCGCCATCAGCACGCTGGTGCGGGCCGGCGGCTCATAGAGGCCCTGCTGGGTCTCGCCGACGCGCAGCGAGGCGTAGGAGATGTCGAAGGTCCGCTGCAGCCAGTTCTCGAAGCCGTTCAGCAGGCTCTGCAGGCCGCTGCCGCTGATGTTGTCGCGCCAGCGCTCATAGGTGTCGGGCTCGTTGGTATTGCCGAAGGGGTCGGCCATGCCGGGCTTGTCGGTGGCTTCCTCGGCGCGCTGGCGGCTGCGGAAGCGCTGGAGCACGTCGTCATATTCCGCGCTCGCGCCGGCCGCTCGGGCGCCGCCATCGGCCGGGCCGGCCAGCCAGCTCACCCGCGTGGTCTCGGCGATGCCGACCTGGCCCAGCACGCCGGTCGCGACCTGGCCGATGCCGCCGACGAAAATCGCCGGGCGGTTGGCCAGCGTCGCGGTGTTGAGCTGGGTCTCGACGTCCAGCATTGCGCCGCGCGACAGGGCGAGGCGCGACATCAGCGTGCCGGCGGCGGAAACCGTCGGCACGTCCTGCCGGGCCAGAACCAGCGCCACGGAGTCGCCGCGGCTGCGGTCATAGGGAAAGCCGGTCGCCGCAAAGGCGGCCAGATCCGGGGACCGGCCGATCCGGGCGAAGTCCGCCATGGTGAATTGCGACGAATCGAACAGCACGAAACGGTCGTCGCCGGGCAGGGTGGCGCCGGGCACGCATTGCCGGTCGGCCTCGGTGTCGAGCACGACCTCCAGCCACAGCCGGTTCAGCCCCGGGCGGAAATTGTGCAGCGGCATCTTGATCGGCTGGCGCTGGAACAGGCCGCCGGTGCGCGAGGTGATGGGCAGGTTCGAGGCGATCTGGCCGTTCACATAGAGATCGACATGGCTGCCGGGCCGCACCGCGGCGGTGAAGGCGGCGTCCAGCAGGAAGATCGCCTGGCCGTAGACCGAGGCGTAAAAATCGTCCGGCAGCGCGATGTCGAAGCGCACGCGTAGCCGCCGGCCGGAGAATTCCTGGGTGGACACGCCGAGATCGGCCAGCGACACGGCGCGCTGCCCGGCGAAGAGCGGGGCATCGGGGGCGGCGAAGCTGGCGGTGTTGATCACCGTGCCGGAGGGGGCCGCCAGCGTGGTGAGCCGTTCGATCGCGGTGTCGACGGACTGGTTGTTCGGCCCGGAAACCACCAGCACCGGGCCTTCGATGCGGCTGTCGCGCACCATGCCGGCGATGGCCCGCTGCTGCGCCTCGAGCGGGGGCGCGCCCATCAGCTTGGGCAGTTCGCCGGACGTGGCCAGCACCATGGTGACGGTGCCGGGCGGGGTGGGGCCATAGGCATTGGCGGCAAGGCTCACCACCGGGTTGGGGAAGCGGCCGCGCAGCGCGAGGCCCTGAACCGCGCGCATCACCCGGTTGATCCCGACGGGGTCGAGCGGCGCCGGGGTAATGACCCGCAGATTGGTGGCGCCGGTGGCGTCCACGCCGATCGCGGGCAGGTTCTCCAGCCCGCCGACCAGCGGCAGCCGGCCGCCCTGGAAGGTCAGCCCGGTGGTCGCGTTGTCGATTTCGGTCCACAGCTCATAGGTCGCCGGCACGCCGCAATCGGTGCGGTGCCGCTGCACCGCCTCGAACCGCACCAGATTCGGCCCGGCACGCAGCACGCCGCGACGCACCGGCACGCTGAGATGGGACGGCCCGTTGGCCGAGGCGATCGGGGTTTCGAGGATGACCTGGCCGTTGATCGTCACCCGCAGGCGCGACACTTCCGGCATCACCAGAACGGCGTTGAGATAGCTGAGCTGGAAGGTCGCCTGCCGGGCGGCCTCGTCCTCGGTCAGATAGGTCGTCCAGGCGCGCGCGTCATACTCGCCCTCCAGCGTCAGCCGCGGCGAGGGAATGATGTAGCGGTCCGGCGTGGCGGGGGCATCGGGCGCCGCATTGGCGCCGCCGCCGCTCGCCGTCACCGGGGCGGGCGGCGGTGCGCCGGGCATGCGGAACGGGGTGTCCGGGGCCGGGGCGGGAGCCGGGGCCGCCGCCCCGCCGCTGCCGCCGGAATCGCCCGAGGCATCGTTCGGGCGCTGCGGCGCCGCAGCCGGAGGCGAGGGTTGGCGCGTGCCCTCCGGCATGGTGAAGGGCTGACCGCCACCGCCGCCGCCCTGCACCACTGTGGTGGGCGAGCCGGCGGGGTTGAGGCTGAACGGCACCGGGCTCGGGGCCTGGGCCAGCCGCACATCCGGCTTTCCGGCCTCCGCCGTCCTCGCTGCAGAGACGCCGGACGCTCCGGTGGTGCCGAGCGCGTGCGCCGGCGCGCCGAGAGCGGCGAGCAGCAGCAGCGCGCTGAGGAGCGGGGGGAGACGGACCGGCGTCATTGAGATTTCGCCACCGCCGGCTGACTGGTGCCGGCGCTTCTCAGCTTGTTCAGACGGAGGAAATAGGAAAGCCCGCGGCCGGTCTGGTAGAGAGCGATGACGAGGAAGCGGAACGTGCCTCGCAAGACCCCGGGGTTGTAGCGTCGGGATTCCTGGAACTTGCTCCACTCGGCGGCATTGGCGAACATCAGATCGGCGATGAGGCGGTGGTGCAGCGGCACTTCCGCCTCGAACTGGCAGCCGAACAGCTGGCCGTTGCCGTCGCGCTTCATGTTGCGCACCTGCACGGGCAGGGTGTCGAGGCCGACATCGGCCTGCGGCTTGAAACGGATGCCCGCCATCTGGCCGCGCTCCACCGGGGGCAGGTTGTTCATCGCCACGCGCACGCTGGCGCCGCCGATCGACACGTCCTCGACCACCGCGGGGTAGGCGGCGTCGTTGAGAATCAGCTCGCAGCGCCGGAACAGATTGACGCGATGGGTCCGCCGGCGGTTCTGGCGCTCCGACACCACGCCCAGCGCACAGCCCGCGATGATCATGTTGAGGATGTTCCAGCCGCCGACCACCGCGGTGACGTCCGCCGTGAACGGGTCCGTCACGACGCGCCAGATGGTCAGCACCGCGGCCAGCGTCATGAGCGCGAACAGGATGAAGAACGGCTTGCCGATTTCCGAGACGTGGCTCTCGTGCAGCGTCTCGCCCTTCGCCGTGACCTTGAAGGTCGGCTTGCGGGGGTTCAGCATCACCGAGAGCAGCGCCGGAAGCAGGTAGACGGACTGTATGTACTCATACAGTTCCGAGATCCACGGCCAGCGATAGCGCCCGTACAGGTAGTTCTGCATGAGCAGGTTCACCAGCATGTAGGTCGAGGTGTAGGCGAGGAACTCGGCGCCCGACGCATTGAAGATTTCGAGGCCGAAGACGAGGTAGCACAGCGGCGACAGCAGGAAAATCATGCGCGCGATCGGGAAGAACCAGAACAGCATGCTCGACATGTAGCAGAGTCGCTGCGGCAGGCTGAGGCCCAGCTTCACCGGCGGGAAGCGGAAGCGCAGGATCTGGTACATGCCCTGCGCCCAGCGCGACCGCTGGCCGATGAAGCTGGCGAAGGTCTCCGGCTGAAGCCCGGCGATGAGCGGCTTGTCGACATAGACGCTGTGCCAGCCGCGGGAGTGCAGCTCGAGCGCGGTCTCGCAGTCCTCGGTGATGGAAATGCCGCTGAAGCCGTTGGTCTCGTTCAGGGCCTCGCGCCGCAGCAGCGCCGCCGAGCCGCAGAAGAACGCGGCGTCCCACTTGTCGAGGCCGCGCTGGATGATGCCGTAGAACATCTCGTTTTCCGACGGCATGTGGTCGAACGTGTCGAGATTGCGCTCCAGCGGGTCGGGATTGATGAAGAAATGCGGGGTCTGGACCAGGAACAGCCGGTGGTCCTGCTCGAAATAGCCGACGGTCTCGGTGAGGAAGCTGCGGGCCGGCGCGTGGTCGGCGTCAAAGACGGCAGCGAGCTCGCCGGTGGAATTGGCGAGCCCGTTGTTGAGATTGCCGGCCTTGGCGTGCTCGTTGCGGCGTCGCGTGAGGTAGCGCACGCCGAGGCCCTCGCAGAGCGCGGTGAGCTCGCGTCGTCGCTCCTGCGCCGCGGCGGCCTGTTCCGGGTCGTCCTGGTGGCATTTCTGGTCGGTGCCGCCGTCGTCGAGCAGCCAGACGGTGAATTTGTCGGCGGGGTAGTCGATCGCCTTGGCCGCCGCCAGCGTGGAGGCCAGCAGCGAGGAATCCTCGTTATAGGTCGGCACGAAGATGTCGACGGTCGGCACCCGCCCCGCCGGGATCGGCGGCGCGGTGCGGGAGGGCAGCGGCGAGGACACCACGAACAGCGACAGCACCAGCATGAAGACGCTGTAGAGCTCGGCGAAATAGAGCAGGAAGCCGGGGATGAAGTCCTCGATCTGGCTGATCGGGGGCAGCGTGCTGGTCGTGCGCCAATAGATGTAGCGCAGCACGATGGTGCTGCCGAGCGAGAGCGCGATGAGGCGCGGGATGCCCACCGGTGCGAACAGCTTCAGCAGGATGATGACCAGCACGACGATGCAGCCGGCGATGAGATGCGCCTGAAGGCTGATCGGCAGGGTGATCAGAAAGACGGCCATGGCCGAGGCAATGGCCCAGAGGCCGGCGATCCAAGCCTTACGCATCTGTCCTCACAGCTTAACTCCCGATGGCTCTACACCAGATGCCGATAAAATGCTCGCGATTTTGAAGCAATTTTTTCCGACCTGTTGTACACCCCGGAGCTGTCGTCACCCCGCCCCGTTTTGGCCTCGCGGGACAGCAGGCTAGAGTCCCTCCTGTCAAGCGATTCGGCCCATTGTCGCTCGAAATCCAGCCTACAGCTACGGACCCCAGCTTTGACCGAACTCGCTCAGCGCAACATTGCCGGCATTCCGACGCAGCGTCGGTGGCGCACGGGTATGGCGGTAGCTCTTCTGGCTGCAGCAGCGGTGGCGGGGTGTGCGCCCTACCCGCTGCTGGGGCAGGAGCCGAAGGTCGCGACCCAGACCGTCGAGGTGCCCACCGGCGAGGCGCTCATCCTTCCAGAGCCCGGCGGGGCGCGCGTCATCACCGTGCTGGAAACCCGCTATCTCAATGCGCTGGAACAGGAAATCGTCCTCGCCACGCACTCGGTGGCACCAGGGCAGAACGCCTTCCACGTCACCTTCTACGGCCCGGTCGACGGGCGCACCGGGCGGGAGAACATCCGCAGCTACGACCGGCTCGACGAAGAGGAACTGGATCGGCAGATGGAAGAGGCGCTGCCCAACGTCTATATGCGGCGCTCGAATTATTTTGTGCAGAACCGCTACGGGCCGTTCGGCTACGCCATCGGCCGCGGGGGCTCCAACGACATGTGCATCTATGCGTGGCAGCGCATCCAGTCGCAGGTGCCGGTGAACGTGCTGGGCCGCGACCGCGGCGTCCTCACGGTGCGCTACCGTTTCTGCCAGAGCGGGGCGACCGAGCAGGCCCTGCTGCGGGGCATGTATCGTTACTCGATCAACGGCTATTTCCTGCCCCGCTCCTGGCAGCCCTATGGCCGCCCGATGGGCGAACCGGAAGGGATCGGCCGAATCGGCGGGCCGCTCGCCTTCCCCACCGGGATCGAGGGTGACGCCACGGTGATGGATGGTGCGCTCGGACCCGAGCCGGCCCCGCCGCGGGCCGCGCCGGTCCGCCGGGTGCGGCGCGAATCGCGCGGTGATTCGACCCCGGCGGTGGTGGAGCCCACCGGCCCGGTGAAGCCGTCGGTTCCGCTCGAAGGCTATCCCATGGTCCCCGCGCCGAATCAGGTGGTGCCGCAGAACACCCCGGTCCAGGCGCCGACCAACGCCACCGTGCCGGCTGCGGGATCCTCCTCGGCGCCGGCGACGATTCGGCAGGTGGGGCCGGGGTCCTCGAACAGCTCGGCCATGCCCGGCGCCGACGCCAACGGCCGTAACGTCTTACGTCCGCGTGCGCCGAATACCTTGCGCCCGCCCGCGCGCCTGACCGGTCATCGCGTCAGGGCGCCGGCGCGGTTCCATCGGTCGCCTGCACCAGCGGCGCCGTCAGGTCCGAATCCGCCCGCATCACGAAGGGGGCGGCATCCGCCGGCTGCGGCAGGCGGGACTCGGTGGCCGCGGCGACCATCGGCGCGCTGGGCACCACCGGCGCCAGCACCGGGCGCACCGCCGGATTCGGCGCCGGCGTAACCGCCGCGGGGACGGCGGCCGTCTGCGCCACCTGTGGCGCGGCCGGGAGAGGCGCCGCCGGCGCCCGGGGCGGAGCGATTTGCGCCACGGGGGCGGCTTGCGCCACCGGAACGGGCGGCGCCGCCTGAGCGGCATTGGCGGCGGATGGCGGTGGCGCGGGTGCCGGGTTCGGGACCGCGTTCCGCGCCTCGGCCTGTGCCGGGTTCGGCGCGGCGGCGGGGCTGGCCGCCACATTGGCGCCGTCGGCCTCGCCCGGGCGGGCCTCCAGCGCGATGGTCGAGAGCCGCCAGTGGCCGCCCACCGGCTGGAACCGCAGGTCGAACACGATCCGCAACGGTGCCGTCGGGAAATGCCCGGTCAGCCGCAGCGAGCCGTCCGGCTCGATTTCGGGGGCGCGGGAGAGCTTGGCGTCGAGCAGCAGCACGGCGGCGAAGTCGAGCTGGCTGTCGCGCCAGGAGCGGAACTGCTCCGCCAGTTCCGCCATGGAATAGGTCTCGCGGAACGTGGGGGCGCCGAGGTCGCGCAACACCGAGTAATTGCCGGTGATATTGGCCTGGTTCACCGCCACCAGCGTGCCGCGCAGCAGCGCGAGCAGCACCGGGGCCGGTGGCAGCGGGGTTCGGCTGGGTGCGATGGCGGTGATCTCGGCCGCCGGGTTAGCCGAAACCGGGCCGGTCGCCTTGGCCGGCGCCTTCGGCTTCGCGCCGGCCTTCTGGCTGGTGCCCATGCGATAGTCGGGCTGGCCCGGCTTGGTCGCGTCGGACTGGGCGAGGCGGACGCCGCCATCGCTGGAAGGCGAGAGAGCGTGCAGGGCGTGCGGCAGGCCCACGAGCCCGATGGCGACCGCGAGGCCGATCTGGGTCGGCCGCGGTTTCACCATGCGACGACGAGTCCAGCCTTGCCGCCGATCGTGCCCTCGTTGAGGCCGAAGCCGATGCCGCCGGTGAGGAACAGGTCGTCATTGCTCAGCCGGGCGATGCCGGAGAGGGCGATCGCGTTCTGCCCGCCGAAGGTGCCCCACTGCGCGCTCATCGCCACGTTCTTGCCGGTCGGCAGGTTCGGCGAGTCCATCGCCATCGCCATGGCGACGCCTTCGCGGACCTGATCGATGTCGTTGTAGATGCTGGTGTAGTCGACGAGGTCGGCCATGTTGGCGCTGGCGAGGTTGCCGCTCGAATCGGTGGTGACGACCTGGATCGAGCCGGACTGCGCCGATTTGCTCGCCGAGGAGGTGAGGCCCGGCATGGTGTAAGTCGTGTCGCTGGTGCCGAACACCATCTGGTTCGCGCGCGTCGTCGTTGCCCCGCTGCCGACCGCGGTGGAGCCGGAATAGGCGGCGGTCGAGCCATAGCCGAAGGCGCTGGCGTTCTCGGCGGCGGCGTTGGCGTTCTGGCCGAGGGCGGAGGAGCCGCTGGCGGCGGCGATGGAACCCTGCCCGAGGGCGGTGGCGCCGGTGCCGTTGGCGGTGGCGTTCCAGCCGAGCGCGGTCGAGTTCACCGCATTGGCGGTCGCGATCTGGCCGACGGCGGTGGCGCCGGAGCTGTTGGCGGTGGCGTTCTGGCCGAGGGCGGTGGCGTTGGCGCCGTTGGCGATGGCTTCCTGGCCGACGGCGGTGGAGGAGAGGCCATTGGCCCGCGCGTTCTGGCCGAGCGCGGTGGAGGAGGTGGTGCTGGCGATCGCCCCCTGGCCGAGCGCGGTGGCATTGGCGCCATTGGCCTGCGCGCCATTGCCGAAGGCGGAGGAATTGGCGCCCTGCGCGCCCGAACCGGTGCCGATGGCGGTCGAGCTGGCCGCGTTGGCCTGGGCGCCGTAGCCATAGGCGGCGGCCCCGGTGCCCTGCGCCACCGCGCCGGAACCGACGGCAGTGGTCTGGTCGAGATTGGCGGTGGCGCCCTGGCCGACGGCGAGCGAGTTCGCGCCATTGGCCGCGGCGCTGTCGCCGATCGCGGTGGAGGCGGTGCCGTTGGCCGCCGCGGCGTGGCCGACCGCGCTGGAGGAAACCCCGTTCGCCGTCGCCCCCTGGCCCACGGCCGTGGCGCTGGCGGCAAACGCCTTGGCGCCCTGGCCGACCGCGGTCGTCAGGTTGCCGGAGGCCTCCGCATTCTGGCCGAAGGCGGACGCGCCGGTGCCGACCGCCTGGGCGTTCTGCCCGAAGGCCGAGGCGGCAAGGCCCTTCGCCCCCGCGCCGTCGCCCACCGCCGTGCTGTAATCCCGGTTCGCGACCGAGGACGCGCCGATGGCGGTGGAGCTGACGCCGGAGGCAACGGCAAGATTGCCATAGGCGGAGGAATAGACTCCCGTCGCCGCGGCCGCCTGTCCGGTGGCGGTGGCGCCGTTCTGGGTGGCGCTGGAGCCCTGGCCCACCGCGGTCGCCTTGGTGCCGCTGGCGGTGCCGGCGCACGACAGCGACTGGGCGGTGAGGTCGCAGGCGACATCGGCCGCGCGGGCGGCGCCGGCCAGTGCAAGCGCAAACAGCGACGGCGCCAGTGCCGCGACGCCACGCCCCATCCTGCCCAAAGGTCGCGACCGCATCACTTTCCGACTCCTGCGCCGCCGAGCGGAATCCTACATGCTCTCCGGCAGGCTCGCCACCATTCCCCCACATGGTTAAAGCAGGGTAAACGCCGGCGCTACGTATCAGGTGGTGTTTAGCTGCAATTTTGAACTGTTCCACGTCGTGCCGAGGTCGGCCGCCTTGCGTGGCGCCTTGCGTGCCGCCTTGCCAGACCGGACCGGCCGCTGCACTCTGTCGCACCGATTGGGAGCGAACCATGGCCGCGTCGATCCGCCGTTCCGCCGTCGATCTGGAAGCGCTGGCCGCGCTGGAGCGGAAGGTCTCGTGGCTGTCCGCCTGGACCATACACCACGCCAACCATGTGCGCCCCAATGTCGACGGGCTGAAGGTGGGCGGCCATCAGGCCTCCTCCGCCTCGCTCGCCTCGGTGCTGACCGCGCTGTACCTCGCCGTGCTGCGCCCGCAGGACCGGGTGGCGGTGAAGCCCCATGCCAGCCCGATCTTCCACGCCATCCAGTACCTGCTCGGCAACCAGACCCGCGAGAAGCTGGAGGCCTATCGCGGCTACAAGGGTGCGCAGTCCTATCCCTCCCGGACCAAGGACATCGACGACGTCGATTTCTCCACCGGCTCGGTCGGGCTCGGCGTCGCCCAGACCCTCTTCGCCAGCCTGGTGCAGGACTATGTCCATGCCCGCGGCCTCGGCGGCGGCCGTCCCGAGGGCCGGATGATCGCCCTGGTCGGCGATGCCGAAATGGACGAAGGCAACATCTATGAGGCGCTGCTGGAGGGCTGGAAGCAGGGGCTCCGGAACTGCTGGTGGATTCTCGACTACAACCGCCAGAGCCTCGACGCCGTCATCCGCGAAGGGTTGCCGGCGCGGCTGGAGGCGCTGTTCCGCGCCTTCGGCTGGGAGGTGGTGACGCTGAAATACGGCGCCGCGCTGATGGCGGCCTTTGCCGAGCCGGGCGGGGAGCGGCTGCGCGATTTCATCGACCGCTGCCCCAACCAGCTCTATGCCGCGCTGACCTTCCAGGGCGGCGCGGCGTGGCGGCGCCGGCTGCTCGACGAGATCGGCGACCAGGGTCCCGTCACCGCGCTGATCGAGCGGCGCAGCGACGAGGAACTGGCCCGGCTGATGACCAATCTCGGCGGGCACGACCTGCCTTCGCTGGTCGAGGCGTTCGAGGCGATCGACCATGACCGGCCGGTGCTGTTCATCACCTACACCATCAAGGGCTACGGCCTGCCGCTGGCCGGCCACAAGGACAACCATGCCGGCCTGATGACGCCGACCCAGATGGAGGCGTTCCGGGCCGCCATGAAGGTGCGGCCCGGCCATGAGTGGGAGCCGTTCGAGGGGCTGGACCTGCCGCCGGAGCGGCTGCAGGGCTTTCTCGATGCCGTGCCCTTCAACGCGCAGGGGCCGCGGCGCTATGGCGAGGCCCCGCTCGCGGTGCCGGAAGCGCTGCCGGTGCCGACCCAGCCGGAGCTCTCCACCCAGCAGGGCTTCGGCCTCATCATGGCCGAACTGGCCCGGCTCGGCGGACCGATGGCGGATCGCATTGTCACCACCTCGCCGGACGTCACCGTCTCCACCAATCTCGGCGGCTGGGTGAACCGGCGCGGCCTCTTCGCCCGCGAGGCGATGGCCGACCTGTTCCGTCAGGAACGCATCCCCTCCACCTTCGACTGGACCTTCTCGCCGAAGGGCCAGCACATCGAGCTCGGCATCGCCGAGATGAACCTGTTCATCCTGCTCGGCGCGCTCGGCCTGTCGCATTCGCTGTTCGGCGCCCGGCTGCTGCCGATCGGCACGCTCTACGATCCCTTCATCCAGCGCGGGCTCGATGCGCTGAACTATGCCTGCTACCAGGACGCCCGCTTCATCCTCGTCGCCACGCCTTCCGGCCTGACCCTGGCCCCGGAGGGCGGCGCTCACCAGTCGATCGGCACCCCGCTGATCGGGATGGCGCAGGACGGGCTCGCCGCCTTCGAGCCGGCCTATGTCGACGAACTCGCCGTGATCCTGCGCTGGGCCTTCGACTATCTCCAGCGCGAGGGCGGCGCGGTCACGGCGGAGGGCGAGCCCGAGGAACGCAGCTGGCTGCGCGACGAGAGCGGCGGCTCGGTCTATCTGCGGCTGTCGACCCGCACGCTGGCGCAGCCCGGCCGCCGCCTAGACAACGACCTCGCCCGCAACATCATCGACGGCGGCTACTGGGTGCGCCGGCCCGGCCCCAATGCCGAGGTGGTGGTGGTCTATGCCGGGGTGCTGGCGCCGGAGGCGCTGGAGGCGGTGGGCCTGATGGCGGAGGACCGCCGCGATGTCGGGCTGCTGGCGGTGACCTCGGCGGATCGGCTGAATGCCGGCTGGACCGCCTCGGCCCGGGCCCGCGAGCGGGGGCAGGTGAGGGCCCGCAGCCATGTCGAGCGGCTGCTCGCCGCGGTGCCGCGCACCTGCGCGCTGGTGACCGTGCTGGACGGCCACCCCGCCACGCTCGGCTGGCTGGGATCGGTGGCCGGCCATCGCACCCGCGCGCTGGGTGTCGAGCATTTCGGCCAGACCGGCACGATCGCCGATCTCTACCGCCACCACGGCATCGACGCCAACGCC
Source organism: uncultured Starkeya sp. (assembly GCA_964543245.1). Lineage (GTDB taxonomy): Bacteria > Pseudomonadota > Alphaproteobacteria > Rhizobiales > Xanthobacteraceae > Ancylobacter. The sequence continues at coordinate 17,846 of CAZIXP010000036.1, forward strand.
ATCGTCGCCGCGGCGGAGAGCATCGCCCCCGGCCGGCCGATCCGCCACGTCCGCGCGCTGGAGGGGTGAGGGGGCTCGCCGGCACGCGGAGACCCAATCCCTCGACCCCCTCGCTCGCGCCGATCGCTTGTTCATCCCGGCGCCTATGCTCCCGGCGCCTATACGTTCGGCGCCTGTTCCTGCCGCGCCAGGCTGAGCGCGGCGTCGCCGTCGATGATGAGGCCGTTGACGATGCCGCTGGCGAGCAGCGCGGCGGCGGCGCGGGTCTTTTCCGGGCTCGCCACCATCAGCACGACATTGAGCCCCCGCAGCACCTCGAACGGCACAGCGATGGTGCGCTGGTTGAGCGGGTGGTCGACCGGCCGGCCGTGGGCGTCGAAGAAGATGCCGTTGGTGTCGCCCACCGCGCCGGCGGCGTGGAGGCTTGCGAGATCGGCGGCGGAGAGCATGCCCTGGCGGCGCAGCAGCGCGCCTTCCTCCAATTCACCGACGCTGATCATGCACAGCGTCGCGGTGCCGGCGATGGCGAGCGCCTTCGCCACCTGGCGCTGGGACAGCAGCACCTGCTTGTCCTCCAGCGTGTCGGCGATGAAGGGCACGGGGAGGAAATACCCCTCGCCCCCGGTGCGCTTGGCGAGGGTGTGGACCAGCTCGAACGGGTTGAAGGCCGAGTTCGCGGTCAGCGAGCCCATCAGCGAGATGAAGCGGGCGCTGGGGGCGCTGACGCCGGCCATGTGCAGCGTCATCTGCTCCAGCGTGCGGCCCCAGCCGAGCCCGACCGTCGCCGGCTCGTCCCGGGCGAGATGGGCGCGCAGATGATTGGCGCCGAGCAGCCCGACCGCCCGGAACGCCACCTTCTGCGCCGGGGAGAGCCCGGTCCTGTCGGCCGCGCCCGGCGCGTCGTCGCCGCCCAGTTCCAGCGCCGGGGTGGCCTGGCAGAAATCCAGCCCGAAGCGGCGGCGCAGCGCCTCCTCCACCGGCACCATGCCGGCGAGCTGGCGGTCCACGGTGATCGACACCACGCCTTCTTCCAGCGCATCGGCGAGCAGCCGGTTCACCCGCGCCCTCGTCAGGCCCAGCCGCTCCGCGGTCTCGGCCTGGTTCAGCCCACCCACATGGTAGAGCCAGGCGGCCTTCACCATCAGCGTATCGTCGGTCTCTTCCATCATGTCCCGTGACAAATGTAATTCGTCTTGACGTTTGTACGAGGGCTGCACTAGCCTCTCCCCAACGCCCGTCAGAGGCGGTCGACACATCCTGCGCCAGACCGGCGCAGCTAGGGAGAGACTGTAAAATGCCATTCGGAGCAATGAAGAACTGTGTCCTGGGCGCCCTCGTCGCGGCGGGCGTGCTGGCGGCGGTGCCGGCTTCCGCGCTGGACATCGCCTGGGTCCATTCCAACGCGGCGGCCCAGTCCGAACAGCGCGTCAAGGCCGGCTTCACCGCCTGGCTGAAGGAAACCGGCAAGGCGGACTGGAAGGTCAGCTATCTCGACAGCGGCGGTTCGGGCGAGAAGACCGCCGCCAACATCCAGGACGCGGCCTCCCGCGGCGTCGCCGCCATCATCGTGTCGATGGCCGATCTGCGCGCCTCCTCCGCCGCGATCAAGGAGGCGGTGGACCAGAAGATCCCGATCTTCACCGTCGACAGCGGCGCGGTGGACGGCACGCTGGTCGACGTCACCACCAACAACTGGGCGATGAGCGCGACCGTCTCGCCCTATTTCCTCAACGCGCTGGGCAAGAACCCCCGCATCATCTTCCTGCGCATGGCCGAGCACCACGGCACCCGCAAGCGCGGCGAGATCATGGCCGCGGTGCTGAAGGAATATCCCGACGTGAAGGTGCTGGCGGAGCACAACATCGACTACACCGCCTTCTTCGAGGACACGACCCGCAGCATGCAGGACTACGTGACCCGGTTCGGCGACCAGATCGACGGCGTATGGGCGCCGTGGGACGAGCCGGCGCAGGCCGCGCTCAACGCCCTCAAGGCCGGCGGCAACACCCACGCCAAGGTCATCGGCATTGACGGCCACCCGCAGGCCATCGCCGAGGTGTGCAAGCCCGACAGCCAGATGATCGCCACCATCAGCCAGCCCTTCGAGAAGATGGGCGCGCAGACCGGCGAATGGATCGAGGAGATCGTGGTGGAGAAGAAGGCCGCCGCCAGCGTCATCCCCGCCAAGGTCGTCTATCTCGACGCCCCGCTCGTCACCAAGGCCAACTGCAAGGACTTCCTCCCGAAGTAGGTCCCCTTGCGGCCGGCGCCGCGTGCGCCGGCCGTCTCCTCTTCGAGGCCGTCGCCCCGCCCCGTTGGGCCGGGTGCGCCGGCCTCGCTCCCTGACAGGCGGAAGCCACCCTCCGGTCCTCGCGCGGCGAGGCCGGAGCGGTGCCCGGCGGGAACGGCCATGGCCATCGAACTCGACGACATCATCGTGGACTATCCCGGCACGCGGGCGCTCGACCGGGTGAGCGTCGCCTTCCGCACCGACGAGGTGCACGGGCTCATCGGCGAGAACGGCGCCGGCAAGACCACGCTGGTCTCCATCCTCGGCGGCGGCCGCCTGCCCACTGAGGGCCGCATGAGGCTCGACGGCGCCGAGGTCCGGCTGGCCTCGCCCGGCGACGCGCTGGCCCGCGGCATCGCCCATGTCTCGCAGGAAGGCAGCCTCGTGCCCGGGCTCACCGGGGCGCAGAACATCCTGCTCGGCGACGAGCCGCGCCGGTTCGGCATCGTGGTGCGGCGCGCGGCGCTGCAGGCGCGGGCGCAGGCCATGCTGGCGCGCTGGTTTCCCGACCTGTCAATCGACCTCGACCGCCCGGTCGAGACCCTGCCCTATGCCGACCAGAAGATCATCGAGATCGTCCGTGCGCTGCGAGGCGATATCCGCATCCTCATCCTCGACGAGCCCACCGCCACGCTGCCCGCCCGCGAGAAAGAGCGGCTGTGGACGATCATCCGGCGGCTGCCGGCGCAGGGGGTGGGCGTGGTCCTCATCAGCCACTTCCTGTCCGAGATCCTGGCGCTGAGCGACCGCATCACCGTGCTGCGGGACGGCCGGCTGATCCGCACCTTTCCCGCCGCCGGTGCCACCGAGGCCGAGCTCACCGCGCTGATGCTCCAGCGCGGCCACGGCCCGGCCGAAGCGGGTGCGGACCGGCGGCGGCAGCGGCGGCCCGGCGAACGGGTGGTGGAGGTTTCCGGCTGGCGCATTCCGGAGGCGGAGGTCGGTGCCTTCCATATCCGCGCCGGCGAGATCGTCGGGCTGATCGGCCTCACCGGCTCCGGCCAATTCGCCATCGCCCGCTCGCTCTATGACGCGCCGGAGCTTCAGGCCGGCACGCTGCGGCTCGGCGGCGCGGCCGTGCCGCGCGTCACCGCCCATGAGATGCGCCGCCGCGGCGTGGCTTTCATCCCGGACCACCGCATGATCCATGCGCTGATCGGCGACTGGAGCGCGCGGGAGCACCTCGCCATGGTCCACCCCGAGGCGGGCGCGGTGCTGCCCGGCATCCTCAGCCCGCGCCGCGAGACCGCGGGGGCGAGGACGGTCATGGCGCGGCTGTCGGTGAAGGCCTCCTCGCCGGAACAGGCGGTGGGCGAGCTCTCCGGCGGCAACAAGCAGAAGATTTCCATCGGCAAATGGCTCTACGGCGCCAGCGGCCGCTACCGGCTGATGATCTTCGTCGAGCCGACCGAGGGCGTCGATATCGGCGCCAAGCGGGAAATTCACGACCTGCTGCGCGGCCTCGCCGACGACGGCACCGCGATCCTCGTCGCCTCCTCCGACCTCATCGAGATCGCGGACCTCGCCACCCGCGTCGTTTCCTTCGTCAACGGGCAGGCTCTGGGAGACCTCGAATGGCCCAACTTCTCGGAACAGAGCTTCATCGCCGCGATGTCGGGAGCCGCGGCATGAGCGCGCCGTCCGCCCCCGGCGGCGCTCCCATCGCCGCGCCGCGCGCCGGGGAGGCTGGCCGCCGCCGCAAGCAGATCTTCCTGCGCTATTCCACGCTGGCGGTGCTGGTGCTGCTGTTTGCCGGCTTCTCGATGGGGGTGGACCGCTTCCTCACCACCTCGAACCTGCTGAACATCCTGCAGCAGATCTCGATGCTCACCATCGTCGCCATCGGCCTCACCTTCGGCTTCGCCGCCCGGGAGATGGACCTTTCCGTCGGCTTCATGGCCGGGCTCGCCGGGCTCATCGGGCCGACGCTGCTGGTGGCGGGCTGGCCGCTGCCGGTGGCGCTGGCGGCGGGGCTCGGGGCCGGGCTGGCGGTGGGCATGGTCAATGCCGCGCTCGTCACCATCGTCGGGGTGCCCTCGCTGATCGCCACGCTGGCGATGGGCTCGATCCTGTTCGGCGTCAACTTCCTGCTGTCCGGCGGCCGGGCGATCTATGGCGGGCTGCCGGAGAGCTATCTCGTGCTCGGCCAGGGCCGGCTGTTCGGCATCCCGGTGCTGGCCTTCCTCATGCTCGGCGCCGTGCTGGTGGCGTGGTTCGTGATGGAGCGCACCATCTTCGGGCGCTACGTCTATGCGGTCGGCGGCAACCTCAAGGCGGCCGAGCTGTCGGGCATTCGCGGGCGGCGCTACCGCCAGATGGCGCTGGTCATCTCCAGCCTGTTCGCCGCGCTGGCGGGGCTGCTGCTCTCGGCCCGGCTCGGCTCCGGCCAGCCCAATGCGGGGCAGGACTACCTGCTCGACGGGCTCGCCACCGTCTTCATCGGCATGACCATGTTCCGGCCCGGCACGGCGACCATCGCCGGCACGTTCTTCGGCGCGCTTTTCATCGGCGTCATCAATAACGGGCTGAATCTGCTCGGCCTTGACACCTACATCCAGAGCATCGTGAAGGGTGTCATCATCATCGTCGCCGTCGCGATCGTCTCCCGCACCACCAAGCTGAAGCTCCTGTGAACGAGCGCGCGTCATCAAGGACCTGCCCTGTCATGACCGACACACCTTCTCCCGTTCCGGCGTCCGCACCTGCCCCCGCGGCGGGCGGCAACACCGATCTTCTCGGCCTCTACCGCACCATGCGGCGCATCCGCTCCTTCGAGGAGCGGGTAGGAGAGCTCTTCGTGCGCGGCCTGTCGGCCGGCTCGATGCTGCATCTGTCGATCGGCGAGGAGTCGGCGGCGGCGGGCGTCGCCAGCGCCATGCGGCCGGAGGATACCTTCACCACCCATCACCGCGGCCACGGCATCTTCCTCGCCCGCGGCGCCGATCCCGCCCGGATGATGGCGGAGATCGCCGGCAAGGAGACCGGCTACTGCGCCGGCAAGGGCGGCTCGATGCACATTGCGGACATGGCGCTGGGCCATCTCGGCGCCAACGCCATCGTCGGCGGCGGCATTCCCGCCGTGGTCGGGGCCGGCCTTGCCGCCAAGCGGCTCAAGACGGGCAGCGTCTCGGTCGCCTTCTTCGGCGACGGCGCCATGGGGCAGGGCATTCTCTACGAGAGCATGAACATGGCGGCCCTGTGGGACCTGCCGGTGATGTTCGTCTGCATCAACAACCAGTACGGCATGGGCACGCGGGTCGACCAGGCGACCCGCAACGAGGCGTTCGACGAGCGCGCCCGGGCCTTCGGCCTCGCGGCCGGCATGGTCGACGGCGAGGATGTCGAGGCGGTGGCGGCGATCTCCAAGGATCTGGTGGACGGCGCCCGTGCCGGCCGGCCGGCCTTCCTCGCCATTTCCTGCTACCGCTTCTTCGGCCATGCCCGCATGGACAAGAGCCCGTACCGCGCGGAGGAGGAAGAGCTCGCCGGCCGCCAGCGCGACCCGGTGAAGATCGCCCGCTCCGCCCTGCTGGAGCGCGGCATCGCGGGCGGGCCGGCGCTGGAGGCGATGGATGCCGAGATCGCCGCCGAGATGGACGCGACCATCGACTTCGCCGCGGCCTCGCCGGCCCCGCCGCTCTCCTCGATGTTCCGCGACGTCTTCGCCGTCGGCGAGCCCGAACCGGAGCCGGTCCGCACCCGGCTCGACCGCGTCCTGTCCAAGGAAATCCGTTGATGGTCCAGATCACCTACCGCGACGCGCTGCGTCAGGCGCTCATCGATGCCATGGAGGCGGACGACCGCGTCGTCGTCATCGGCGAGGAGGTCGGGCGCTATGGCGGGGCCTATGGCGTGACCAAGGGCCTCATCGACACCTTCGGTCCCGACCGGCTGATCGACACCCCCATCTCCGAGCCGGCGATCATCGGCGCGGCCGTCGGCGCCGCGATGAGCGGCCTGCGGCCGGTGGCCGAGCTGATGTATGTCGACTTCCTCGGCATGACGATGGACCAGCTCACCAACCAGGCCGCCAAGATCCGCTACATGTTCGGCGGCCAGATCGGCGTGCCGATGGTGCTGCGCACCCAGGGCGGCACCGGTCGCTCCGCCGGCGCCCAGCACTCGCAGAGCCTCGAAGGCTGGATCATGCACATGCCGGGGCTGCGCCTCGTCATGCCCGCGACCGCCGAGGATGCCTATCACCTGCTGCGCCACGCGCTGACCATGCCGGACCCGGTGGTCTTCATCGAGCACAAGGCGCTCTACACCCGGAAGGAGGAGGCCGACCTCGAGGCGCCGGCGCTGCCCTGGGGCAAGGCGGCGGTGCGGCGGACCGGCAAGGACGTCGTCATCGTCACCTATTCCCGGCAGGTCCACTACGCGCTGGAGGCCGCCGAGGCGCTGGCGAAGGACGGCATCGAGGCGACCGTGATCGACCTGCGCACCCTCAATCCGCTCGACATGGACACGGTGGCGGAACATGTCGAGAAGATCGGCCGCGTCGCCGTGGTGTCGGAAGGCCCGATGACGGCAGGCGTCGCCGCCGAGCTCTCCGCCCGGATCACCGAGGAGTGCTTCGATTTCCTCCACGACCCGGTCATCCGCATTGCCGGCGAGGACATTCCCATCTCCGTCTCGCAGGAGCTGGAGGCCGGCTCGGTGCCGTCCCCGGCGCTGATCGGCGACACCGTGCGGCGGCTGCTGTCATGAGCGGCGACATCCTCACCATGCCCCGGCTCGGCGAGACGATGGAGGAGGGGCGCATCGTCGGCTGGCTCATCGCCGAGGGCGACGCCTTCCGGCGCGGCGACCCGATCCTCGAAATCGAGACCGACAAGACCGTGGCCGAGTTGCCCGCCCTCACCGACGGCGTGCTGGCGGAAAAGCTGGTGCAACCTGGCGACGTCATCGTCGTCGGCGCCCCGATCGCCCGGCTTAAGGGGCAGGGCGCCCCGGCGGCGGCTCCGGGTGGGGCCGTGCCGGCGCCGGTGGATGCCGCGCGAGTGACGAAGACCCTCGCCATGCCCCGGCTCGGCGAGACGATGGAGGAAGGCCGCATCGTCGGCTGGCTGGTGCAGCCGGGTGCCGCCTTCCGGCGCGGCGACGCGCTGTTCGAGATCGAGACCGACAAGACGGTGGCGGAATTCCCGGCGCTGATGGACGGCACCCTGGTCGAGACGCTGGCGGAGCTGGGCTCCATGCTGCCGGTCGGCGCCCCGCTGGCGCGGGTCGAGATCGCGCGCGAAGATGCCGGCATGCAGGGCTTCGTGGCGGAGGAGGCCGCGCCGCCGCCCGCCGCCGCGGCCTCTCCCGCCGCACCCGCCGCTGCCGCCCCGGCCCCCGTGTCACCGGCGGCACCGGCTGGCATCCCGGCCGCGTCCGCCAGCGGGCGCAGTGGGCCGCTCCGGGCGACCCCCGTCGCCCGGCGGCTGGCGGCGCGGGCGGGGCTCGATCTTGCCCGACTCGCCGGCACCGGCCGGCGCGGGCGGATCGAGGCGCGCGACGTCGAGGCGGCGCTTGGCGGTCCGTCCGCGGCGACCGGCACCGGCCCCTCCACTGGCCGCCCCACGGGCGTCGCATCCGCCGGTGCCATCGCCTTCGACCGCTACGGCACCCCGGGGGCGTCGCGCCGGGCGCTGCTGCTGCACGGCTTCTCCGGCGACCGCACCACCTTCGCGGCCTTCGGCGCGCAGCTCGGCCGGGCCGGCTATGAGGTGCTGGTGCCGGACCTGCCGGGCCACGGCGCCACCGCGGCCGAGGCGGCCGGCGTCGCCGATCTCGCCGCACCGCTGCCGGGCTTCCTGGCCGGGCAGGGCTTCCGGCCGACCGAGATCGTGGCGCACTCGCTCGGCGCGCTGCCCGCCGTCGCGCTGGCGGAGGCGCTGCCGGGGGTGGAACGGCTGACGCTGCTGTGTCCCGCCGGCCTCGGGCTGGAGATCGACCGCGACTTCATCGCCGGCATGAGCGGCGCTCCCGCGCCGGGCGCGCTGCGCCATCTGCTGCGGCGGCTGACGGTGCGTCCCGCCGGCCTCTCCGATGCCGCGATCGCCGGGCTCGCCGAGGTGCTCGGGCGCGGCCGGCTGGCCGGGCTGGCGGAGGATGCGGTCGGGCCGAATGGCCAGAAGGTGGACATCGTCGAGCCGCTGGCCCGCCTCGCCCGCCGCCTCAGCGTGCGGATCGTCGTGGGGCTCGAGGACCGCATCATCCCCTGGAGCCAGGTGACCGCCGCGCCCTCGCGGGTCGCCGTTCACCTCGTCGCCGGGGCCGGCCACATGCCGCACTGGGATCAGCCGGGCGAGGTGCTCGCCTTGTTCGAGGGAGCCGGGGCATGAGCGCGCTGAAGGAGGTGCAGGCCCGGCTCGGCCACTTCGCCCGCGCGGTTCCGGAGACCGCCGCCGGCTTCCGCCAGCTGGCCAAGGCGGCGGGCGCGCCGGGCCGCTTCAACCCGGCGCAGAAGGAGCTGTTCGCCGCCGCCTTCGGGGTGGTGCGGGGCTGCGAGGACTGCGTGCTCTACCATGTCGATGCCGCCCGGCGCCTCGGCGCCGAGCGCGAGGAACTGCTCGAACTACTCGCCGTCGCGGTCGAGATGGGCGGCGGCCCGGCGATGGTCTACGGCGCCAAGGCGCTGCACGCCTTCGACGCGGCGGGCTGACGGCGCAGAAAACGGACGCCGACGGGAGGCCAACTCCCGCGGCGGTTTGGGAGGAAACGGACATGGCCTATGTCGTCGCCGTCGATGGCGGAACCGAGAGCCTGCGCGCGGGCGTCTATGATCCCTCGGGCGCCTGCCTGGGGCAGGCGAGCCACCCCTATGGCACCGAGTTTTCGTCCGGCGCCCGGGCCGAGCAGAACCCGGAGGACTGGTGGACCGCGCTCGGCGTCGCCACCCGGGCGGCGCTGGCCAAGGCGGGGGTCGATCCCCACGCGGTGGAGGCGATCTGCCTGACCACCACCTCCTGCACCGTGGTCGCGCTCGACGCCGAGGGCAATGCGCTGCGGCCGGCGCTGCTGTGGATGGATGTGCGCGCCGCCGACGAGGCGCAGGCCGTGCTCGCCACCGGCGATGTCGCGCTCGCCGCCAATGGCGCCGGGCGCGGCCCGGTCTCGGCGGAGTGGATGATCCCCAAGGCGCTCTGGCTGAAGCGCCACGAGCCGCACATCTTCGAACGCGCCACCACCATCGGCGAATATCAGGACTTCATGACCCTCCGCCTCACCGGCCGGCGGGTGGCCTCGCTGAACAACGCCTCGATCCGCTGGCACTACGCCACGACCCGCGGCGGCTTTGCCGCCTCGCTGGTGCGGGCGCTGGGTCTGGAGGCGCTGCTCGACAAGTGGCCGCCGGAGGTCGCCGCCCCCGGCGCGGTGGTCGGCACCCTCACCCCCCGCGCCGCCGAGCATCTCGGCCTCCACCCCGGCGTGAAGCTGGTGCAGGGCGGGGCGGACGCGCTGATCGGCATGATCGGCCTCGGCGTCGCGCGGCCCGGCCAGCTGGCCCTCATCACCGGGTCATCGCATCTCCAGTTCGGCGTGTCCGACCGCGAGGTTCATTACCCCGGCCTGTGGGGCTCCTATCCCGACGCGGTCTATCCCGGCCGCCAGATCATCGAGGGCGGCCAGACCTCGACCGGCTCGATCCTGCAATGGCTCCGGCGGCTGATGGGCGGCACGCTCGACCTCGACGCCCTCAACACCGCCGCCGCGCGGCTGGAGCCCGGCTGCGACGGTCTGGTGGTGCAGGACCATTTCCAGGGCAACCGCACGCCCTATGTCGACCCGCTCTCGCGCGGCGCGGTCGTCGGGCTGACGCTGGCGCACGGCCCGGAGCACCTGTTCCGCGCCATCATCGAGGGCATCTCCTTCGGCACCCGCGCCATTCTCGACCAGATGGCGGAAGCCGGCTTCCGCTCCACCGAGCTGACGGTGGGCGGCGGTGCCACCGCCTCCGGACTCTGGCTGCAGATCCACGCCGACACCTCCGGCCTGCCGGTGTGCGTTCCCGCCTCCAGTGCGGCGCCCTCGGTGGGGGCCGCGGTGCTCGCCGCCCATGGCGCCGGGCATTTCGCCACGATCGACGAGGGCATCGCCGCCATGGTCCGGCCCGGCCGGCTGATCGAGCCGCGCCCGCGCGAGGTGGCGCGCTATGACGAGATCTACCGCAGCTACCGCGCGCTCTACCCCGCGCTGAAGAACCTGGCGTCGCCGGCCGCGGGGACGCCATGACCGCGCGCGATCTCACCGGGCGCCTCGCCCTCGTCACCGGCGGCGCGCGGGGCATCGGCGCCGCGATCTGCGGGCGCTTCGCCGCCGCCGGCGCCCATGTGCTGGTGGCCGACCGCGACGAGGCCGCCGCGCAGGCCCTTGCCGTCCGGCTGCGGGAGGCCGGCGGGCAGGCCGAGGCCCTCGTGCTCGACGTCACCGACCGGCCGGGCGTCGCCGCGGCGCTGGCGGCGCTGCGCGCCCGTCACGGCGTGCCCCACATCCTCGTCAACAATGCCGGCATCGTGCGCAACGCCCCCGCGGCGGAAATGAGCGTCGAGGACTGGTCGGCGGTGATCGACGTCGATCTCAACGGCGTGTTCCACTGCGCCCAGCTGGTCGGCGGCGCCATGGTGGGAGAGGGGCGCGGCGCCATCGTCAACGTCTCCTCCATGTGCGGGGAGATCGTGGTCCATCCCCAGCCGCAGGTCGCCTACAACGCGGCCAAGGCGGGCGTGAACATGCTCACCCGCTCGCTGGCGGTGGAATGGGCGCGCGCCGGCGTGCGGGTCAACGCCGTCGCCCCCGGCTACACCGCGACCGAGCTCACCCTCGCCGGCCGCAGCAACCCCGCCTGGTTCGCCACCTGGCTGGAGCGCACGCCGATGGGCCGGCTCGGCGAGCCGGAGGAGATCGCCGACGCCGTGCTGTTCCTGGCATCCGATGCCGCGAGCTTCATCACCGGAACCATCCTGGCGGTGGATGGCGGCTACACATCGCTTTGAGGAGACACCCATGAGCACCCCAGCCGGCACCCCAGCCGGCACCCCCGACATCCCCCGCGTCGCCCTCGTCACCGGCGCCAGCCGGGGCATCGGCCGGGCCATCGCGCTCGGCCTCGCCGCGCGCGGCTTCGATCTCGTCGTCAACGACATCGCCCGGCAAAGCGAGGCGCTGGCCGCCCTGGCCGCGGAGATCGAATCGCTCGGCCGCCGCGCCCTGCCGCTTCACGCCGATGTCAGCGCCAAGGCGGAAGTGGCGGCGATGGTGGCCGAGGCGCTCGCAGCCTTCGGCCACGTCGACGCGGTGGTGAACAATGCCGGCATCCTCATCACCAGCCCGGTGGAGACGCTGGAGGACGGGGTGTGGGACGCGGTGATGAACGTGAACGCCAAGGGCACCTTCCTCGTCATCCAGGCGCTGCTGCCGCACATGCGGGCGCGGCGCTATGGCCGCATCGTCAACATCGCCTCGATCGGCGGCAAGCAGGGGGCGCCGGAACAGGCGCATTATTCCGCGTCCAAGGCCGCGGTCATGGGCTTCACCCGGGTGCTGGCGCAGGAGGTCGGCGCCGAGGGCATCACCGCGAACTGCGTGTGCCCGGGCATCATCCTCACCGACATGGGCCGGACCAATCTGGAGGACCCGGCGATCAAGGCGCGCTGGACCGCCAACACCGCGATGCGGCGGATCGGCGCGCCGGAGGACGTGGTCGGCCCCGTCGCCTTCTTCGCCTCGGACGACGCAGCCTTCGTCACCGGGCAGACGCTGAATGTCGATGGCGGCATCGTGTTCGACTGAGGCCGGACCCCGGCGGTCGGGCGGGCCGCTTGCCGCCGGCGTCTCCCGGCGGGTCGGCCACCGACCGGCAGGGGGAGGGCAACCATGAAAAAGGCCCGGCGCGAGCCGGGCCTTTCTGCCTTCTCGGTGGCGCCCCGCCTTGGCGGCGTCCGGTGCCGGCATCTCCGTGTTGGCACCCGGGCGCCGTCATCGGAGCCCGGGGCCGTCCGCCCGCGTCAGCGGCGGTCGGTGCGGCCGGCCGCGCCTTTGGCGGTCTTGCCGGCCGCCGCCTTGCCCGCCGCGGTCCTGTTGGCCGGCGCGTCGAGGCTCTGGCTCACCCGGGCGTCGCCCGCCGCCTTCTTGGCCGCGGCACGCGGGGTGGGAGCGTCGAGGCTGTCGGTCGGCTGCGCCTTCTCCGCCTTCTTGTCGACCGTCACGAGCCGCAGCACGTTGGTGGTGCCGGGCTGGGCGAAGGGCACACCCGCGGTGATGGCGAGGCGGTCGCCGAGGCCGGCGAAGCCGTGCTCCACCGCGACCTGCTGCGCCTTGGTCGCCATCTCGCCGAAGGTGTGGATCTCCTCCGGCGCGTGGACGGCATGGACGCCGTAGGACATCACCAGCCGGCGGGCGGTGCCGAGCTGGCTGGCGATGCCGAGGATCGGCATGCGGGGCCGCTCGCGGGCGGCGTGCAGGGTGGTGGTGCCCGAGAGCGTGTAGGTGACGAGGGCCTTGGCGTTCACCGAGAGCGCGGCCTGGTAGGCGGCGGCGGTCACGGCGTCGGCCACGGTGCCGCCCGGGGCGGGGCGCTGCGAATCGATGATCTGCCGGTAGGCGGGATCGCATTCCACCTGCTTGATGATCTGCTCCATCATCGCCACCGCCTCGACCGGGTACTGGCCGGCGGCGCTCTCGGCGGAGAGCATCACCGCGTCGGCACCCTCATAGACCGCATTGGCGACGTCGGAGACCTCGGCGCGGGTCGGCACCGGGGCGCTGATCATCGATTCGAGCATCTGCGTGGCGATGATCACCGGCTTGCCGAGCCGGCGGCACTCCCGCACCACGCGCTTCTGCAGCGCCGGCAGTTCCGGCAGCGACAGCTCGACGCCGAGGTCGCCGCGCGCCACCATGATGCTGTCGGAGAGCTCGATGATCTCGGTGAGATGCTCCACCGCGGCGGGCTTTTCGAGCTTCAGGTTGATCTGGGCCCGGTCCTGGATCAACTCGCGCGCCTCGAGGATGTCGGCGGGGCGCTGCACGAAGGAGAGCGCGATCCACTCGACCCCGAGGTCGAGCGCGTAGATCAGGTCGGAGCGGTCCTTGGGGGTCAGCGGCGAGAGCGGCAGCAGCACGTCGGGGACGTTGAAGCCCTTGTTGTTGGACAGCTTGGTGCCGGCGATGACCTCGGCCTCGATATAGCCGGCGCCCTTCTTCACCACGCGCACCCGCACCTTGCCGTCGTCGAGCAGCACGGTGGAGCCTTCGCGCAGCGCCTCGATGATCTCGGGGTGGTTGATCGGCACGCGCTTCTCGTCGCCCGGCGTCATGTCGGTGTCGAAGCGGATGGTGGTGCCCGGCGTCAGGGTGATCGCGTTCTCGACGAAGCGGCCGACGCGCAGCTTCGGCCCCTGCAGGTCGGCCAGCACGCCGATCGGCCGCCCGGCCTCTTTCTCCACCGCCCGGACGGTGTCGAGAACCCGGCCGTGATCAGCCTGGGTGCCGTGGCTGAAATTCAGCCGGAACACGTCCACGCCCGCCTCGTAAAGGGCCTTGATCTTCTCGGGGCTCGAGGAAGCGGGGCCGAGGGTCGCCACGATCTTGGTCGCGCGTTCCCGCCTGCTATGCATGGATTCCTCCGTCGTCTCGCGCCGGGACCCGTCCCTGCGCGTTCCTGTCCTGCCTGTCGGCTCGGGCCTGATATGAACCAAAAACCGAGGGCTGTCTCTGATGTGTTATCTTGCACTGCAGCGTGTCGGGGCTGTGGCAGCGCGCCATTTTCTCACTGCCGCAGCGTGACATGGCGGCGCGGGCGAGCCGGCGCGGAAGACGCCGCGAACGGTGCGGGAAGGCCGTCGTGCCTCTTGCTGGCATTCGGAATTCTGTATACCAATTGGGGGACGACACGATCGTACCGGCCTGCGGCCTGGTCGCGGGCCGTTCCGTCGCGCGGGCGGAGGGATGCCGCGGCGCCGGGCAGCCGGTGCGACAAAGCGTCCCGGCCGCGGAGCGATCTGCCGGCGAAGTAGAAAAATAGGGGCACGCAGAAGGCCCGGGAAGAGCGACCACAGGGAGGACGTCATGCGTATTGGCGTGTTTGGAGAGGTTTCCGGGATTGAGCCACGTGTAGGG
>CAZIXP010000037.1:0-1622 GCA_964543245.1 uncultured Starkeya sp.
GCCAGCCCCACCGCCAGCCTCCTGGCCCACATCCGCGCCACCGTCGATCCGGCCTGGGGCCGCGCCGAACTCGCCCGGCCGAACATGGCCGACATCGTCGCCGCGCTGGACGCCGGCGCGCCTACCGAACCGCGCGAGACGACCGCTGCCGATGCCTGGCGCGCGACGCCGGTTCTGCGCGAACTCCACGCCCGCGACGGCGCCAGCCTGTTCGTGCGCATGTTTGCCCGGCTGCTCGACCTGCTCGGCTGCCTCGATGCCGGAGACAGCGATGGCGACGGGGAGAGCCTCGTGCCGGGTTCCGGCATCGGCCTCGCCCGCGCCGCCCGGGGCCTGCTGGCGCATCGTGCGCGGGTGGCGGGCGGCCTTGTCACCGATTACCGCGTGCTGTCGCCGAGTGCCTGGAACCTTGCTCCCAATGGACTTCTCGCGCGCGCGCTGGCGGCCTTGCCGATGAACGGGCACACGCCGATGCTGGCCCGTCTGGTCGTCTCCTGCGTCAACCCGTGCGTGCCGGTGACGCTGCGGCTCGGCGCCCGGGAGGAAGCCCATGCATGAGATGGCGCTGTGCGAGAGCCTGCTGGATAGCCTGCGGGACGCCGCCCGCACCCACGGCTTCGCCCGGGTGACGAAGGTCCGGCTGGTCATTGGCGCCTTTGCCGGTGTGGAGGCCGAGGCGCTGCGCTTCGGTTTCGATGTCGTGATGCGCGGGTCGCTCGCCGAGAATGCCCAGCTCGACATCCTCGACGAGCCGGGCACTGCCTGGTGCTTCGCGTGCAGCCAGACCGTGGCGCTCGCGGATCGGCTCTCCCCGTGCCCCGGCTGCGGCGGCGAAAGGCTGCGGCCCAATGGCGGCACCGACATGCGGATCAAGGATCTGGAGGTGATGTGATGTGCGTTTCATGCGGATGCGGGTCGGACGACGTCACCATATCGGGCGCTCATGGCGAGGCGCGCCGGCATGCGCATGCCCACAACCATGACCATGGCCACGAAAACGGACATGAGCACGAGCACCACCATCACCATCACGAGCACCACCATGACGGGCCGGCGGAGAGCCGGATGGTGGAGATCGAGCGCGGCATCCTTGCCAAGAACGACGCCTTTGCCGCCCGGAACCGCTCGCGCCTGAAGGCCGGCGGCATCGTCTCCCTCAATCTTCTCGCCGGCCCCGGCGCCGGCAAGACGACGCTGCTCGTGGAAACTCTCCGGGCTCTTGGCGCGCGCGTGCCGGCGGCGGTCATCGAAGGCGATCAGCAGACGGCGAACGACGCCGAGCGCATCCGCGCCACCGGAACGCCGGCCGTCCAGATCAATACCGGCAAGGGCTGCCATCTCGACGCGCATATGGTCGGCCATGCGCTGGAGGAATTCGCGCTCCCGCCCGGCGGTGTCCTGTTCATCGAGAATGTCGGCAATCTCGTCTGTCCCGCCGCCTTCGATCTCGGGGAAGACAAGCGCGTGACGCTGCTGTCGGTGACCGAAGGCGAGGACAAGCCCGTCAAGTACCCGGACATGTTCCGCGCGGCCAGCGTGATGCTGCTCAACAAGATCGACCTGCTGCCGCACCTGGACTTTGACGTGGACGCCGCGATCGGCTTCGCGCGCCGGGTCAATCC
>CAZIXP010000037.1:1632-24836 GCA_964543245.1 uncultured Starkeya sp.
CCCTGAAATACCCCGACATCTTCCAAACCGCCGACCTGGTGCTGCTGACCAAGACCGATCTGTTGCCCCATCTCGACGTCGATGTCGCCGCCATCGAGCGCAACATCCGGCGGATCAACCCGGAAGCGCCGATCCTCCACAGCAGCGCCAGGGGCGCCGGCGGGCTGGCGGCGTGGCTCGACTGGCTGGGCGAGGTCCGGCGCGACTGTCTTGCCGGCCTCGCGGCGGAAACCGAGGAAAAGGCGAGGACGCTGCGCGCGGCGGCGGAGGCGCTGCCGTGAGCCAGACCAATGCCGGCATCCTCATCGTGGACGACGAGCCGCGCTCGGTCGAGGTGATCGCCCGTGTGCTCGGCGAAGAGTTCGAGGTCTACACCGCCACCGGAGCCGCCGGGGCGCTGCGGGTGCTCGAAAACGAGTGGATCCAGGTCATCTTCTGCGACCAGCGCATGCCCGAGCGCTCGGGCGTCGATCTGCTCACCGAGGTGCGCCAGCGTTGGCCGGACATCGTCCGCATCATCGTCACCGGCTACACCGATCCGCAGGACATGATCGGCGCCATCAACGACGCCGGCATCTACCAGTTCATCACCAAGCCCTGGCACCCCGACCAGCTGCTGCTCGCCGCGCAAGGGGCGGCACGGCTCTATCACCTGCAGCGCGAATATGACCGGCTCTCGCTCGAGCTCAAGCTCGCCGCGCCCGCCGCCGAGGTCCGCTTCGCGGAGCAGCATGAGCGCGTGCTGCGCAATTTTCATTTCGACGCGCTCGTGCGCACCCCCGCCAGCCCGCTCAACGAGGTGTGCCGGCGCGCGGCTCAGGTCGCGGCGTTCGACATTCCGGTGCTGGTGCTGGGCGAGACCGGCACGGGCAAGGAACTGCTGGCACGCGCCATCCAATATTCGAGCCTTCGCTCGGAGCGGCCGTTCTTCGCGGTGAACTGCGGCGCGATCCCGGACGAATTGCTGGAGTCGGAGCTGTTCGGCCACAAGAAGGGGTCGTTCACCGGGGCGTACACCACCCGCATCGGTCTTCTCGACCAGGCCGACGGCGGCACGGTCCTGCTCGACGAAATCGGCGACGTGTCGCCGGCCTTCCAGGTCAAGCTGCTGAGGTTTCTCCAGGAAGGCGAAATCCGCCCGGTCGGTTCGAACGAGACCAAGCGCGTCGATGTGCGCATCATCGCCGCCACCCACCGCGACCTCGCGGGCGAGGTGAAGGCCGGCCGCTTCCGGGAGGATCTCTATTACCGGCTCGCCGCCATGGTGCTGACGCTGCCGCCGCTGCGGGAGCGCCGGTGCGATCTGCGGGTGCTGGCGCCCCGCATCCTCGACAGCCTGTCCGGCACACATGGCAAGCGCACCGACGGCTTCACCGAGGAAGCCCTCGCCTGTCTCGAAGCCTATGACTGGCCTGGCAATGTGCGCGAACTGCAGAACGAGCTCACCCGCATGCTGGTGCTGGCGCATGGCGGGCCACTGGGTGCCGATCTGCTGTCGCCACATGTGCTGCGCGGCGCCGCCGCGTCCAGCGCGAGGGCCGCGCCCGGCGATCTCCCGCTTCAGGGCACCGGTCCGCTGAAAGACCGCATCGAGCGCATGGAGGCGTTGATCCTGATGGAGACGCTGCTGCGCTGCCGCTGGAACAAGAGCCGCGCGGCCGAGGAGCTCGGGCTGTCCCGCGTCGGCCTGCGGGCCAAGCTCGACCGTTACGGGATCGCCCGCGACGGAACCTTCGGCCGCAGCCATTGAGGAGAACCCGCCATGTGTCTCGGCATTCCCGGCCGTATCGTCGCCATTGTCGATGAGGACGCCATGCTGGCCAGCGTCGACGTCTCCGGCGTGCGCCGCACCGTCGACATCGTCTGCGTCGCCGAACCCGGGCGCGCGCTCGACGCGCTGATCGGCGCCTGGGTGCTCGTGCATGTCGGTTTCGCCATGAGCGTCATCGACGAGGAGGAGGCGGCCGCCACGCTGAAGGTGCTGACCGAGATCGGCGAGGCGGAGGGGGAAATCGAGGCGATCCGCGCCAGCAGCGTCGAGCCTTTCCATGTGTCGCCCGCGCCGCGGGCGCAGTGAGCGGGAGTGTCGTGATGCGTTACGTCGATGAATTCCGCGATCCCGCCTTGGCACGCGGCCTCATCCGCGAAATCGAAGCCCTCGCCGCGCGGATGGAGCGCGGCCGCGACCGCCCCTTCGCCATCATGGAGGTTTGCGGCGGGCATACCCATGCCATCTTCCGCTACGGGCTGGAGGGTCTGCTGCCGGACATCATCGAATTCGTGCATGGTCCCGGCTGCCCCGTCTGCGTGCTGCCGATGGGGCGGGTCGACGACTGCGTCGCCATCGCCGAGCGGCCCGGGGTGATCTTCGCCACCTTCGGCGACGCCATGCGCGTGCCCGGCTCGCGCAAGAGCCTGCTCGCCGCCAAGGCCGACGGCGCCGATGTGCGGATGGTGTATTCGCCGCTGGACGCACTGGCCCTGGCCCGGCGCAACCCGGACCGGGAGGTGGTGTTCTTCGGGCTCGGCTTCGAGACGACCATGCCCTCCACCGCGCTCACGGTGCTGCGGGCGGCGCGTGAGGGCATCGGGAATTTCTCGATCTTCTGCAACCACATCACCATCATCCCGACGCTGCGCGCCCTGCTGGAGATGCCCGATCTCGGCATCGATGGCTTCATCGGCCCCGGGCACGTCTCGATGGTCATCGGCACCGAGCCCTATCGGTTCATTGCCGAGACGTTCGGCAAGCCGATGGTGGTCGCCGGCTTCGAGCCGATCGATCTGCTGCAGTCCCTCCTGATGGTGCTGCGCCAGCTGGACGAGGGGCGCGCGGCCATCGAGAACCAGTATGCCCGCGTCGTGCCGGATGCCGGCAATCCGCGGGCGATGGGAGCCGTCGAGGAGGTCTACGAGCTGCGGCCGACCTTCGAATGGCGCGGCCTTGGCTCCATCGCCCATTCCGGCGTCCGGCTGCGCGAGGCCTATGCCCGCTTCGACGCCGAGCGGCGCTTCGCTGTCCCCGAGGTGCAGGTCGCCGACCCCGCCGCCTGCCGCTGCGGCGAGGTTCTCACCGGGCAGCTGAAGCCCTGGGCCTGCCCGATGTTCGGCGCCGCCTGCACGCCGGAGACGCCGCTCGGGGCGCTCATGGTGTCGTCCGAAGGGGCGTGCGCGGCCTACTACCAGTATGGCGGCCTGCGGCAGCCTCAGCTGGAGGGCGCGGCATGAACCCGTTCTTTCCGCCGCCGGTCGCGCGGCCGCGCCGCGCCCTGCCGCCGACGGTCACGCTGGCCCATGGCGGCGGCGGCAGCGCCATGCGCGACCTGATCGACGAGGTTTTCATCGACACCTTCAAGGGGACCTCGGGACCGCCCGAAGATCAGGCGCGTTTCGATCTCGCCGCGCTCATGGTACATGGGGACCGGCTCGCCTTCACCACCGACGGTTTCGTGGTCGACCCGCTGTTCTTTCCCGGCGGCGACATCGGCAAGCTCGCGGTCTGCGGCACCATCAACGATCTGGCGGTCGGCGGCGCCCGGCCGGTGGCACTGTCCTGCGCCGTTATCATCGAGGAGGGCCTGCCGGTCGAAACCCTGCGGGCGGTGGCGCGCTCGATGGCGGAGACCGCCCTGCGCGCCGGCGTGCCGATCGTCACCGGCGACACCAAGGTCGTGGCGCGCGGCGCCTGCGACAAGCTGTTCGTCACCACCACCGGCATCGGTGTGGTGCGGCCCGGCATCGAAATCGGCATAAGCCGCGCCCGCCCGGGCGACGTCGTTCTGGTGAATGGCCAACTCGGCGACCATGGCGCGGCGATCCTGAACGCGCGCGGCGACCTTGCGCTCGAAACCGACATCGAAAGCGACTGTGCGGCGCTGCACGGCCTGATCGAGTGCCTCACCGACGCCGCGCCCGGCGTGCGGGCGATACGCGATGCCACGCGCGGCGGCGTGGCCGCGGTGCTCAACGAACTGGCATCGGCGAGCGGCGTCGGCGTCCGGATCCGCGAGCTGGATACGCCCATCCGGGCCGACGTGCAGGGCTTCTGCGAAATCCTCGGCCTCGATCCGCTGTACCTCGCCAATGAAGGCAAGATCGTCGCCGTCGTGCCGCCCGATCAGGCGGCGGCTGCGCTGGCAGCCCTGCGCGGCCATCCGCTCGGGCGCGGAGCCGCAGCCATCGGCCTTGTCACCGGCACCCGCCCCGGACGGGTGGTGATGGAGACCCGGCTGGGCGGCGACCGCATCGTCGACATGCTGGTCGGCGACCAGCTTCCCCGCATCTGCTAACCCGGCCTTCGGCCACAGGAGACACCCCATGCGCCTTCGTCCCGGCCTTTCCGCGGCCTCTGCCGCCGCGCTTGCCGTCTTCGCTCTGAGCCCGTCGCTGGCGCTCGCCCATACCGGCGTGGGGGCGACCCATGGCTTTGCGCATGGTTTCACCCACCCGGTCACCGGGCTCGACCATGTCCTCGCCATGGTCACGGTGGGCCTTTTCGCCTGGCAGCTCGGCGGCCGGGCCATGTGGGCGGTTCCTGCTGCCTTTGTCGCCGTCATGGCGGTCGGCGGCGGCTTGGGCGTGCTGGGGATGGACGTTCCCTTCGTGGAACTGGGGATCGCCTTCTCCGTGGTCGCGCTCGGCGCGATGGTCGCGCTTCGCCTCAAGGCGCCACTCGCCCTTGCCATGGGGCTGGTCGGCTTCTTCGCGCTGTTTCACGGCTACGCCCATGGCGCGGAAATGCCGGAGGATGCCGGGGGGATTGCCTATGGCCTCGGCTTCGTGGCCGGCACCGCGCTGCTGCATGCCGCCGGCCTTGCCCTCGGCTTCATGATCGGCCGCGCTGCCGACGCCCAGGGGCGGGATTGGACCCGGGCCGCCGGCGCCGCGGTCTGCCTCGTCGGCGTCGGCCTGGTCACCGGCGTCCTGTGATCCGCCGGTGTCGCAGGGCGCTCCCACCATTGCCGACGTCCTCCATCAGGTCGGCTGCCCTCTCGTCGAGATGGCGGCCGACGCGCCCCCGGAAGCCATTGCCCGCCTGCTGACCTTTTGCGGCCTGGATGCCGTCCTGCTCGTCCGCCCCTGCGGCGCCGCGGAACGGGTGGTGTCGATGCGACAGCTGGTGGGGTCGTTCTCGGCGGTGGCGCGGGTGGAGAAGCGGGCGCCGCGGCTGCTGCGCTGCCGCCCCGGTGATCCTCTCCTCGGCGTCGCCGGTGCGCTGTTTCACGGCGACCACGATGGCTTCGTCGTGGAAGAGGACGGCAAAAGGCTGGCTCTCATTACCGCGGACCATCTCGCGGACTATCTCACCCGGGTCACCGGCGCAGCGGAATGAGCCGCCGCGTCGGAGCCGGCACGCGATCTCGGACGGGGCGGCGCCCGATCTGCCCCTGACGCCGGCGGCGTGCTCGGCGTGGCCTATTCCTCGCGGAAGGCGCGGCGGAGCTGGTCCTGCACCGGCTTGAGGAAATAGGAGAGAGCCAGCCGGGGCCCGGTGTTCACGAACACCTCGACCGGCATGCCGGGCATCAGCTTCAGCGGCCCGAGGCCGGCCACTGAGGCAGGGTCGAGCGCGATCCGCGCGGTATACCAGCTCTCCCCGCCGGGCGTGTCGACCAGCACGTCCGCGGAGACCTGTGCCACAATTCCCGCCAGTTCGGGCGTGGAGCGCTGGCTGAAGGCGCTGAGCCGCAGCAGCGCGGCCTCGCCTGGCTGGACCTGGTCGATATCGGCCGGGTTCAGCCGCATCTCGGCGACCAGCGCCTCCGCGCTCGGCACGATCTGCATCACCGTCTCGCCCGGCGCGACCACACCGCCCAGCGTGTGCACGGCGAGGTCGTGGACGATACCGGCCTGCGGCGCGCGCAGTTCCATCCGCTGCAGCCGGTCGCGGGCGCCGACCCGCTGCTCCGCGAGTTCGGCGAGCTTCGCCTCGATTTCGCGCAGGCCGGCCATGGCCTCGGTCTGGCGGGTCTGCTCGATCTCGAGAATCTGAAGCTCGGTTTCGGCGATGCGCCCGTCGGCGCGGGCGATTTCGGCGACGAGCTGGCCATGCTCGCCGAGAAGCTGGGCGCGCAGGCGGCTCAGCTCCGCCACCTGGCCAAGGGTGGCGAGGTTTTTCCGGTGCAGCGTCTGGATGCTCTCCAGTTCCTGCGCGTTCCACCCGAGTTCCTCGGTCTTGGCCTCCCGCCGCTCGGTCAGGCCCTCGACCTCGCGGTGGATCTGGGCGATGCGCTCCTGCAACTGGCGCTTCCGGCCCGCGGCGAGGTCGCGCCGGGCGTCGAACAAGGCCTGCTCGGCGGCGACAAGGCCGGCGGCCTCGCCGGAATCGTCGCCGGCCGGCCCCAACGCCTCCGGGACCACGAGGCTGGCGGCGGCGTCGCGCTCGCCGATGAGGCGCATGCGCTGCGCCGCCAGATGCAGCATCTGGTCCTCGATGATGGCGAGGCTGGCCCGCGTCAGCGTGTCGTCGAGCCGGACCAGCAGGTCGCCGGCGGCGACATGATCGCCGTCCCTGACGGCGATAGCGACGACCACGCCGCCGTCGCGCGCCTGAACCTGCTTCACCCGGCCGTCCACCACCAGCGTGCCGTGGCCGATCACCGCGCCGGCGAGCTCGGTGGTCGCCGCCCAGCCGCCGAGGCCGCCGACCAG
Organism: uncultured Starkeya sp.; assembly: GCA_964543245.1. GTDB lineage: Bacteria > Pseudomonadota > Alphaproteobacteria > Rhizobiales > Xanthobacteraceae > Ancylobacter. The sequence continues at coordinate 8,284 of CAZIXP010000037.1, forward strand.
CAGGGCGACGATGCCGAAGCCCATGGCCAGCTCGCGCCGGATCGCCCGCTTCGCCGGCGAGGCCGCCGCCGGGGCAGGGGGCGCGGCCGGGACGGAGGGGTGAGGCGCCGCGGGGCTTTCGCTGGGGGAGAAGGCGTTCATGGGCCTCATTCCGCCGGCATCTTCAGCCGGGTGATCACCTCCGCCCGCGGCCCGAGATCGGCCACCCGCCCGTCCTTCAGGATGAGAAGCTGGTCGAGCGTGCCCAGCAGCTGGGTGCGGTGGGCGATGGCGATGACGATGGCGCCGCCGCGGCGGGCATCGAGGATGGCGGCCGCAAGCGCCGCTTCGCCTTCCATGTCGAGGCTGGCATTGGGCTCGTCCAGCACGATGAGAAAGGGCTTGCGGTACAGCGCGCGGGCAAGGCCGATGCGCTGGCGCTGGCCGGCCGAAAGCGCGGTGCCGGCAACCCCGATGCGGGTGTCGTAGCCCTCCGGGAAGTGCAGGATCATCTCGTGGCAATTGGCGTTGCGGGCGGCCGCCAGCACCTCCGCCGCCGGCGCGCCGGGCTCGAAGCGGGCGATGTTCTCGGCGACGGTGCCGTCGAACAGCTCCACATCCTGCGGGAGATAGCCGATGTGGCGGCCGATCGCCTCCGGCCGCCACTGCCGCAGCTCCGCGCCATCCAGCCGGATGGTGCCGCGCAGGCACGGCCAGCCGCCCACCAGCGCCCGGGCGAGGCTCGATTTTCCCGAGCCGCTCGGCCCGGCGATGCCGAGGCCCTGGCCCGCCTCCAGCCGGAAGCTGGCCTCCACCACCGAGGGGCGGCTCGATCCCGGCGGCGCGACCGCGATGCGCTCGACGACGAGGCTGGCGGAGGGGGGCGGCAGCGCCAGCGGTTCCGCCCCGGCCGGGCGGGCGAGCAGCCTCTCCAGCCGCGCCCGGGCCTGCCGTGCGGCGACGAAGCCGCGCCAGTTGGCGACGACCTGCTCGATCGGGGCCAGCGCCCGCGCGATGACGATCGACGCGGCGATCATCACGCCCGGCGAGAGCTCCTGCCGGATCACCAGCAGCGCGCCGAGCGCGAGCGCGGCCGATTGCAGCGCCAGCCGCAGCACGCGGGTGAGGCTGCCGTGAAAGGCGGCGATGTCGGCGATGCGCAGGCGCAGCCGGCCGTGGCCGTCATTGATCCGGCTCCAGGTTGCGGCATAGGCGGAGGTCATGCCCATGGCGTGCAGCGCCTCCGCGTTGCGCCGCCCGGCTTCGATCAGGTCGCTGCGGCGAACGGCGAGGCCGGCGGCCTCCTGCACCGGCGCGCGCATCGCCAGCTCATTGGCCAGGGTGCTGGCCATCAGCAGGGCCGAGCCCCCGACCGCCAGCCAGCCCAGCCAGGGGTGGAAGGCGAAGACCACGGCGAGATAGATCGGCAGCCACGGAAGGTCGCACAGCGCAAGCGGCCCCGGCCCGGCGAGGAAGCTGCGGATCAGGTCAAGGTCGCCCACGGGCCGGGCCGCGCCGCCCTGCGGGGGACCGAGCGGCAGTTCCAGCGCGAGGCGGAAGCTGGCGGGACCCAGCGTCTCGTCGATCCGCTCGCCGATGCGGGCAAGCACCCGGCTGCGGAGGATGTCGATGAGGGCGAGGCCGACATACAGCACCAGCACCAGCGCGCTGAGCGCGACCAGCGTCGGCACGCTGCGGCTCGCCAGCACCCGGTCGTAGATCTGGATCATGAAGAGCGGGCCGGTCAGCATCAGCAGGTTGCTGACCCCGCTCAGCATGCCGACCCCGAGCAGGGCGCCGCGCACCTCGCGCAGCGCGCGCGCGACCGGTGTCTCGCCGGCAGCGGCCGGGCTGCTCACGGCCGGTTCCGCGGCTCGGGCCCGCAGGCGCGCCATGCGGCGGCGGCGGCCGGGACAGGGGGTGTCGGCGCATTCATGAGGTTGGCGGCTCGGCAAGGGACGGCGTGACGCAGCACAGGAAGAGCTCGCAACACGCGGGCGTGATCGTCCTCCCGCCCGCGTGATACCGGTCCCGCTCCCGCTACCAGCGCTTTATATGCTACCTCTACGCCGTTCTCATCAAGGGAGTTGCCCGATGGGCCCGACCGGTGACCTCGATCTCTCCGCCGCCGCGGCGGCCGGTACTGCCGGCGTGCCCGGCGGCAGCAGCGGGGATGACCGTCCGCCGGAGGACATCGGCTTCAGCTTCACCAAGCCGCAGGAGCCCGGGCCTTCGTCGGAAGGTGCGTCCGGCCCGGTCGGCATCGCCGGCACCCCCGGCGGCAGCAGCGGCGATGACCGCCCGACGGAAGAAATCGGGTTCAACTTCACCGAGCCGGGACTGCCGATATCGCCCAAGCCCTTGTCGGAAGGCGCGTCCGAGGCGGTCAGCATCGCCGGCACCCCCGGCGGCGACGACACGCCGACGGAGACGATCGGCATCGGCTTTGCCGAAGTTCCCATACTCCATCCCTCGGCGGATGCAGCCTCCCTTGATGCGGTGGCGGCGGACGGCTTTCTGCTCGCCACGGGGGAAGACGGCGCGTCCGATCTTCTTGATTTTTCCGGCATCGACACCGGCGGTCGGGAGGCGCCGGACGAGGCGCTCTCCTTCGAGTTTCCTGCCGCCGGCCAGCCGGATGCGGCTGGCGACGACGCGTTTTCCGCCGCGGTGGGTTCCGGGCCGGACCGGACGGGTGACGGCATCGCCGACCTCGTGACGGCGCCGAAGGTCAGTCTCGACGACTTCCTCGCCTGATCGGGAACGGGCGCCCGGCCCCATCGGCCGCCGCCGGCAGCCGGGGGTAGCACAGCGCCGGTTCGCCCGCCGCCCGTTCCACCCGGTCGAAGCCGACGCCATAGATCGCTTCCAGCCGCTCCGGCCGCATCACCTCGTCGGGCGTTCCCCGTGCCACCAGCCGGCCGGAATGCAGCGCGATGATCTCGTCGCAGAACCGGGCCGCCATGTTGATGTCGTGCAGCACCATCACCACGCCGGCGCCGCGCGTGCGCGCCAGCCGCCCGGTCAAGGCGAGGATGTCGATCTGGTGGGCGATGTCGAGCGCCGAAATGGGCTCGTCGAGCAGCAGCCAGCCGGTGTCCTGCGCCACCAGCATCGCGAGGAAGGCGCGCTGGCGCTCGCCGCCGGACAGCGTGTCGACCTGCCGCCCGGCCAGAGCGGCGAGGCCGGTGCGTTCGATGGCTTCGGCGATCGCCACCCGGTCCGCGGCGGTGATGCGCCCGAGCGCGCCGTGCCAGGGATAGCGCCCCAGCGCCACCAGTTCCCGCACCAGCAGCCCGGTGCCCGCGGGCGTCGCCTGCGGCAGGAAGCCGACCTCGCGGGCGAAGCTCCGCTCGCCCCAGGCGCCGAGATCACGCCCGCCGAACAGTACGCGTCCGGTGCTGGCAGGCTGCTGGCGCGCCAGCAGCCGCAGCAGGGTCGATTTGCCGGAGCCGTTATGGCCGATCAGGCCGGTGATGCGGCCTGCCGGCAGTTCGAGGCCGAGCGGATGAAGCAGCGCCCGCCCCGCCACGGAGAAGCCGGCCGCCTCCAGCGTGAAGGCCGCCTTGGGCTCAGCCGGCATGGCAGGTACCGAAGGCGAAGCCGATCGCCCTGTTGATGGCCTGGGGGAGAACCGACATGTGGGTTTCGCCGGGAATGGCAGCGTAGACGCTCGTCAGGCCCGGCACCGTCGACAGTCGGGCGGCCATGGCCGCGCTGTTGTCGACGATCCGGCTTTCCTCGAAGGCCGCCAGCCGCTTCTCCGCGTCGGCGGCGCCGATCTGGAACGGCGCGAGCTTCTGCTCATATTCGCCGGCCAGGAGGAGAAGCCGGGCATCGAGGTCCCGCGGCGGCGCGGCGCAGAAGGCCTCGGCATGGCGCACGATGCCGGCCCTTTCCCACCAGATGGCCGGGCTCGCGCTGATGAGACGGGCGAAGGTGTGGGGCCGGCGGAACAGGGCGTGCAGCACGAAGAGCCCGCCGAAGGAGTGGCCGAAGATCGCCCGCCGCGCCGGGTTCACCGGCACCCGGCGTGCCAGCTCTGCCGCCAGCTCGCCCTCGATGAAGGCGAGGAAGTCGTCGGCGCCGCCGGTGCGCACCTGCGGCCCGCCCTCGCGGTGCGGGGGATAGGTCTGGCCCGGCGGCGGCCCCATGTCCCAGGAACGGCGCACGCTGTCATAGGCATCCTCGGTGGGATAGCCGATGGCGAGGATCACCCCGGGATGCACGCCGGTGCCGAGCGGATAGGCCGACTGCACCCTCAGCGCATCGACCGCCGTGCCGATCACGGCATTGCCGTCGAGGATGTGCAGCACCGGCCACCCCTCCGGCGGCGGCTCGCCGCGCGGCACGTGGAGGAACAGCCGCCACGGCTCGCCCCAGCCGGGACCGGCGCGGTAGAAACGTATGGTGTCGGGGATTGCGGCGGGCAGGGCGGAAGGTGGGATCATGCGTGAGGTCTCCGTGCGAGCAGCCACATCAGGGCGGGGCAGCCGATGAAGGTCGCGGCCAGTCCCGCGGGGATCTGCCAGGGAAAGGCGATGGAGCGGCCCATCCCGTCCGCCGCCACCATGACGAGGGCGCCGGCCAGCGCGGCGCCGGCCACCTCCGGCAGGGCGCGCTGCAGGCCCAACCGGCGGGCGAGATGAGGCCCGAGCAGGCCGACAAAGGTCAGCGGCCCGACAATCAGCGTCGCCGCGGCCCCCAGCGCTGCCGCCGCCAGCAGCACCCCGCCCTGCCCGAGCCGGGGGGAAAGGCCGAGCGCCGCCGACATGTCCCGCCCCAGCGGCACGATATCGAGCCAGCGGGCCAGCAGCGGCAGCGCCGCAGCGCCGATGAGCGCCAGCCCCAGCCCTGCCAGCGCCTCCGGCCAGCCGATGCCATAGGTGGAGCCGGTCATCCAGTTGAGCAGCAGCGCGGCGCGGGGGTCGCCGCTTGCCAGCAGCGCGGTCACTACCGCGTCGAACATGGCGCCGAGGGCGATGCCGGCAAGCAGAACCCGCTCCGGTGGTCCCCTGCCGGGCCGGCCGAGCGCGAGGATGGCGGCCAATGCCAGCCCGGCCCCTGCCGCCGCCCCGCCGAGCTGGACCATCCGCCCGGACTCGCCCAGCAGGAACATCACCGCTACCAGCCCGAAGGCGGCGCCGGCGCTGACGCCCAGCACTTCCGGGCTGGCCATGGGGTTGCCGGTGGCGCGCTGCAGCAGGCTGCCGGCCGCCGCCAGCATCGCCCCGGCGCTGAGAGCCGCGAGCGCCCGCGGCGCCCGCCAGGGCAGCAGGCCTTCCAGCGCCTCGGCGGGGGCAAAGCGCCATCCCTCAAGGCCCGGCCCGAGCGTCAGAGACAGGCCCAGCAGCAGGATCAGGCCGGCAGCCAGCAGCAGCAGGCGGCGGGGCGCGGCACGCCGTGCCACCGCTTCCCCGGGGGTGGGCAGGGCGAGACCCAGCCGCCCGGGCCGGGCCAGCAGCCAGAGCAGCAGCGGGGTGCCGAACAGCGCCGTCACCGCGCCGGTGGGCACCATGTCGCCCGCCGCGCCGGCCAGCAGCAGCACGCACTGGTCGGTCAGCCAGAGCAGCGTCGCCCCGGTCAGGGCGGCGACCAGCAGGCGCGGGCCGAGGCGGCGGGCGCCGGCCGCGGTGGCGAGCGCCGGCGCGGCGAGGCCGATGAACCCGATCACCCCCACCGCGCTCACCACGCAGGCCGCGATCGCGACGCCGAGCCCCAGCGCGGCGAGGCGCACCAGCGACACCGGCACGCCCAGGCTGCGGGCCTGCGCATCGTCCAGCGTCAGCAGCGCGAGCGGGCGCAGCAGCAGGGCCGCACCCAGTGCCGCAGCGGCGAGGCGCGGCGCGAGGAAGGCCGCCGCCGACCAGTCCTGCTGGCTCAGCGAGCCGCCGCCCCAGATGAAGAGGCCGGCGAGATAATGGGTTTCGAACAGGGCGAGCAGGGCGGCCAGCGCGCCGCAATAGAGGCTGACGACCATGCCGGCGAGCACGACGGTGAGCGGGTTCAGCCGGCGGTGCCAGGACAGCGCCAGCACCGCCAGCGCGGCGAGCAGGCCGCCGGCGAGCGCCACCCATTCCCGCCCCGGCGCCAGCAGGCCCGGCGCCCAGAGCGTCGCCGCCGCGAGAGCCAGATTGGCACCCGCCGAAACGCCGAGGGTGGAGGGGGAGGCCAGCGGGTTGCGCAGGCTCGTCTGCAGCAGAACGCCGGCAAGCCCGAGCCCCGCCCCGCAGAGCAGGCCCGTCACCAGCCGGGGGGCATAGCTGTAGCGCAGCAGCATCTGCCTGATATCGCTGGTGTTTGGCGCCAGCAGCGCCTCGGGGATCTGGGCCAGCGGCATCCGTGCCGCGAGCGTCAGCGCGGTGACGGCGAGGGCCGCCAGGCCCAGCAGGAGCGGTGGAAGGAAGGGCCGCAGCCGCGCTTCAGCCACCATCGTCGCTCCCGGTGGCGCTGGCGAGGGCGGCATCGATCAGCCGGGCAAAGCGCTGCGCCGAGGGCAGCATGCCGAACATCAGCACCGCCGGCATCCGCTGCACCCGGCCGGCGCGCACGAAGCCGAGGCTGTTCCACAGCGGGCTGCGCGCCAGGGCGCCCAGCACATCCGGCGTGACGGGCTCCAGATACAGCAGCCGCGCCGCCGGCATCTGCGCGAGCTGCTCGATGCCCACCGTGGCGAAACCCCAGTAATTGGTGGGTCCCTGCCAGGCATTGGCGAGCCCGCAGCGGCGCAGCACCGCGTCGAAAAGGCTGTGTTCGCCATAGACCCGGACGTGGCGGGCATCCATGAAATTGACGACGAAAACCGGCTCGCCGGCGCGGCCCTCATGCCGGGCCCGCACTTCAGCGAATGCGGCCTCGACCTGCGCGACCAGACGCTCGCCCGCGCCTTCGACTCCCAGTTCCGTCGCCAGCTGCCGGGTGGCGGCGACGCTCGCCTCATAGGGCGCGCCGACCTCCGGGGCGTAGATGGCGAAGCGGCGGGTCGGTGCGATGAGGTGGAGGATGGGAGTGATTCGACCGAGATAGGGTGTGGTGAGGATGAGGTCGGGCCGCAGCGCGGTGAGCACCTCGAGATTGGGCTCGAGCGCGCTGCCGAGATTGACCGTGCCGGCGGGGAGCGGGGGGTCCACCACCCACACCGCCCACTCGTCAGCCTCGGCGATGGCCAGCGGCGGCCGGCCGAGCGCGAGCAGCGTCTCCGCCAGACCATAGTCGAGCGTGGCGATGCGGGCCGGCGCCGCGGGCATGGCCGCAGCCGGGCCGCCGGCGAGGGCGCCCGCCGTCGCCGCCTGCAGCAGGGCGCGGCGGGAGAGCCCCCGCCGCCCGTCGCTCGGGAGCACCCGGCTCACCAGCGGTACTTCAGCCCGGCCAGCACCGTCCGGCGGTCGCCGAGATAGCAGTAGCCCGCGTCGCAGGTGGTGTATTCCTCGTCGAGCAGGTTCTCGGCGTTGACCTGCACGCTCCAGCCCTTGAAGCGGGCGGCGAGGTTTTCGAGCTCGTAGCTCAGCTTGGCGTCGACGAGGGTGGCGGCGCTGTTCTCGAAGGTGTTGAGCGAGTCGCCCCAGGTGGCGCCGATATAGCGCACGCCGAGGCCGACCCCGAGCCCCGCGAGCTTGGAGCCGGGCTGGAACTGGTAGTCCCCCCACACCGAGAAGCTGTTCTGCGGCACGCCGGAAGGCGAGAGCCCGATGGTTTCGGAATCGCCGGCGACGTTCTCGAGGTCGAGATAGGTGTAGGCCGCCCGGACCTTGAAGCCGGCGCCGAGATTGGCGACCGCCTCCAGCTCGAAGCCGCGCCCGCGCACCTCGGCGGTCTGCACCTGATAGAGCGGGTCGGTCTCGTCGGTGACGAGGCCGTTCTCCTGGTTGATCTGGAACACCGCCGCGGTGAAGTAGCCGTCGAAGCCGGCCGGCTGGAACTTCACGCCGCCTTCGATCTGGCGCGAGGTGGTCGGCGAGAAGGCGTTGCCCTGCTGGTCCACCCCGAGATTGGGCGCGAAGGAGGTGGAATAGGTCACATACGGGGCGATGCCGTTGTCGAACACATAGGTCAGGCCGACGCGGCCGGTGAACTCGCTGTCGTCGACCTTCTGGCTGGTGTCGTCGAGCAGGTTGTCATTGGTGGTGCTCACCCAGTCCTGGCGCCCGGTGAGCGTGAGGATCCAGCGGTCGACCTTCGCCTGTTCCTGGATGTAGAGGCCGGTCTGGTTCTGGGTCTGCTGGTAGCGCGAGGCGTTGAAATCCGGGTCCGACACCGGCCCGGTGGGCTGGCCGGTGGAATAGACGATGTCGGAGGCGGTGCCGTAGCCGATGCCGCTGTCGAGATAGAGATAGGAGTAATCCAGCCCCACGAGCAGCTTGTGCTCGACGGGGCCGGTGGCGAAATCGGCCTGGAGCTGGTTGTCGACGACGAAGGAGCTGAGCCTGTCGTGGACATAGCCGGTGTAGCGGCTGGCGAGGTCGGCGTCATAGTCCACCGACGAGATGCCGTTGTAGCGCACCGAGGTGTCGGCATAGCCGTAGCGCAGGTTCTGGCGGACCTTGAACACCTCGTTGATCTCGTGTTCCAGCGCGTAGCCGATGCGGTACTGGTCCTGGTCGAGCGCGTTGTAGTCCGACGAGCTCTGGCTGAACGCGCTGCTGGGGGCGCCGGCCCAGGCGTAATAGGGCATGGCGGCCGGCGTTTTCGACTTCTGCGCCTCGCCGAGGAAGGTGATCGTCGTGCTTTCCGAGGGCTTCCAGGTGAGCGCCGGGGCGATGTTGTACATGTCGTTGTCGCCGTCGCCGAGCGTGTTCGGCGAGCCGGCATCCCGCGCGACGCCGGTCAGGCGGTAGAGCAGAGACCCGTCGGAGCTGAGGCGGCCGCCAATGTCGAACTGGGCCTGAAGCCAGTCCCAGCTGCCGCCCATGAACTCGATTTCGCCGAACGGCTTGTCCACCGGCCGCTTGGAGGTGATGTCGACGAGGCCGCCGGGGGAGCCGAGGCCGTAGAGGGCGGAGCTGGGCCCGCGCAGCACGGTGACGCTCTCGACGCCATAGGGCTCGACCTTGAAGATCGCCATATTGGCGCCCGGCAGCCGCAGCCCGTCGCGGTAGATGCCGTTATAGGTCACGTCGAAGCCGCGGATGGCGAAGGAATCGTAGCGCGGATCGAAGCCGCTCTGCCCGGTGCGCACGCCGGGGGTGTAGGCCACCGCGTCGAGCAGGGTCTGGACGTTGCGGTCGGTCAGCTCTTCCCGGGTGACGACGGAGATGGACTGCGGGGTCTCGATCAGCGGGGTGTCGGTCTTGGTGCCGGCGGTGCTGGTGGTGGCGACATAGCCGACGGTGCCGTCAGTCTGCACGTCGACCGCGCCGAGAAGCTCGCCCTCGCCACCGCCGCCGGCCGCGGTGCCGGCGGCGGCGGGATCGACGATGGTGACCCGGTTCGCCCCGGTGAAGCGATAGGTGAGGCCGGTTCCCGCCAGCAGGCGCCCCAGCGCCTCCGCCGGCGTCAGGGTGCCGACCACGGCGCCGGAGCGGCGGCCGGCGAGCCGCGCGGCATCGGAGAACACCTGGATGCCCGCCCGCTGGCCAAAGGCCAGCACAGCGCCGTTCAACTCCTGCGCGGGGATGTTGAAAGCGATCGCCGCCGGCTGGGCCTGCGCCGCGGCGGGCGCCAGGGCCAGCCCCGCCGACAGGCCCGCCAGCACCAGCGCTTTGAGACAGGCGCCGCCGAGCCAGTGCCGCCTGTCGTGCCGGGTGATGCCGCGCGCCTGAAATGCCATGGAGCTCCGTCCCTTCCGCCTCGCCCGGCGCCATGCGCCCGGGCCTCTCAGAAGGGGAGACAACTCACGGCGGCGTGACCGTAAAAATTCTGCACCGCCTCAGTAGAGGACGGTGACCAGCGGCGGGATGGCGCGGACGCGGATGCCGAGCTCGCCGGAAATGGTCTCGATGGCGTCGCCGAGGTCGTCGGTGCGGAACACCCCGGTCACCCGGCGGTCGGCGAGCGGCTGCCCCAGCACGACGATGCGGTCGCGGCGGTAGCGGTTCAGCGTTTCCACCACGTGATCGAGCGGCACCGCGTCGAACACCAGCAGGCCGCGGCGCCACGCGGTCGCGGCGTCGATGTCGATCCGCCGCACCGGTCCGAGCCGGCGTTCCCGGTAGCTGACCGCATCGCCCGGCGAGAGCACGACCCCGACGGCGGGATCCTCGGCCATGGCGACCCGCACCTGATGCTGCACGGCCACCACCTCGGCGCCGTCGCCGCCGAGTTCAACGGTGAATTCGGTGCCGAGCGCGGTGGTCGCGCCGCCGCCGGCCTCGACCACGAAGGGGCGGGCCTCGTCGGCGCCGAGCGGGCTGGCGCGGAAGAACGCCTCCCCCGCCAGCAGCGTCACGCGGCGCTCCGCGGCGGAATAGTGCAGGGCGAGGGCGCTGTCGGGGCCGAGCTCGACCTCGCTGCCGTCGGGCAGGCGCAGATGGCGCTGCTCGCCGGTGGCGGTGCGGTGATCGGCGGCGATGCCGATCCACAGCCCGCCGGGCCCATAGAGCAGCGCGCCGAGGCCGAGCAGGCCGGCCACCAGCGCCACCGCCACCCCCGCACGGGAGCGGCGCGGCTGGGGGCGGGGCCGCCGCCAGCCGGTCGAGCCGCGCAGGCCGCCGAGGCTGCGCCATGTCGCGTGGGCCTCTTCGAAGGCCGGGCGATGGTCAGGGTGCGCCTCCAGCCAGCCGCGGAACCGCGCGCGCTCCTCCGCGGTGAGCGGACCCCCGTCGAGGCGCGCGACCCACTGCGCCGCCTCGGCCTCGATGTCCGCCGCCCGGTTCCCGTCCGCTGCCCCGTCCGCCGCCACGCGCCCGCCCATTCCTGCTACGCCGTCCCACCACAGCGATGAAGACAACCGGGCCGGCGATTTCCGTAAAGCCAGGCCGTTCAAAGCCAGCCCGTCTCAAAGCCAGCTCGTTTCAACGCCAGCTTGTGGCCGTCCGGGCGAAGGAGGGCTGCCGGAACGCTCTCACCTGTGGCGATGAGGCATGTTCGTCCCGCGAACCGGAGCCCATTCGCCTGAAAGGGCTCTACCGCGCCCGAAGCTGGCGGGTCACGTGCAGGATGGCCTGCGCGAGATGTTTCTGCACCGAACTTTCGGAGATCCCGAGCCGCTGGGCGACCTCGGCATGGGACAGGCCGTCGACCCGGTTCAGCACGAAGATGTCGCGCGTGCGCGGCGGCAGTGCGTCGACGATGCGCCGCAGCCGGTCGAGCTGCAGCCGGGCATCGGCGGCGTCTTCGGGGGAGGGGGCGTCGGCGGCGATGTCCGCCATCCACTCATGGGGAACCGGCTCGGTGCGGCGGCGGGATTCCTGCTTCACGTGGTTGGCGAGCAGGTTGCGGGCGATGGTGAAGAGATAGGCCCGCCAGTCGGCAACGCGGATGTCGGGCCGCTCGATCACGCGGACGAAGGTGTCCTGCACGAGATCGCCGGCGAGGTGCGAGTCGGCGAGCCGGCGGCGCAGGAATCGCCCCAGTTCCGGCCCGTGGCGACCGAACGCCGCTTCCACCTCGACTGCCACCCGTGAACCTCCACGCCAGAACCGCCAAGCAGGCCGTCGGCACGATTTGTAGGAGAAGAAGAAAAGCGCGGCAATATCAATGATTTATAGGAACTCTAAGGTGCAGGCCCTGCCGCTTGCCGCGGCGCGCCCGGCGGGCCCGGGCGGCGAACGCCCGGTCGGTACGCGGCGCGGCCCGATACGGGCAGGCATCCCGACATGAAAAAGCCGGCCGCGCCTCGACACGGGTGGAGCGAAAAGATAGAGCGGGGAGGGCGGCTGATCCGAGGTAGGGCATATGGAGGGCGAGTGGTTTCTGGCGGCGTCGGAAGGCCTGTCGCCGCTTCCCCCGCACCGTCCGTCCCGGCACAAGGCTTTCCTGCTGCTCTGCCGGCTGTTCTACCTTCTTGTCGTGCGCCGCCGGGTGTCGCCGCAGCGCGTGGCGCGCCTGGCGCAAGGGCTGCTGTGGGCCCAGCCGGAGGCGGTCGCGGCGCCTGAGCCGATCACCGGCCCGCCGTCGGGCGCCGCCGGCGCCGATGTGCTCGACACATTGCCCGATGGCGAGTTCGTCGTACAGATCGCCGAGCTGCTGTTCCAGAACTCCGCCACCGAGCCGGCGGAACTGGAGGCCTATGTTCATTATCTCCAGGGCGATCCCGACCGTCGCACGCAGCTCATCCGCCAGCTGGTGGTCGACCATGTGAACCGCTCCCGGTCCTGCACCGAGGCCTCGTATGATCCCGACGCCTTCCGGCTGGCCGGCACGACGCAAATCCTCAAGCGGTCCGACTGGGTGGCCCGCGCCGCCGAGCTGCCGCCCCGGCCGCCGAAGCCGCCGGCGGTGCCGCTGGAGGCGCGCCGCTTCCAGCACAGCGGCGTCTACCGGGTCTCGGCCATCGCCAGCCTCTACCGCGGCCGCCGCTATCTCGAGGCCTTCCTCGAGAACATGGTGTCGCAGAGCATCTTCGATCAGTCCGAGCTGATCATCATCGACGCCAACTCGCCCGAGGGCGAGGAGGAGATCATCCGCCGCTACCAGGCGGTCTATCCCAACATCGTCTACCAGCGGATGAACTACCGCATCGGCATCTACGATGCCTGGAACGAGGGCGTCCGCCTCGCCCGCGGCGCCTATCTCACCAACACCAATCTGGACGACCTGCGCCGCCGCGATTCGCTGGAGCTGCAGGCGGCGGCGCTCGACGCCCACGACTTCGCCGACGTGGTCTATCAGGACTTCTATTACAGCTTCGACGGCGAGCTGGACTTCGAGGCGGTCGCCGCCTTCGGCTTCAAGAGCGACCTGCCCATCGTGACGCCGAACAACCTGCTGTGCTTCAACTCGCCCCACAACGCGCCGATGTGGCGGGCGAGGCTCCATCGGGAGCTGGGGCCGTTCGACATCAGCTATCGCTCGGCCGGCGACTACGAGTTCTGGCTGCGCTGCGCGCTGGCCGGCAAGCGCTTCTTCAAGATCAACGACCCCCACGTGGTCTATTTCCAGAATCCGGAAGGCATCTCGACCTCGCCGGAGACCCGGGGCGTGCAGGAGTCGCGGCGGCTGCGGCGGCACTATGCCCGGCGCCTGATCTCGCCGTTCCTCACCATGTCGGACGGGGATTTCGCCGCGGCCATCGGCGGCCGCTACCGGGCGTCCGACTCCACCCGCTTCGCCCAGGTGCAGGGCGCCCTGCGGACGATCAAGGACCGGTTCTGACCGCCCCTCGGCGGCGGGGCGCGATGGGGGAGGGGATTCATGAAGCTGCTGGTCGATGGCGTCTTTTTCCAGTTGGCGCAGAGTGGCATCGCCCGGGTGTGGGCGAGCCTCATTCCGCTCCTCGTCGGCCGCGACGGTCTTGAGATCGCGGTGCTGGACCGCGGCGGCCTGCCGGAGCTGCCCGGCGTCCAGAAGCTGGCCTTCCCCTCCTACAACGCCAAGAGCACGGCGGCGGATTCCTTCATGATCGACCGCATCGGCGGGGAGGTGGGGGCCGACGTGTTCATGTCGACCTATTACACCACGCCGATCACGCTGCCCTCCGTGCTGATGGTGCACGACATGATCCCGGAGGTGCTGGGCTTCGACCTTTCCGCCCGGATGTGGCGGGAGAAGGAGATCGCGATCGCGCATGCGCGGCGCTTCCTGTGCATCTCCCGTTCGACCGCGAAGGATCTGGCCCGGTTCTACCCGGAGATTCCCGCGGACCGGATGTCGATCGCGCATCCCGGCGTCGATGCCGACGTGTTCCGTCCGCGGCCGGCGGCGGAGATCGAGGCGTTTCGCCGACGCTATGTGCTGCACCGGCCCTATTACGTGGTGGTGGGCGCCCGCGAGCAGCACCTCGGCTACAAGAATGTCCGCCTGTTGTTCGAGGCGCTGCGGGCCGGCCGGGACGCTTCGGTCGATGTGCTGTGCGTCGGCGGCGAGCCCGCCATCCAGCCCGCGTTCCTGGCCGGGCTCCCGGCCGGGATCGATGTGCGGCAGGTCTACCTCTCCGACGACGAGCTGGCCTGCGCCTATGGCGGGGCGGAGGCGCTGGTGTTCCCCTCGCGCTATGAAGGCTTCGGCCTGCCGGTGGCGGAGGCGATGTCCACCGGCTGCCCGGTGGTGTGCTCGCCGGGCGGCTCGCTGGCCGAGGTGGCGGGCAGCGCCGCCGAGATCGTCGATCCTGACGATGTGTGGGGCATGGTCCGGGCGCTGGCGGCGGTGCGCACCCCCGAGGTCCGCAGCCGGCTGATCGCGGCGGGCCTGTCCCGTGCCGAGGTCTTCCGCTGGCCGCCCATGGCGGACGCGCTGCACGCGGCCGTCACCGCAACCGCGGCGGAGCGCGGCGGCGAGGTGCTGGAGCGCTTCAGCCGCGAATGGGCGCGGCTGCGCGAGATCCAGATGGCGGTCGACACCAGCTATTGAGGTTCGCCTATTGAGGTTCGCCGCCGCCGGAGCGCCGCCCGCAGGCGAGGCTCCGGCGTCCGGCTGCCGCGGCTCAGCCCCAGCCGACCACGCCCTTGATCTCGGTGAAGTCGTGAATGGCCCAGTCGGCATATTCGCGGCCGTTGCCGGACTGCTTGTAGCCGCCGAAGGGCGCCAGGGTGTCCCAGGCGGGGTAGTTCAGATAGATCGAGCCGGCCCGCAGCCGCAGCGCGACCTTGCGGGCGTGGTCGAGGTCGGTCGACTGCACATAGGCGGCGAGGCCGTAGACGGTGTCGTTGGCGATGGCGACCGCGTCGTCCTCGTCGGCATAGGACAGGATCGACAGCACCGGGCCGAAGATCTCTTCGCGGGCGATGGTCATGTCCGGGGTGACGTGGCCGAACACGGTCGGGCGGACATAATAGCCGCGGTTCAGCCCTTCCGGCCGGCCGGGGCCACCGGTGACGAGCGTCGCGCCCTCGGCGATGCCCGCCTCGATCAGCCGCTGGATCTTGCCGAACTGGAGTTCGCTGACCACCGGCCCGAGATCGGTTTCCGCGGCGCGCGGATCACCCACCTTGACGGTTTCGGCGGTGGCCCGGGCGATGGCGAGCGCCTCGTCGTGGCGGTCCGCCGGCACCAGCATGCGGGTGGGGGCGTCGCAGGACTGGCCGGTATTGCTGAAGCACGCCGAGACGCCCTTGCTGACCGCGCTCTCGAAATCGGCGTCCGGCAGGATGATGTTGGCGGACTTGCCGCCGAGTTCCTGGGCGACGCGCTTCACCGTGTCGGCGGCGGTCTTGGCGACGATGATGCCGGCGCGGGTCGAGCCGGTGAAGGACACCATGTCGACATCCGGGTGGCCGGCCATGACCTGGCCGACTTCCGGCCCGGTGCCGTTGACCATGTTGAACACCCCGGCCGGCACGCCGGCGGCCTCCATCACCTCGGCGAAGATGATGCCGCTGATGGGCGCGATCTCGGAGGGCTTCAGCACCACCGTGCAGCCCGCCGCGATGGCCGGGGCGACCTTGCAGACGATCTGGTTCAGCGGCCAGTTCCACGGGGTGATGAGGGCGCAGACCCCGATCGGCTCGCGCACGATGCGGGTGCTGCCGCGGCTCTCCTCGAACTCGAACGCCTCGAAGGCGGCGATGGTCGATTCCATGTGGGCGCGCCCGGCCCAGGCCTGGCTGTCGAGCGCGAAGGACAGCGGGGCGCCCATCTCGCGGCTCACCGCGTCGGCGATGTCGTCGAAGCGCTCGTTATAGACCTCGAGGATGCGCTTCAGCAGCGCCAGCCGCTCGGCCTTGCTGGTCGCGGCGAAGGCGGGAAAGGCGGCCTTGGCCGCGGCGACCGCGCGGTCGACATCCGCCGCGGTGCCGATCGCGATCTCGGTGAAGGCCTCCTCGGTGGAGGGGTCGATCACCGCGAGCCGGCGCGGCTCGACCGGGTCGACCCACTGGCCGTCGATGAAGAACTGGAGGTGATGGCTCATGGCGCAAGGTCCTGTGGGAGCGGCGAAGACGGGTATCAGCGTTCTGCCGGCAGCAGCGCGCAGGCGGCGCCGGGCCGAATCGAAACGAACAGACGTTCGCCCTGCGCGACCGCGGAGGGAAGGGCGCTGCGCGAGACGTCGGCGATGAGATCGGCACCGCCGGCAAGGCGCAGATGCACCCGGAGGCTGCGGCCGTGGAACGAGGTGCCTTCGACGGTGCCCGGGACGACGCCGGCGGCGCCGGCCTCGCTGCCGAGCTGGACGTCCTCGGGGCGGATGCCGACGAGAATGTCGCCGGGCGGCACGGGCGGCGTCGCCGTGAGCGGGACCCGCAGGCTCATGCCGCCGGCTTCGACCGCGGCGCCCTCGGCCCCGGCCCCGGTCATGCGGCCGGGCAGCAGGTTCATGGCGCCGATGAAGCTGGCGACGAAACGGGTGGCGGGGCGGTCATAGAGCGTGGCGGGCGAGGCGGCCTGCTCGATGCGGCCGCGATTCATCACCACGATCCGGTCGGAAATGGAGAGCGCCTCGGTCTGGTCGTGGGTCACCATGACGAAGGTGGTGCCGAGATCGCGCTGCAGCCGCTTCAGCTCGAGCTGCATCTGCTCGCGCAGATTGGCGTCGAGCGCCG
>CAZIXP010000037.1:24846-32005 GCA_964543245.1 uncultured Starkeya sp.
CGGCTGGCAGACGATGGCGCGGGCCAGCGCCACGCGCTGCTTCTGCCCGCCCGAGAGCGCCTGCACCCGCTGGCTCGCCTTTTCCGCCAGCCCGACCCGGGCGAGGGCGTCGGCGACCCGGCGGCGCCGCTCGGCGCCCTCGATCGGGCGCAGCGACAGGCCGAAGCCGACATTCTCGGCGACGTTCATGTGCGGGAACAGGGCGTAGTCCTGGAACACGGTGTTCACCGGGCGCGCGGCGGGGCGCAGCGCGGTGATGTCGCGCCCGTCGATGAGCAGGCGGCCGGCGGTCGGGGCCTCGAAGCCGGCGATCACCCGCAGCGTCGTGGTCTTGCCGCAGCCGGAAGGCCCGAGCAGGCTCAGGAACTCGCCTTCCGCTATGTCGAGGCTGATGTCGTCCAGCCCCAGCACGCCGCCGGCGAAGCGCTTGCTCACCCCGTCGAGCCGCAGCAGGGCCTCATTCGCCATCGCGGCTCTCCTTCACCTTCTGGGTGTTCACCCACACGATGCTGCAGCGCTCGGCCCGGGTGTTGCGGAAGGCGTGGAGCAGCGTGCTCTTGAAGGCGAAGCTGTCGCCGGTCTTGAGGAGGTAGCGGGTGGAATCGACGGTGAGCTCGATCTCGCCTTCCACCACGAGGCCGAATTCGTGGCCGGAATGGGCGTAGCCTTCGGTGCCGCCGCCGGGCTCCACCGTCACCAGCATGCCCGTGAGCACCGCGCCGGGCGGCGATAGCAGGTCCTTGGCGATGCCTTCCGACTGCACCGGCAGCGGCCGGCGCTTGCCGGCGCGCACGCAATAAAGGTCGTTCTCTTCCGCCTCGTCAGCGACGATCAGCGCGGAGGGCTCGACATCGAGCGCGGCGGCCAGCGGCCAGATGACCCGCACCCGCAGCGAGGTCATGCCCCGCTCGATCTGGCTGAGCGCGCCGATGGAGATGCCGGCCCTGGCCGCGAGATCGGCCAGCGAGAGGTTGCGGGCGATGCGCAGCGCGCGCACGCGCCGCCCCACCCGGATGTCGGCCTCGTCGGCGTCCCGTCCGGTCTTGTCCGTCACGTCCACAGCGTCGCTCATTCACGGGTCCCTGTCGGCGGTCGCGAACCCCGGCGCCGCGTGGCGCCGGGGCGGGGCGGGAGGATCAGCCGCCCGCCTTCACCTTCTCGAACATCTTGGCCAGATCGTCAGCCTGCTTCATAGGCCCGGTGAACACCGTGCTCTTCAGCGTGACCTCGGGATCGGCCGGGAGCTGGAGGCTTTCCAGCGTCTCCTTGGGCACCGCGGCGAAGGCCGAGGTGGTGGAGGCGCCGTAGCCGTAATCCTCGATCAGCTTCTTGCCGGAGGAGGCTTCCAGCCGGCTGTTGATGAAGTCATAGGCGAGGTCGGCGTGGGGCGTGTCCTTCAGCATCACGAAGCCGCAGGCCCAGGTGAGCATGCCTTCCTTGGGCTTCATGAAGTCCACCGCCACGTTCTGCTTCTTCAGCGCCACGGCCGAGGCGTTCCAGGTCATCGCCGCGACGAGCTGGCCGCTGGCGAGCGCCTGCTCCACCGAGGTCATGTCGGTGGTGTAGCTGGAGAGCAGCGGGCGCTGCTCGCGCAGCTTGGCGGCGACCTTCTCCATGTCGGCGGCCGACATGTCGAACGGGTTCACCCCCACCAGCAGAGCGGCGACCACCGGGGTGTCGTGGACCGCGTCGATCGTCGCCATGCGGCCGGCATAGGCCTTGTCCCACAAGAGGTTCCAGCTTGCGGCGGGGTCCTTCACCAGGTCGGTGCGGTAGAGAATGGAGGTGTTGCCCCAGTCCCACGGCACCATCCACACCTTGCCCGGTCCGGCCTGCAGGTCCGGCAGGTTGCGGAACACCGGGAAGATCTTGTCCCAGTTCTTGATGCGGGCGGTGTCGATCGGCTCGATCAGGCCTTCCTTGGCCCAGCGCGCCACCTTGTCGTAGCAGGGATGGGCGAGGTCGGGCCGGAAGCCGGCCTTCACCTTGGTGAAGGCGTCGTCGTCGTCGCCGAAGGTGGAGGTCTCCACCCCGTCGGGATGGGCCTCGTTGAAGGCGGTGCTGAACTCCGGCAGCTCATAGCCGGACCAGGTGAAATAGGTCAGCTTGTCGGCGGCCTGCGCCGCCAGCGGCGGCAGCGCCGTCGTGCAGGCGAGCGCGGCGGAAAGGATCCGGGCGAGGACCCTTCGGGATGTGGTCTGCGGCATGGGGATTCTCCTCTGGTCGACGCTGTGGGCGTTCTTCTGGGATCGTCAGGACGGCAGTCGCCGCAGGCCGCGGCGTCGCAGGATCTCCGCCGCGGCGGCGATGAGCACCGAGGCGGCGAGGATCGCCGTGCCGAGCGCCATGACCGTGGGCAGGGATTTGGGGAAGCGGAGCTGGCTCCAGATGTAGAGCGGCAGCGTCGGGTCGGTGCCCGCCAGGAAGAAGGCGACGATGAACTCGTCGAAGCTGGTGAGGAAGGCGAGCATGAAGGCGGAGGCGGCGGCCGGCAGCGCCAGCGGCAGCATGATGCGGACGAACACCGCGGCTTCCGAGGCGCCGAGGTCGCGGGCGGCCTCCGGCAGGCTCGGCGGCACCGCCCTGAGGCTGCCGCGGATCACGATCACCGTCGTCGGCAGCGCCACCAGCACATGGCCGAGCACGATGGCCAGCCGCGAGGGCCCGAGGCCGATCAGGTTCACCACCACCAGCAGCGCGATGCCGACCACCACGCCGGGAATGAGGATCGGCATCCGCGCCAGCAGGGCGACCAGCCGCGCCCGCCGGGAGCCGACCGCCAGCTCGGCATAGGCGATGGTGAGGCCGCAGAGCGTGGCGAGGAAGGCGGCGGAGAGCCCGATCAGCAGGCTGGTGCCGAGCGCCGCGCGCAGCGCCCCGTTGCCGGCAAGGCCGCGGTACCAGCCGAGCGTGAAGCCCTGCAGGGGGAAGGCCGCCTGGATCGAATCGTTGAAGGAGAACAGCGGGATCAGGGCCACTGGCAGGTACAGGAAGACCAGATAGGCCAGCACGTAGAGGCCGAGCCAGCGCCGGCCCGTCCCGCCGCCCGGTGCCCCGCCGCCCGGTGCCGCGGCGGCGCTCACGTGCGGCTCCCGAAGCGGCGGTCCGCCAGCCGGACCAGCAGGATGACGGCGAGGATCACCAGCATCACCACCACCGCCAGCGCGGCGCCGAACGGCCAGTCCTGCGCCTTGCCGAACTGGGCCTGGATCAGGCTGCCGATCATCGTGCTGGCCGGCCCGCCGACCAGCGCCGGGGTGACGTAGTCGCCCACCGTGGGCACGAACACCACTACGGCCCCGGCCAGCACGCCGGGCATGGCGTTGGGCAGGATGATGCGGCGGAAGATGGTGAAGGGGCCGGCCCCGAGATCGGCCGCCGCCTCGACCAGCGAGCGGGGAATGGCATCGAGCGCCACCAGGATCGGCAGGATCGCGAAAGGGGCATAGGCGTGGGCGAGCGTCAGCACCACGGCGGCGGGGGTGTTGAGCAGGGCGGTGGAGGGCTCGCTCCAGATGCCGAGCGCCATCAGCCCGGAATTCAGCACGCCATTATAGGCCAGCACGATCTTCCAGGCGAAGACGCGCAGCAGATAGCTGGTCCAGAACGGCAGCGTCACCAGGAACAGGATCAGCCCCCGGGCGCGGGCATGGAAGGAGAGGTAATAGGCGACGGGAAAAGCGGTGACGACGGTGGCCAGCGTCACCAGCCCGGCAATGACCAGCGAGCGCAGGATGACGAGGCCATAGAGCGGCTCGGCGGCGAGGGTGCGGAAATTGCCGAAGGTGATGCCGGCGCCGAACAGCGAGCCGTCATTGACCCGGAACGCCAGCAGGGCGAGCAGCCCCAGCGCGAACAGGATGAGGCCCAGCGTGACGGCGGTGCCGGGCAGCGCCAGCGCGGCGCGGAACAGGCCGTCCGCCCGGTCGTTCTGCGCGGTGGTGCCGCTCTCGGCCATGCCTGCCTCTGTCCCGTGAAACGAGGCGAGAATTTTTCATTTTGATGAAGGTGTCAAGCCGGCTTTGCGGAACAAGCGCCTTCGGCTTCGCGGCAACGCCGTGCTGCGGTGCCGCGAAGCGGGGATTTCGGCGTTGCTCGGGTGGCTGGACAGGTGGTGGAGGCGGTAT
The DNA here is from genome assembly GCA_964543245.1 of uncultured Starkeya sp. Lineage (GTDB taxonomy): Bacteria > Pseudomonadota > Alphaproteobacteria > Rhizobiales > Xanthobacteraceae > Ancylobacter. The sequence goes on from CAZIXP010000037.1 coordinate 28,974, forward strand.
TTCGTGAAAACGAGACAGAAATTTTCACAAAATACCGGTAGTCCGCGCTCCGCCGTCTTTCAGCTGCGCAGGTTCTCCCGGAAGGTCCGGCCGGTGTAGTCCTTCCGGTAGAGACCGCGGCGCTGGAGCTCCGGGACTACCGATTTCACGAACTGCACATAGCCGCTCGGGGTCAGCGAGGGCACGATGACGAAGCCGTCGCACGCCTCCGATTCGAACAGGTCCTGCATGCGGTCGGCGATCATCTGCGGCGTGCCCACGAGCTGGGGCGTGAGTTCGCTGATGGCGTAGTGCCGGCCGGCGTCGCGCAGGGTGAGGTTCTTGCTCTGGCTGCCGCGCAGGATGACGTCGAACACGCCGCGCGAGCCCTGGGTGATCTCCATGTCCTTCAGCGGCTCGTCCAGCGGATAGCCGGAGAGGTCGACGCCGGTGTGGTTGGCGATCTCCGCCACGCCGAGTTCCGGGCTGACCAGCGAATTCAGGTACTCCGCCTTTTCCCGCGCGATGGACTCGGTCTCGCCGACCACGATGTCGATGGCCGGCAGCACGGCGCAATGCTCCGGCGGGCGGCCATATTTCTGCATGCGCGCCTTGATGTCGGCATGGAAGGCCTGCATGTCGGCCTTGTCGTGCTGCAGGGTGAACAGCACCTCGCCCCACCGCGCGGCAAAGTCACGCCCGCGCTCGGAGGAGCCGGCCTGCATCAGCACCGGGCTGCCCTGCGGCGAGCGCGGGGTCTGCAGCGGGCCGCGGGTCTTCACCCAGCGGCCTTCGAAGTCGACATAGTGCACCTTGTCGGGATCGGCGTAGATCGCCTTCTCCCGGTCGAGGATGAGGGCGTCCTCGTCCCAGCTGTTCCACAGCGCGTGGCAGGCTTCCAGCACCTCCTCGGCGTGGTCGTAGCGCAGGCCGCGCTCCATCAGCCGGTCGAGGCCGAAATTCTGCGCCTCGCGGTCATTGGCCGAGGTCACGATATTCCAGGCGGCCCGGCCGCCGCTGATGTGGTCCAGCGTGGCGAAGGTGCGGGCGATGTGGAAGGGATGGTAGAACGCCGTCGACATGGTGGCGGCGAGCCCGAGATGGGTCGTCACCCGCGCCATGGCGGCGAGCAGCTGCACCGGCTCCAGCATGAACATCTGCCCGGGCTGGCGGATATTGGCACGGAAGTTCTGCCCGAAGCTGTCATAGAGCGTCAGCACGTCGACGAAGAACAGCCCGTCGAACTTCCCGCTCTCCAGGATGCGGGCGATGTTCTCGTAGCGGGCCGGGTTCAGCGCGTCGAGGGCGTCGCTTTCATCGTGCCGCCAGCTGCCATTGTGGTGCCAGTTCGGTCCGGCAATGCAGAAGCCGATGAAATGCATCTGTCGTGGCACGTCGCGTCTCCGGTCGCCGGCGGCCGGTGCCGCGGCCTGACCGCGCGACCGCCGCTCTCCTGAGGGAACGCTAGAGTCCCGCCCGATCCGGTGCAATGTGAAAAACGAGGCAGTTTTCGCCTCGCCAGAAGCCGTTTCAAGGATCGGACCGGGCCTGTGCAATCGCGCGGCAGATGCCCGTGCGAGAGGCGCCGCGGCGGCCTTGCGGGGGTCGCCGGCCGTCAATGCTCGCGGAAGGCCCGCCGCATCTGGTCCATCAGCGGCTGGGTGAAATAGGCCAGCACGCTGCGGCTGGGGGTCTGGATGAAGGCCTCGACCGGCATGCCGGGCACCAGCCGCAGCGTGTCCGCGCCGGCGGGGGCGGGGTCGATGGCGATCCGCACGACATAGCCGTCCCGCCCCGAGCGGGTGTCGGCGGTGAGGTCGGGGGCGACCCGCTCCACCGTGCCGGACACTTCCGGCGTGGTGCGGGCGTTGAAGGCCAGCAGCCGGAGCCACGCCGTCTGGCCCGGGCGGACATGGTCGATGTCCTCCGGCGCGATCCGCACCTCCACCGTGAGCCGGTCCGCATCCGGCACGATGGTCGCCACCGCCTCGCCCGCCGTCACCACGGCCCCCGCCATATGCACGGCGAGCTCATGCACGATGCCGCTCTGCGGCGCCCGCAGTTCGACGCGGCCGAGCTGGTCCTGCGCCGAGACCCGGCGCTCCACCAGCTCGGCGATGCGGCCCTCGCTCTCGCGGATGTCCTTGGCGACGTCGCTGCGCAGGTCCTGCCCGATCTGCAGGATCTGCAGCTCGGTCTCGCTGATCCGGCCGCGCGCCTGCGCGGTCGCGGCGATGAGCTGGCCCCGCTCCCCCTTCAGCCGGGCCTGCTCGCGCTCCAGCGCCGTGACGCGCTGGAGCGCGACGAGGTTCTGCCGGTAGAGCTTGCGCACGCCCACCAGCTCGCCGGCGATCAGGTCGAGCTCCTCGCCCTTGGCCTCGATCTGGTTGCCGAGCCCGTCGATCTCCTGCCGCAGCTGGGCGATGCGCTCCTCGAGCTGGGCCTGCTGGCCGGCGCGGGCGGCGGCGCGCAGCTCGAACAGCCGGGTCTCGCCGGCGATGACGCGGGCGACCTCGGGGTCGGCGGCCCGCGCCGTCAGCCCGGCGGGAAAGGCGATGGCCGCCGTGCCGTCGCGCTCGGCCTCCAACCGGGCGAGGCGCGCGGTCCATTCGTCGAGGCTCTTGGTGACGATGGCGAGATTGGCGCGGGTCACGGTGTCGTCGAGCCGCAGCAGAACGTCGCCGGCCTCGACATGGTCGCCGTCGCGCACCAGCAGCGCCCCCACCACCCCGCCGGTGGGGTGCTGCACCTTCTTGTCGTTGCTCTCCACCACCACCTGCCCGCTGGCGATGACAGCGCCGGCAAGATCGGTGGCAGCGGCCCAGCCACCGACGCAGCCGAACAGCAGGACGATCGCGGCCAGCCCGGCCAGCAGGTGGCGGTGGACCGAGCCGAGATCGGCCGCCGCGCCGGGAAAGGCGGGAGAGGCCGGGTCCGGCCGGGAGAGGCCGGCCGCCGCCGCGGCGGCGCGCCGCCACAACGCGGGCGTTCCCTGCGGCGCCCCCTCCTGCGGCGTCCGCATCGGTCCCGGTTCGGCGGGAACAGGGGCGGGG
>CAZIXP010000038.1:0-4269 GCA_964543245.1 uncultured Starkeya sp.
AAGCGGACACCCCCGCCCGGGCCGGCGGGCAGGCCGAGGCCGGCGGCCGGCACGCCGAGACCTTCGCCGGGCCTTTCACCGGCGGCTTCGACGAGGCGGCGGCCACAGCCGGGCCCTATCCGGCCCCGGCCGTTGCGGCCGGGCCGTCCCGCCCCGCGCGGCAGGCGGCGCCGGAGGTGATGGCGTTTGACCCCGCCGTCGACGACGACCTGCCGCTGGAGCCCGGCTCCGGCGCCCCGGTCGCAGTGGCCGCCCCCCGCGCCGCCGCCCGCCCCGCCCCGGCCTTTGCCGGCGAGGACGACGCCCGCACCGCGCCGAGCCGCAGCAGCTTCATCGCCGCGGCCCGCCGCGCCGCGCAGGCGCCGCAGGTCGAGGTGTTCGACGAGGAGGACGAGGACGCGGTGGACTCGCCGCGTCGGGCCTCCCCGCTGGTCCGCCTGCTGCGGCGCGCCGGGCTCATCGCCGTGCTGCTGAGCGGCGGCGGCGCACTGGCTTATGGCGGGGCGAAGCTGACGGACAGCCCGATGCTGAAGGCGCTGGCGGAACTGCGGCTGATCTGGCAGCCCGACTTCGCCCCCGCGGCGGAAGCCGCGATTGCTGCCCCCGCGGCGGCAACCGCTGTCCCCGCCCCCGCGGCGGCAGCCGCGGTTCCCGCCCCCGCAGCGGCCGCCCCCGCCGCGCCGCAGGCCGCCCCGGTCCCGCCCCCTGCCCACGTCGAGGCCGGCGCGAATGCCGGCATGCCGGGCGGCACGGCTGCCGGCGCGGATGCCGGGCACCCCGGGTCGGCCGCCTCGGTCGCGCCCGCCGACACGCAGGCCGGCGGCAAGCCGGCGGCGGGCCCGGCCGGCGCCCCGGCCTCCGGCACCGCCGCGACCCCGGCGCCCGTCCCGCCGGCGCCCCCGGCCGCCCTCGGCAATGCCGCGCTCCGCGCCGCCGCCCTGGCCGGGGAGGCCGACGCCGCCTATGAGGTGGGTCTGCGCTATGCCGATGGCCGCGGCGTGGCGGAAAACCCGCCGCTTGCCGCGCAATGGTTCGCCTTCGCCTTCGCCAAAGGCTCGGTGCCCGCCGGCTTCCGCCTCGCGGCGCTGCTCGACAAGGGCGCGCCGGGTCTGCCGCGCGACGCCACGCGGGCCCGCGCGCTCTACCTCACCACCGCCGAGGCCGGCAATGTCCGCGCCATGCACAACCTCGCCGTGCTGCTGGGCGAGCAGGGCGACTATGCCGAGGCCGCCGTCTGGTTCGCCCGCGCCGCCGAGCGCGGGGTGCGCGACAGCCAGTACAATCTGGGCGTGCTCTATGGTCGCGGCCTCGGCCTCGCCCGCAACCTGCCGCTGGCCTATCGCTGGTTCGCCATCGCCGCCCGTCGCGGCGACACCGAGGCGGTGCAGCGGCGCGACGAGGTGGCGAGCCGGCTCGATCCCGAAACCGTCCGGACCCAGCGCGGCGCCGCGCTGGCCTGGGAGCCCGCCGACACCGACCGCCGCGCCAACGTCGCCGCCCGCAAGCCGGACTGGGACCTCGCCGCCCCGCCCTCCTGAACCGTGCCGCAACCGCCGGCCGACCTGCGCTCCGCCGGCGCCTCAGCGCCGGTCCGGCACGCAGGCATGGTGGGCGATGCGGTAGGTGCGCGCCGCGCCGGTTACATAGGCGATGTAGTCGCCGGGAAACAGCGCAGCGAGGGCGGGATCGCGGATGTTCAGCCCGCCGGCATAGGCGCCGAGCGCCGGCAGCACCAGCCGCCGGGCATCCCCGGCGAAGCAGCGCCGCCGGATGCCCCTTCCCCGCCGCACCAGCCGCGCCACCGGGTGGAAATGGCCGGCAAGTTCCCCGCCATCGCCTTCCGCCACCGCGCCCGGCTCGTGCCGCAGCACCAGCGGACCCAGCCTCAGCTCCGGCAGGTGGGTGCCGCCGAGCTGCGGCGCCGGGTCGGGGTCGTGGTTGCCGGCGATCCACACCAGCTCGCGGCCGCGGCCGAGCGCCGCCAGCGCCTCCCGCTCCTGCGGCCCCAGCCGGGCGCCGGCGCCGCGGTCGTGCAGGCTGTCGCCCAGCGCGATCAGCGTGCGCGGCCGCCAGCGCTCCACCAGCCGGGCCAGCAGGCCCAGCGTGGCGAGGCTGTCATAGGGCGGCAGCATAACCCCGCGGGCGGCGAAGGCGGACCCTTTCTCGAGGTGCAGGTCGGCGACGATCAGCGCGCGCTCCGCCGCCCACCACACCGCGCCGGCGGGATCGAGCGCGAGGTCGGCGCCGGCGAGCGCCACGATGGCGGACCCACCGCACCGGTCGGCCTCATCGTCCACCTCACCGCACTCATCGGCCAGCATCCATCGCCTCCTGCACCAGCTCCGCCTCCGTCTCCGCCAGCAGGGCATCGGCGGCCTCGCCGGAGACGGATTCGCGGCCGATCTCCAGCATGGCCGGCACCGCCAGCGGCGACACCCGGTCGAGCGGGACATGGTCGATTCGCCCCCGGATGCGGGCGAGCATGTCGGAGAGGCGCCGTATGTCCAGCAATCCCGTCGCCGCATCCGCCCAGGCCGCCCGCAACAGCACGTGATCCGGCTCGTGCGAGCGCAGCACGTCATAGACGAGATCGCTCGACATCGTGACCTGCCGGCTGTTCTTCTCGCGCCCGGGGAAGCGCCGCTCGATCAGCCCGGCAATGACCGCGCATTGCCGGAAGGTGCGCTTCATCAGGGCGGATTCCGCCAGCCAGGCATCGAGATCGTCGCCCAGCATGTCGGCGTCGAACAGCGCGGCAAGGTCGAGCCGACCCTGCGCCACCGCCAGCGAAAGGTCCGAAAGCCCATAAACCACAAGGGCATAGTCGTTGCAGACGAAACCCAGCGGGCGCAGCCGCGCGCGCTCGAGCCGCCGGGTCAGCAGCATGCCGAGGGTCTGGTGGGCGAGCCGGCCCTCGAAGGGATAGCAGACGAGATAGGAGCGGCCGGCGCGCGGAAAGGTCTCCACCAGCAGGTCCTCGCGGCCGGGCAGGCGCGAGCGCAGGCGCTGCATGCCGAGCCATTCCGCCACCTGCGGCGGCAGGCTCGCCCAGCGCTCCGGGCTCGCCAGCATCGCCCGCACCCCGGCGGCGAGATAGGTGGAGAGCGGAAATTTGCCGCCGGCATAGGACGGCACCTTGGCATCGGTGGCGGCGGTGCGCGAAACATGCACCTCCTCCTCGACGATGGCGCGATATTCCAGCACCTCGCCGGCGAAGACGAAGGTGTCGCCGGGGCTCATGGTCTCGACGAAGTACTCCTCCACCTCGCCCAGCACCTTGCCGCCGAACCGCGCCCGCGGCCCCTGCCCGGCCCGCACCAGCCGCACCTTCAGCATGGAGGATTCGACGATGGTGCCGACATTGAGCCGGTATTGCTGCGCCACCTGCGGATTGGCGACGCGCCAGCGCCCATCCCTGGTCCGCCGGATGCGGGCGAAGCGCTCATAGGCCCGCAGGGCGTAGCCGCCGGTCGCGACGAAATCCAGCACCGCGTCGAAATCCTCTTTCGTCAGAGCGGCATAGGGTTCGCTCGCGATCACTTCGCGGTAGAGATCGGCGGCGGCGAAAGGCCCGGCGCAGGCCATGCCGAGCACATGCTGGGCCAGCACGTCGAGCGCGCCGGAGCGCTCCACCCGCGCATCCTGGGCGCCCGCGGCCACCGCATCCAGCGCCGCCCGGCACTCCAGCACCTCGAAGCGGTTGGCGGGAACCAGCACCGCGCGGGAGGGCTCGTCGAGCCGGTGGTTGGCCCGGCCGATGCGCTGCATGAGGCGGGAGGACCCCTTCGGCGCCCCGACATTGATGACCAGATCGACATTGCCCCAGTCGATGCCGAGGTCGAGCGAGGAGGTGCAGACCACCCCCTTGAGCCGGCCCTCGGCCATCGCCGCCTCGACCCGGCGCCGCTGGGAGACGTCGAGCGAGCCGTGATGCAGCGCGATCGGCAGGTTCAGCTCATTGATTTTCCACAGCTCCTGAAACAGCAGCTCGGCCTGCATGCGGGTGTTGACGAAGACCAGCGTCGTGGTCTGGGCGGCGATGCGGGCGTAGATATCGGCCAGCGCGTGGCGGGCGGTGTGCCCCGCCCAGGGCAGGCGCTCGGCGCTGTCGAGCATGGAGATGTCCGGCGGCGCGCCCGGGGGCGCGACGACGAGATCGCCCATCAGCAGCTCGCCGTCGCCCGGCTGTGCCACCAGCCAGCGCCGCAGCGTGGCGGGATCGGCCACCGTGGCGGAGAGGTCGACGACGTCGCCCGGGAAGTACTCGGC